>JAWXBX010000324.1:0-9533 GCA_034440415.1 Gemmatimonadota bacterium | reverse complement strand
TGCCCGCAGTACTGCGGGCATTGCACCCGCATGGACCTGGTCGGCAACGATGTGCCGCAGGTCGCCAAGCTCAAGTTCCTGACTCCGCAGAAGGACCGGCACCAGCAGATGCTGGATTACCTGCGGAAGACGCCGTCGGTCCGGGACGTCGTGGTCTCCGGCGGAGACATCGCCAACCTGCACATTACCCAGCTCGAGCCGTTCGTGAGTGCGCTGATGGACATCCCGAATATCCGGGACATCCGGCTCGCCTCCAAGGGACTGATCGGGCTGCCGCAGCACTTCCTGCAGGACAGCGTCATGGCGGGGTTGGAGCGGCTGGCAAAAAAGGGGATCGAGCGCGGCGTGGACCTGGCGCTGCATACCCATGCCAATCATGCCCAGCAGGTGACGCCGCTGGTCGGCAAGGCGACGAAGAAGCTGCTGGAGATCGGCTTCCGCGACGTCCGGAACCAGGGCGTCCTGCTCCGCGGCATCAACAACACGCCGCGGGAGATGCTCGACCTCTGCTTCATGCTGCTGGATCATGCCAAGATCCTGCCGTACTATTTCTACATGTGCGACATGATCCCCAACTCCGAGCACTGGCGCCTGAGTGTCGCGGAGGCGCAGGCGCTGCAGCATGACATCATGGGCTACCTCCCCGGCTTCGCCACGCCGCGCATCGTGTGCGACGTGCCGTTCGTCGGCAAGCGCTGGGTGCATCAGCTGGCCGACTACGACCGGGAGAAGGGCATCAGCTACTGGACCAAGAACTACCTCACCAGCATCGAGTGGAACAATCCCGAGGCGATCAACACCCGCCACGAGTACTACGATCCGATCTACACCCTGCCTGAGTCGGGTCAGGCCTGGTGGCGGCAGCAGGCCGTCACCGAGGCCGCGACCACCGTCCACGAGCCGACCCACGCGGTGCACGCCTGAGGAGAATGCCATGACCGCCACCGCTCCGCAGCAGAAAATCACGTACACCTCGACCAACGTCGACATGGAGGGCTTCCACCGTGCGTTCGATGCCGCGCTGGTGGCGGTCCGGAAGGCCGCGGGGAAGAGTCACCCGCTGTACATCAACGGGCAGGAGGTGGAGACATCCACCGACCCGATCGTTGACATCTCCCCGATCGACACCCGCTTCGTCCTGGGCCGCTTTGCCACGGCGACACCGGCGCATGTCGACATGGCCGTGAAGGCGGCGCGCGCGGCGCAGCCGGCCTGGGCTCGGCTGCCATGGGAGGAGCGGGTGCGCATTCTCCGCCGCGCCGCCGGCCTGATCCGGGAGCGGAAGTTCGAGCTGGCGGCCATCATGAGCCTAGAAGTCGGCAAGAACCGGCTCGAGGCGATGGGCGACGCCGAGGAATCGGCCGACCTGATCGACTACTACTGCGACCAGGTGGTGGAGACCAATGGATTCCGTCGCGAGATGGCGAAGCTCACGCCGATCGAGCGCAACCTCGAAATCCTGCGGCCCTACGGCGTCTTCAGCTGTGTCGCCCCGTTCAATTTCCCGCTGGCGCTGTCCACCGGGATGTCTTCCGCCGCGCTGATGACCGGCAACGCCGTCAACTACAAGCCGGCCGAATCGACGCCTTGGACGGGGCTCAAGCTGTACGAGGTCTACCGCGACGCGGGCGTGCCGGCTGGCGTGTTCAACTTCCTCTCCGGCCATGGCTCGCAGATGGGCGACGCGCTGTGGCAGAATCCGGGGACGGACGGCCTGGTCTTCACCGGCTCCAAGGCCGTCGGCATGCGGATCTTCCACGGCATCTCCCAGCAGTGGGTGAAGCCCTGCCTGATGGAATTGGGTGGCAAGAACCCGACGCTCGTGATGGACACCGCCGACATCGACGCCGCCGCGGAGGGCGTCATGCGCTCGACCTTCGGGCTGCAGAACCAGAAGTGCAGCGCCACCAGTCGGGTCTACGTGCACCGGGCGGTGAGCCAGGCGTTCACCGAGGCGCTGATCAAGAAGACCGCCGCCATCACGATCGGCGATGTCACCCTGCGCGATGTCTGGTTCGGACCGGTCATCAACGAGAAGTCGATCGCCCGCTGGACCGATGCCGTCGCCCTTGCCCGCAAGGAAGGCCGCATCCTCTACGGTGGCGAGCGTCTGACCGGTGGCCTGCTCGACCATGGCTACTTCCTCGCCCCGACCATCGCGCGTCTGCCGCTGGAGAGTTCCCTCTTCCGGGACGAGCTGTTCGCCCCGTTCCTCGCCATTGGAGAAGTCGACAGCTTTGATCAGGCCATCAGCGAGAGCAACAAGGCGGAGTACGGCCTGACGGCGGGACTGTTCTCGAAGAAGCAGGAGGAGATCGACCGGTTCTTTGACGAGGTCGAAGCCGGCGTGTGTTATGTGAACAAGCGGAGCGGCGCCACGACCGGCGCCTGGCCCGGCGCGCAGGCCTTCACCGGCTGGAAGGGTTCGGGCTCGAGCGGCAAGGGTGGCTGCGGCCCGTGGTACGTGCAGCAGTTCATGCGGGAACAGAGCCGGACGGTCATCGAAGGATAGACGGCGCGGCTGACGCGCCCACGGCGCAATACTCAACACCGGAAACGATCATGACCACCCGCACCTATCCCCGTATCGTGACTCCGCCGCCGGGCCCGAAGGGCAAGGCGATCATCGAACACGACGCGGCCTGGACCTCGACCTCCTACATCAAGGAGTATCCGCTGGTCATCGGCGGCGGCTGCGGGGCCATGGTGGAGGATGTCGACGGCAACAGCTACATCGACTACATGGCGGGCATCGCGGTTTCCTCCACCGGCTACAACCATCCGAAGGTGGTCGCGGCGATCAAGACGCAGGCCGACAAGTTCCTGCACATCTGCGGCACCGACTTCTACTTCGAAGGCTTTGCCCAGCTCGCCGAGCGCCTGGCGAAGCTGGCGCCCGGACCGAGCCGCAAGCGCACCTTCCTGTCCAACTCGGGCACCGAGGCGGTGGAGGGTGCGATCAAGCTGGCGCGCTATCACACCCGGCGGCCGGCGCTGATCTCGTTCCAGGGATCCTTCCATGGCCGAAGCTATGGTGCGCTGAGCCTCACCTCCAGCAAGGCTCGGCAGCACAAGCATTTTGGGCCGATGCTGCCCGAGGTGTACCACATTCCCTACGCCAATCCCTACCGCTCCGCCGATCCGATCGGGCATTCGATCGGGGCGCTGCATGAGCTCTTCGCCCGCCAGGTGGATCCATCCGACGTCGCCGCGATCTTCGTCGAGCCGATTCAGGGTGAGGGCGGCTACGTGATCCCACCGATGGGTTTCCTCCGCGCGCTGCGGGAGGTCTGCGATCAGCACGGCATCCTCCTCGTCGCCGACGAGGTGCAGAGCGGCGTGGGCCGCACCGGAAAGATGTGGGCCTGCGACTGGGAAGGGGTCGAACCCGACATCCTCATCAGCGCCAAGGGGCTCGGCAGCGGAATGCCGATCGGTGCGTTTGTGGCGAAGGAATCGGTCATGACGTGGGAGGCAGGGGCGCACGGCTCGACCTATGGCGGCAACCCCGTCGCCGTCGCCGCCGCGCTGGCCACGCTGGACATCGTCGAAGGGATGCTGCCTCACGTGACGGCCATGGGTGACCGCATCCTCGGTCACGCGAAGCGGCTGCAGGAGAAATATGCCGTCGTCGGCGACGTCCGCGGGCGCGGGCTGATGATCGGCATTGAATTCGTGAAAGACCGCGCCACCAAGGAGCCCTACCCCGACCTGATCGACCGGCTCACCGAGCGGGCATTCAAGAAGGGGCTCCTCCTCCTCGGCTGTGGCAAGAGCACCTTCCGCCTGGCGCCGCCTCTGGTGCTCGACGAATACGACGTCGATACCGGGATGGGGATTCTGGAGGAGTGTTTGCGGGAAGAGGACTGAGCAGCGGGCGATAGGCGATAGGCGACGCAATATCGATCGTCCACCAAACCATGCGCCTGCTGCCCAACCGCCCAACCGCCCAACCGCCTGACCGCCTGACCGCCTAGCTGTCGCAGAGTCTACGCCACCCGCTTCACCGTCCGTTCCACCGCCCCGGCAAACCGCACCACGATTTCATCCAGTTCTTCCTCACTGACCACGAACGGCGGCGCGAGGCAGGAGAGATCGCCGTTGGTGCCGTCGGCCTGCCCCATGTTGGCCCAGGTCATGAGTCCCCCTGTCAGCGCCTCCTCCGCAAAGGTCTCCGCGAACTTCAGTTTGCGCGGGAACGGCGCCCGAGTCCCCTTGTCCTGTACAAACTCGATACCCGCCAGCAGCCCGCGTCCGCGGATGTCGCCGACATGCGGCAGTGCGCGGAGCGGCGCCAACTTCCGGTGAAACACCTCGCCCATCGTCCGGCACCGCTCCACCAGGCCATGCGCGCGGATGTAGCGCACGGCGGCGAGTCCGGCGGCGGCAAGCACTGGGTGGTGTGAAAAGGTCTGGGCGTGCATCAACCCGCCGGAACCGCGCGCGATCGGGTCGATGATCCGTGTCGGCGCCACCAGCGCCGACAGCGGGGCATAGCCGCCGGTGATCCCCTTGCCGAAGGTCATGATGTCGGGGACGACGCCGTAGGGTTCGATCGCGGACCAGGTGCCCGTCCGGCCCGCGCCGACCAGTACCTCGTCGGCAATGAACAGGACGCTGTGCCGATCGCAGATCTCGCGGATCCGGCGGAAATAGTCCGGCCGCGGCACCGCATGCCCGGTGGAGCTGCCTCCCACCGGTTCGGCGATGAACGCTGCGACGTTGTCGGCGCCTAACTCAAGAATGGCCGATTCCAGCGCCGCCCCGGAGCAGACCGGACATTCACCCTTCCCCGTTCCCTGTTCCCCGCTCCCCATGCCGCCACACTCGCACCGATAGGCATACGGCGCCGGAATGCGGTGCACATCCACCAGCCATTCCCGGAAATAGGTCTTGTAGTGTTCTCGGGCGGAAGCGGAAAGCGCGAGCAGCGTGTTGCCATGATACGCCGGGAAGAGCGCGATCACCTTGTGCTTCGACGGTTTGCCGGTCTCGACCCAGTACTGCCGTGCCAGCTTGAGCGCAGCTTCGACCGCTTCGGAGCCGCTGCCAAGGAAGTAGCACTTGTCGAGGTCACCGGGCAGCATCGTGGCCAGCTCGGCGGCGAGCCGCTCGACCGGCTCGTTGGTGAAGGCGGTGCCGTTGATGTAGGCGACCCTGGACGCCTGGTCGGCCATCGCCTGGCCAATCTCGCGGACGCCGTGACCGAGGTTGACCACAAAGGCGCCGCCGGAGCCGTCGAGGTAGCGGGTCCCGTCCTCGGCGATGAGCCAGCAACCTTCGCCGTGGGTGATCAACGGATAGCGACGGGTGAGCTTGCGGTAGAAGACGTGCGAGTCGGGATATTGGTAGGCGGGCATGGGGGGAAATATATCGTGGGTGTGGCACACCGTCGGAGCCCGAATCTATAGGTTGACGCCCTGTCGACAAGAATGGAATGAGCCTTGCGGAATATCAGCACTCCATCCCAATATCCGTGCTCCCTGGAGGTTGCAATGCGTCATCGGCCTGCGCTCACAACTCTCGTCGCCCTGCTCCTGGCATCCTGTGCCGACGGGACTCCCGTCGCCGAGAATCCCGCTGCAGCCGGCCGAAGCGCCGCGGCGGGGTATGTGTGGGGGTAGACCTCGGGGCCTTCATGCCCGGCGGATGGTCGGAGGCGACGGCGATCAACAACAATCGGGAGATCGCCGGCTGGACCACAATCGATTCGACCGGTCTCGGCGTGATCCACGCCGCGCTGTGGCATCAGGGGATGCTGGACACGCTTCCCGCGATTCCCGGCTACGCAATCCACCAGGCGCGGGACCTGAACAATACGGGCATGATCGTCGGGTGGGCCGCCGGAAACATCGCCGACAGCGCTGTCGCGGTCGTCTGGCGACTCGGGCAACCTCCGCTGGTCCTCGGCCACCTGAGCGGGGAAGCGACCGTTGCGTACGGCGTAAATGACGCGGGCACGGTCATCGGCTCGTCCAATGGCAACGCCTTCGCCTGGACTGCGGCTGCCGGCATGGCGAACCTGACCCCTCCAGGGTTCCTCGGCTCGGAAGCGACCCGGATCAACAATGCAGGTGCGATTGTCGGATACGCTTCAGACACTCTGGGGTATACCCATCCGCTCAGATGGAATCCGGATGGTTCGATTACGGACCTGCTTCCCGCGGGCAGCCTCGGCGCTTTTCTGCTGGATATCAATAGTGCGGGCGGTGTCGCCGGGTTTGTCGATCCGGCTGGAGGGGAAGCGACTGCCACGCGGTGGACCCCAAACGGCTCGGTGATTCCGCTGCAGATCGGCCCCTACAGTCAGGCGAATGGGTTGAGTGATCGTGGCAGAACCGTGGGATACCTCGGCGACGTGTCTACCCCGCTGCCGTGGACGAAGTACAAGAACAGCCTGACCTCCCTCCCGCTCCCGCCGGCATCACCATCCAACGGCATGGCGCTCGATGTGAACACATGCGGTTCCGTGGTGGGGTGGGCATGGGCAGCCAGCGGGCCGCCGACGACACCCCACGCCATGCTGTGGAAGTCGACGGCCTGCGATCCCTGAATCGGCGGTGCGCCCGGTCGGTGGATCGGTACCGACCCACGACGACCAGCTTCGTCTGCGCCACAGGGTGAGGCACCGTTACACCAACCTCGCCCCATTCGGCACCGGGCGTTCGGGCAGGGCCAGGACGACGGCCCCATCCGTGTCGGCGAATCCGGTCACCAGCACCTCGGAGCGGAACGGACCGATCTGTTTCGGCGGGAAATTCACCACTGCCAGCACCTGCCGACCGAGCAGCTCCTCCGCGGTGTAGAGCGTGGTGATCTGCGCGCTGGAGCGTTTCTGCCCGATCTCTGGGCCGAAATCGACGGTCAGTTTCCACGCCGGCTTCCGCGCCTCGGGAAAGGGCTCGACGGCGACGATGGTTCCGACCCGCAGATCCACCCGTTCGAAATCCGCCCAGTTGATGGTCATCGTCCCCCCAATGGTGGCTGTGACCGCCGGGCCGCAAGTAGGGGCCGCATGCATGCGGCCCCTACGCATGCGGCCCCTACGCTTGCGGCCCCTACGCTTGCGGCCCCTACCTACGGGCGGCGCACACGACGGCGGCCAGCTGCTCAACATCCAGCTCTTCACGAACACCCATGCCGGTATCGCTGACCACCCGGCGCGGACCGAGGTGGATCTCCCGCGCCCCGGTCCGGTGTAGGAGTTCCGCCACATGGCCCGCGCGCACCTGCCCTCCGGGCATGATTGCCAAGCGGTCGCCCAGCGCTGTCACCAGCTCGGCGAGCATCGCGGCCCCGGTGAGTGCGGTCGGCGCGCCCCCGCTGGTGAGCACCCGCCGGACGCCAAGCGCCATGAGCATGCGGCAAGATTCCATGACATCAGGGGTGTGGTCCACCGCGCGGTGCATGACGACGTCGAGCGAGCCAGCCACGGCGACGAGCATGCGCATCGCCGACTCATCGACGAGCCCGCCCGGCGTCAGCACCCCCAGGACGACCCCATTCGCGCCGGCACGATACACCTCGCGGATATCGTGGCGCATGACATCCAGCTCAGCGGCCGAGTAGACAAAGTCGCCCGCACGCGGACGCACCAGTACCATGAGCGGTACATCCACCGCCGATCGCACCGCGCGGATCAGCCCCGCGCTCGGCGTCACCCCGCCGCGGGCGAGATCGGCGCAGAGCTCGACCCGGCCCGCACCTGCCCCGACGGCGGCACTGGCGCAGGCGACCGATTCGACGGCGGATTCGATGAGGATGGGATCTGCCATGAGTATGGTGAGACGGAACTCCATACTAGGCGCCGCTCCCCGCAGGAGCAACTCGCCTGATGGTTCGACAATGCTGCCCGTAATTCAAGTCCGCCATGCCCTCCCCCTTGCCTTGCCTCCCGGTGGGAGCGATCATCGGTCGACTATCGTCCCCGGGGCTGGATGCTCCGGTACCGCCTCCACGGAGTTTGCATGCGCCGCCCCCTGCTCGCCCTCCTGCTCTGCCTCCCCACGTCCATGCTGCCGGCCCAGGTCGTCCCCGGACGTCCCCTTGTGCTCGACGACCTGCCCCGGCTCAGGGATGTCGGCGACCCGCAGGTCTCGCCCGATGGTCGCTGGGTGGCCTACGTCGTCACCGCCGTGGACCTCAAGGCGGACCAGCATGTCAGCGACATCTGGATGACCAGCTGGGACGGAAAGACCACACTGCAACTGACCCGGACCCCGAAGGAGAGCGAGCACACCCCGCGCTGGAGCCCCGATGGACGCTCCCTCGCCTTCCTCTCCGGCCGGGGCGATGACAAGGACGCCGACCAGCTCTGGCTGCTCGACCGCCGCGGGGGGGAGGCGGAACAGGTCACCCATGTGAAGAACGGCATCGAGGACTACGTCTGGTCGCCGGACGGGAGCCGGCTGGTGCTGCAGATCGAGGATGGCGACTCGGTCGAGACCAGCGACCTGCGCACGTGGCCCGACTCCGAGCGGGTGGACACGATCGATGTCCAGCTCGGTGGAACCGCCAAGGAGACGGACAAGGAGAAGACGCCGGAGCCGATCGTGATCGACCGGTTCTACTTCAAGGAGGATTACACCGGCTACGTCCGGCGCAAGCGGAAACACCTCTACCTGTTCGAGCTGGCCGGACGCACGCTGGTGCCGCTCACGCCCGGACAGAGCGATGAAGGCCACCCGGCCTGGTCACCCGACGGGCAGTACATCGTCTTTGCCAGCAAGCGCGCAGGCAGTGACCCGGACCGCGGCAACAACTGGGACCTCTACGTGCAGCAGGCCACCGCCGGCACCGTCGCCCGTCAGCTGACGACCTTCACCGGCCCGGATGGCTCACCCGACTTTGACGGGCGCCCGGCGTGGAGTCCCGATGGCCGGTATATCGCCTACCTGCAGGGTGGTGCGGACTCGCTGATCTACTACGCCGGCCCGCGGCTCGCCGTGATCCCGTGGGGGGGCACCACTGCACCGACCATTCTCACCCGGGCGCTGGATCGTCATGTCGGCAATGTGACCTGGTCGGCCGACGCGAAGTCGCTGTACCTCACCGTCGAGGACGACCGCGCGGTGTACCTGGGTCGAGTCTCCGCCACCGGCGGACCGGTTGAAACGATCCTGCGGGGCCGTTCCATCGTCCCGGCCTACTCCATCAGCAACGACGGCAAGGTGGCGGTGCTGCTGGAGACGCCGGGCCGGCCCGGCGAAATCTTCGCACTCGAGGGCAGCAGCCCGCTGGCGCTGTCGCATCAGAATGATTCGCTGATGGCGGCACTGCGCCTGGCGCCGTACGAGGAAATCACGGTGCGCAGCAAGGACGGGACGATGATCAATGGCCTTGTGATCAAGCCGCTCGACTACACCCCGGGGCAAAAGTACCCGACTATCCTCGTGCTGCACGGCGGGCCGGTCGGCCAGTTCCAGAACGACTTCAACCTCTACTGGCAGCTGCTCGCGGCGCGGGGCTACGCGGTGGTCGCCATGAATCCGCGCGGCAGCTCGGGCCGGGGCGAGAAGTTCTCCCTCGCCATC
>JAWXBX010000323.1:0-7836 GCA_034440415.1 Gemmatimonadota bacterium | reverse complement strand
CCCCGGCCCTGATGATGATTCAGCCAGCCCATGACCTTCACCCGGAATTCCCGCGCCCAGGGCCTTGAGAGCCTGCTCGACGAAATGGTCGGTGGCAACGGCCTGGAGGGGGACCTGCCCCCGCTCGAGCCCGACGCCGGCTATCCGCTGCGGCCATTCGCCGACCTGCTGCCGCAGGACGATCTCATCACCACCGAGCCGCGCACCGATGAGGCACCGGTCGAGCGGCTCTACCGCCGTGCGGTGGAGGCGGCGAGCCGCGGGCGGGTCAGCGAGGCGATCCACCGCTACCGCGAGCTGCTCGGCCTCGATGCCGCGCATCTCCCTGCCCGCAACAATCTCTCCCATCTGCTGGAGACCACCGGCGACCCGGCCGAAGCGCTCGAGCAGCTCACGGCAGCGCTGCGACTCACGCCCGATGACGTCAATCTGCTGGTGTCCCGTGGCGCCATTCACGGCCGCCTCAAACAGCACGCCGAGGCGGAGGCGGATCTCCGGCGCGCGCTGCGGCTGGACCCCGCCCATATCCAGGGGCACCTGACCCTCGGTATGGTCCTGTGGCGAAAAGGCGTGCCCGCCCAGGCGGCGCAGGCACTGCGGCTCGCCATCTCGTTCGAGCCGGACAACGCCACGGCGCACTACTATCTCGGTGAGGCGCTTAACCAGGCCAATGACCTGCCCGGAGCACATGCTGCCCTGCAGCGCGCCGCCGAGCTTGGACCCGACCACGGC
Organism: Gemmatimonadota bacterium; assembly: GCA_034440415.1. Taxonomy (GTDB): domain Bacteria; phylum Gemmatimonadota; class Gemmatimonadetes; order Gemmatimonadales; family GWC2-71-9; genus JADJOM01. The sequence goes on along the minus strand of JAWXBX010000323.1, from coordinate 7,104 downwards.
CGCACCTTCCGCCTGCTCGGCCGGGTGCTGGACCGGATGGGACAGCCCGACGAGGCGCAGGCGATGTACCGCCGCGCACGGGAAGCCGGCGAGACGTGATTCGCGCCGTGCAGCATCGCCCCGCCGACCTCGCGGTCGATGCGATCGTGCGCGCCGCCGATGCCTCGCTCGCGCCGCTGGGCGCCGCGAGCGCCGCGCTGGATGACGCGGCCGGGCCCCGGTTCCAGTCGCTGCGCCAGGTGGTGGCCCCGCTGGATGCCGGCGCCGCGGTGATCACCGGGGCGGGCGACCTCGCCGCTGAATTTGTCCTGCATATCGTTCTCGCCAGCGAGGAACGGGCGACCACGCCCGAGATCGTCCGCCGGGCGCTGGTGTCTGCCTGGCATCGGGCGGAGGGCTGGGAGCTCACGACCATCGGCGCGCCGCTCGGTGCGGTGGCCGTGGCGGACCTGTCGCTCGACACCGCCGTCCGGCTGCTGATCGACACCTTTCAGGAGCGCCGGCCCGACAGTCGCTTCCCCGCGGAGCTGCAGATCATCGTGACCGGCCCGACCGAGCAGGCGCTGGTGGACTCGCTGCTCGAACGCGTCCGATGAGCCGGCCCACCGCGCGCCACGGCAGCGTCAGTCGGCGCACCCTCGTCTTCCTCCTGCTCTGCGGCTGGGCGCTCGCGCTCGGCTGGCTGGTGCAGCGCTCGCTGTACGCCCCGAAGCGGGAGGAGACGCTGGCCCGCTGGCCGGTCCCGCCGGGCAACAGCTTCTTCGCCATCCGCAACGCGGAGCGCCAGGTCGGCCTGAGCTCGTTTACGGTGGACACGCTCGCCGAGGGGATACGGGTCACCGAACTCGTCACCATCGACCTGCCGCAACTCACGCCGAAGGTCGCGCGCCGCACCACCGCGCGCATCGAGTCGATCTACGGCCGCCGGTTCGAGCTGCGAGGGTGGCAGGCGGACCTGCTGAGCGAATCGGGACGCAGCGTGAGCCAGGGAGTGGTGGTCGGCGATACGCAGCTGACCATCATCAACACCAGTCACGGCATCCCGCCGGAAACCCTTACCGTCGCGCTGCGCCGTCCCGTGGTGCTGCCGGGCGCCGTGCCGCTGGTCATCGCCGGCCGCGGCCTGCCCCGGGTCGGCGACAAAGTCAATGTCGAGGTCTATGATCCGCTCGATCACGAGCTCAGGATCGATCATCTGACCGTCGTACGCGAATCGACGCTCACCGTCCCGGACAGCGCGATCTACAACGAGACCCTCCAGCGCTGGAGCGTGGCCCATCTCGACACTCTGCGCGCCTGGCGGATCGATGGACTGGTCCATGGCCTCCCGGTGCGGCGCTGGATCGACGCCACGGGCATGACAGTGAGAGCAGAGTCGCCGCTCGGGGTCACGATCGAGCGCTCAGCCTTCGAGCTGGCCAACACGAACTTCCGCGCCCTGCCGCTGCCCCGCTGGGATGATGGGCCTACCGCTCCCGACCTCCTCAGCCACGCAGGGGACACCCCGGCGGAACCGCTCGGCATGCGCCTGGTCCTGCTCTCCCACGCCCGCGGCCTGCCGCTGCCGCCGGTCATCGCCGGTCTCATCGGTGCCGGGCAGCAGCGGATGGGCGACACCCTGCGCTACGGACCGACCGCGCCGGAGCCGGACGATTCGCTCCTGCTGGCGCTGCCACCCCGGGCCGCTCTCGCGCAACCGACCGCGGAACTGGCGGATCAGGCCCGGCGTATCCTCGGGAAGGAGACCCGCCCGCTGGCCCAGGCGCGGCGGCTGCGGGCGTGGGTCCAGCGGACGATTACTCTTCGCGACGATGCTGGCATCGCCAGCGCCCAGCGCATCCTGCGGGCCCGGCAGGGCAATGCCCAGGATCGTGCCGTGCTTCTCGCCGGGCTCCTCCATGCCGCCGATCTTCCGGCCCGACTCTGCTGGGGCCTCGTGCGAGAGCAGGATCGCTGGCGGCTCCATCCCTGGGTGGAGGTGTGGACCGACGGCTGGACGACCCTCGACCCGGCGCAGCAGGATGACGCCATCCCGCCCGCACGCATCCGCCTCGCCACCGGCGGCCGGGCCCGTTTCATGGATCTGGCCCTGCTGGCGGGCCAGCTTCGACTCGACCTGATCCCCGGACCCTGATGATCCGCCTGACGGACCTCACCAAGCGCTACGGCACATTCACCGCGGTCGACTCGATCAACCTTGAGATCCGCCGCGGCGAGCTGTTCGGCTTCCTCGGCCCGAACGGCGCGGGGAAAACCACCACGATGCGGATGATCGCCGGCATCCTGCAGCCGACCTCCGGCCAGGTCTTCATCGCCGATACCGATATCGCCGTCGACCCGATCCGCGCCAAGAGCCGGCTCGGCTTCATCCCGGACCGGCCCTACGTCTACGACAAGCTGACCGGCGCGGAGTTCCTCCGCTTCGTCGCGGCACTGTACGGCCAGGATGGCGATCCGATCGAACGCCGGATGGATGAACTGCTCGAGCTGTTCGAGCTGACGCCGTGGAAGAACGAGCTGGTCGAGTCCTACAGCCACGGCATGCGGCAGAAACTGATCATCTCGAGCGCGCTGCTCCACAAGCCTGAAGTGATCGTGGTCGATGAGCCGATGGTGGGGCTGGACCCGAAGGGCCAGAAGTTCCTGAAGGATCTCTTCCGCGCCTTTGTCAAGCGGGGCGGTACGGTGCTCATGAGCACCCACACGCTCGACACGGTGGAGGAGATGTGCGACCGCATCGGCATCATCCTCGGCGGCAAGATCCTCGCCTTCGGTACGGTGGCGGAGATCCGCACCCGGTTCCAGGGCGGCGACACCAAGCTCGAGGAACTGTTCCTGCGCCTGACCGGCGGGGTGACGGAGCGGGAGATGGATGCAATACTCGATTAGCTGGTAGCTTGTAGCTGACGGCTGACGGCTGACAGCTGGCAGTAGGGAGCAGGGAGCAGGGAGTACCACGACAGTCGAGAAGCACTGACGGCTGATGGCTGAACGCTCACCCTCCACGATCGCCGATGACCGCCCTCCCCCAGCCCACGCTCCGCACCATCCTCGTCCCCAAGTGGCGCTCGGCGCTCAACCGGTTACGCCAGGAGCATTCGGGGGGAAGCGGCAAGTTCATGCTGCTGGCCCTGGTGGCGCTGGGATTCTGGGCCGCGGTGTTCGGGGTGTCGTTCCGGGTGCTGCGCTACATCCAGCAGACCAGCGAGGTCGGTGTACCCCTTGCCACCAAGCTGTTGTCGATCATCCTGCTCTCGTTCGCCTCGCTGCTGCTGCTCTCCAACCTGATCACCGCGCTGTCCAGCTTCTTCCTGGCCAAGGATCTCGACCTGCTGGTCTCTTCGCCGGTCGACTGGCTGCGGCTCTATCTGGCCAAGCTCGGGGAGACGCTGCTGCACTCCTCATGGATGGTCATCCTCATGGCGGTGCCGATTTTCACCGCCTATGGCATGGTGTTTCGCGGCGGGCCGCTCTTTCCGCTGATCGTCCTCGCCGCGCTGCTGCCGTACTTCGTGCTCCCCTGCGTGCTGGGCTCGGCGATCACGCTGATTCTGGTGAACGTTTTCCCGGCCCGACGCACCCGGGATCTGCTCAGCCTCGTCGCCATCGGCGCGTTCGGCGGGATGGTCCTGCTCTTCCGCCTGATCCGGCCGGAGCAACTCGCCCGGCCCGAAGGGGTACGTAACCTGCTCGACTATCTCGCCGCACTCAGAACCCCCGCCAGCCCCTTCCTGCCGAGCGAGTGGGCGACCGGCATGATCATGAACTGGCTGCAGCAGGTAGCGGATCCACTTCCGGTCGTGCTGCTGTGGACCACCGCCCCGGCATTCGTCGTGCTGGGCGCGCTGCTGCACCAGCGGCTCTACTTCACCGGCTTCTCGATGGCGCAGGAGAGCAGCCAGCGCTTCGTGCGCGGCAGCGGCTGGTCCGGCATCATGGCGAAGCTCTTCAAGACCATGCCGGCGGCGCGGCGGGAGTTCGTGCTCAAGGACCTGCGCATTTTCTTCCGCGACACCACCCAGTGGAGCCAGCTCATCCTGCTGGCGGTGCTGCTCGTGGTCTACATCTTCAACATCAAGTCACTGCCGCTCTTCTCGGGGGAGAAAGTGCCGGTCTTCTTTCTCTCGCTGGTCGTCTTCCTGAATCTCGGCCTTGCCGGCTTCGTGCTGGCCGCCATCGCCGCGCGCTTCGTCTTCCCCGCCGTCTCGCTGGAGGGAAAGCAGATGTGGCTGCTGCGGTCCAGCCCGCTCGACCTGCGCGCGCTCCTCTGGAGCAAGTACTGGACGGGGACGGTGCCGCTGCTTGTCGTCGCCATCGGCATCACCTTCAGCACCAATGTGCTGCTGCAGGCCACGCCCTTCATGATGATCGTGAGCCTCGGTACCATGGTGCTGCTCACCTTCGCGATCAGCGCCATGGCGCTCGGGTTCGGCGCGGTCTTCCCGCGGTTCGATACCGAGAACGCGGCGCAGATCCCCACCAGCTTCGGCGGCATGGTCTTCATGATGTCGGCGATCGTGCTGCTCGGCGTGGTGCTGGTCCTCGAAGCGGGACCGGTGCTGGCCTACCTGCAGGGTGAACTCGCCGGCACCGCGCCGGAGATGGGGCTCGGACTCCTGCTCTCGCTCAGCGGCGTGGTCGTGCTGTGCCTGTCAGCGACGATCATCCCGCTCAGGATCGGGCTGAGACGGATGGAGCAGATGGAATTCTGAAACAGCCGTTAGCCGTTGTCCTTTGGCCGTTAGCTAACGGCTCAAGATCATCGGCCTCTGTGCAAGGCCTTGCCCCAGACTGAGCTGGGCGTTCATGCTTGCGCCAACGGCTATTGGCCAACGGCCAATGGCCGTTTTCCCTCCCCTCTGGCGCATCGGTGTGCAGCGGGTTCAATTACAGGCCAGCAAATCCCTATTCCAGGGCTGCAACACCTCTTTTCGCTCTGACGGCCGACGGCTGACAGCTGCCGGCTTCTTTTCTCGAACCTGGACCTCCGGTCCTGAGGCCCCATTGCGCCGTCTCCGCATCGGCATTCTCGATCTCGTCACGAAAAGCCCCAATCCCTCCATGTACGGCCGCATCATGAACGCCAACCTGGCCAGCATCATGCCCCAGGTCGTCGGTGTCTGGTGCGAACAGGCCGGCCACGAGGTCCATTTCGTCTGTTACACCGGCATGGAGGATCTCCTCTCCGAGCTCCCCGCCGATCTCGACCTGCTGTTCATCGGCGCCTTTACCCAGTCCGCCCAGCTCTCCTACGCGCTCAGCAACCTGTTCCAGAAGCGCGGTGCCGTCACCGTCCTCGGCGGGCCGCACGCGCGCTGCTATCCCGAGGACGCGCAGAAGTATTTCGACTACGTCCTCGGCTTCACCGACCGGACCGTCATCGACGAGGTGCTGCACGAATGCGCCCAGCACCGCCCACTGGGCCGGCAGGTCAGCGCCGAGCAGCAGCCACAGGAGCTGCCAACGCTGCAGGAGCGGTGGAATTTCATCGAAGCGACGCTGGCCAAGGCGCCGCTCATCAAGTTCGTGCCGATGATCGGCAGCCTCGGCTGTCCCTACACCTGCAGCTTCTGCATCGACTCGACGGTGGACTACAAGCCGCTGAGCTTCGAGCAGCTGCGCCAGGATCTGGTCTTCCTGCTGGGCAAGCACAAGCACCCCATCGTCGGCTGGCACGATCCGAACTTCGGCGTCCGGTTCAACGATTACATGGAAGCGGTTGAAGCGGCCGACCCCGACAAGCGCATCCGGCATATCGCCGAGAGCAGCCTGTCGCTCCTCTCCGAGCCACACCTGAAGCGGCTCCGCTCCAACAACTTCCAGGCCATCCTGCCGGGCATCGAGTCGTGGTACACCCTGGGCAACAAGTCCAAGACCACCGACACTGGCGATGACAAGGTGCGGTCTGTGGCGGATCATGTGAACATGATCCTGCGCTACATCCCGTATGTGCAGACCAATTTCGTCATGGGTCTCGACTGCGATTCCGGCACCGAGCCCTTCGAACTCACCAAGAAGTTCATCGACCTCTGCCCGGGCGCGTTCCCGGCCTACTCGCTGCTGTCCGCCTTTGGCCGCGCGGCGCCGCTCAACCTCGAGTACCAGAAGGCCGGACGGGTCCTGCCCTTCCCATTCCACTTCCTCAATAACAACCACGCGATGAACGTCCGTCCGCTCAACTATTCGTGGACCGACTTCTACGACGGGCTGGTGGATGTCACCGCCTACTCCTTCCGCTGGAAGGCGATCGCCAAGCGCATTCCGGCCACCGAAGGCGCCATTCCGAAGTGGATGAACATCCTGCGCGCGGTGTCGTCGGAGGGCTTCGGCCGGATCGACTACCACACCAAAATGCGCAAGCGGCTCGACACCGATGTCGATGTGCGGAACTTCTTCGAGGGCAAGACCACCGAGATTCCGGCGTTCTACGTCGACCGGGTCAAGGACGAGCTGGGGCCGTTGTGGTCCGAGCTGCCCGCCGGCGCGATGACCCACGATCCCAACGCCTACCTGAACACCGTGCAGACTGCGCCGGCCACAATCCCGATCCGGCTCCGGCCCAAGGCCGCGACGGCGGCCGCGGTCGCGGCGCCGCTCGACGAGGGGATGCAGGAAGTCGCCCAGTAGCTGATCGCTGTTGCCCGTCGGTGGTCGATGCGCCGCACTCAGGACTGAGGGCGGCGCATTTCTTTGTACCCACCCGCGTTTCTCCCGCACCCGATCCCAATTGACCGAGCCTTATCCTCGCGCTGCCGCCCATCACCGGCGGATCACTTCAGCGAGGAGGTTCCGATGTCCCGTCATTCGCTTGTCGCGGCATGCGCCGCCGCCACCCTCACGCTCGCCGCCTGCTCCACCACGGACCAGTCCGCCGAGCCAACCGCTCCGGTCAGCAGCAATCTCACCCAGGCCCTCACCGTCTCCGCCGAGACCCAGGCCCTCGAACCCGTCGCCCGGCGGCTGGCCCTCGCGCTCGGCGAGCCTGGCTTCCGTCAGCGACTGCATGATCAACTCGAGCGATCTCCGTTCCGGGAACACAAGCTCCAGCTCCAGCGCCATCTCGCCGCCGGCGGCGGCGAGATGGCGCTGGAGCTGGAGCTTGTG
>JAWXBX010000322.1:0-3028 GCA_034440415.1 Gemmatimonadota bacterium | reverse complement strand
TTCCCCTGCTGCACTTCGCCGGAACCTCGCGTGGATACGAAGCGACCTGGAAGTACCTGCTCGTCGGGGGCACGGGCATTGCGCTCTCCCTGCTCGGTTCCTTCTGCCTGGGTTACGCCTCCCTCCACGGCGGAGGATCCGGTGAACTGACCTTCACGGCGCTGATGGCGCAGGGGTCGGAGTTGACCCGGCCCTGGCTGCTGACCGCCTGGGTTCTGATCCTGGTGGGCTACGGCACCAAGATGGGGCTGGCCCCGATGCACACTTGGAAGCCCGACGCCTACGGCGAAGCGCCCGGGGTGGTCGGAGCGCTGCTGGCCGGCGGGGTGACGACGGTGGCGTTCACCGCGATCCTCCGCGTGCGGGCGGTCGTCGGGGCCGCCGGGGAAGGTGTGCTGGCGGACCGCACCCTGCTCGTGCTCGGGCTCTTTTCCATGCTGGTGGCGGCGATTTTCCTGCTCGGCACCCGGGACTTCAAACGGATGCTCGCCTACTCGAGCGTGGAGCATATGGGTATCCTCAGTGTCGGCGCGGCGCTCGGCCCGGTCGGTGTATCCGCCGCTCTGTTTCACGTCTGGAGCAACAGCCTCACCAAGGGCGCGCTCTTCCTCAGCGCGGGCAACATCCGCCGTGCGGCCGGGACCGCCTCGATCGACACGGTGCGAGGCATGGCCCTGCTGACCCCGCGTTCGGCTGCGCTGTTCATCACCGGCGTCTTCGCGGTCACCGCCTGCCCGCCCTTCGGTCCCTTCTTCAGCGAACTGCGCATCGTCCGCGCGGCGTTCACCACCGGCAATCCGGGGGTGGCGGCGATGTTCTTGGGATGCCTGCTCTTCGCCTTTTTCGGACTCACCCGCGTGGCCTTCGCTGTCGTTGACGGGCACCCCAGGCCGGCAACGCGCAGCGCCGCGCGGCCCTTTGTCGAGCGACCCGGCCTGATCCTGCCTCCGGCGGCGCTGCTCGTGCTCTCCCTCTGGCTGGGTCTCTTCCCACCCGACGTCCTCCCGGTCGCCTGGGCAGAGGCGGTGGCCCAGCTCTTTCCGCCGCCATGAGCGCCGACTCGCCCTTCGCCCTGCTGGCCAATGCGACCGCCCTGCCGTGGGCGGACGTGCCCGTCTGGGCTCCGGAGGACCTGGTGCGGCTGACCGCGGCCGAACTGGCCCGCGGAACACGCCTCTGCGCCTGGTTCGGCGTGCCCACCACGGGCGAGCCCGGGGCGCCGGTCAGCCTGGTCGCGGTCCTGGCCGACGACGCCGACAATACCCTCGCGGTCGGCCGCAGCACGTCTTTCACCGGTCATTACCCGGCGCTGACGCCCGCCCAGCCGCAAGCCCACCTGTTCGAGCGGGAAGTCTGGGAACAGCACGGACTTACCCCGACCGGACATCCGTGGCTCAAACCCGTGCGCCAGACCGCCGGCCAGGCACCGGCCAACGCGGAGTTCTTCCGCGTGGAAGGTCCCGAGATCCACGAGGTCGCGGTTGGACCGGTGCACGCCGGCATCATCGAACCCGGACACTTTCGTTTCCAATGCGCCGGGGAGGAAGTGCTCCATCTGGAGATCGCGCTCGGTTACCAGCACCGCGGCATCGAGACCGCACTTCCCGGCGGTCCCCACCGCGCGACCCTCGCGCAGATGGAGACCGTGGCCGGCGACACCACGATCGCGCACGCGACCGCCCACGCCTTGGTGCGCGAAGCCCTCGCCGGGATCGAGGCGCCGCTCCGTTCGCAATGGTTGCGGGCGATTGCGCTGGAGCTCGAACGACTGGCCAACCACACCGGCGACCTCGGGGCCCTCGCCGGCGATGTCGCTTTCCTCCCCACCCAGTCCGCCTGCGGGAAGATCCGCGGCGATTTTCTCAATCTGACCGCGCTGCTCTGCGGCAACCGGTTCGGGCGCGGGATGGTGCTGCCCGGCGGCACGCGCCACGACCTCGAACCGGAGCGCCTCGAGACGCTGCTCGCCCGCCTCACGACCGCGCTGGCGGATGTCGCGCAGGCGAACGCCTGGATGGACGCGGCCACCTCGGCGCGGGCGCGCTTCGAGGGTGTGGGCAAGGTCTCCACCGCCCAGGCCGCGGAGGCGGGGCTGGTCGGTTTGGCCGCGCGCGCCTGCGGGCTGGTGCGGGATGTGCGTTACGATCACCCGGCCGGCTGGCACCGGTTTGCCCAGTTGCCCGTGGCTCTGTGGCCGGATGGGGACGTCTTCGCGCGCGTCCGGGTGCGCGCCCTGGAGATTCAACGCTCCGGCGAATTTCTCCGCGAGCAACTCGGAGCCCCACCGGATCCTGAGAACCTGCTGGCCGACGCCTCCACGCTCGCGCCAGAAATGCTGGCCGTCGCTCTCGTTGAAGGCTGGCGGGGGGAGGTCTGCCACGTCGCGCTGACCGATCCCGCCGGACGCTTTCACCGGTACAAGATCATCGATCCGTCGTTCCACAACTGGACCGGCCTGGCTCTGGCCCTGCGCGGGGCCGCGATCTCGGATTTCCCCATCTGCAACAAGAGCTTCAACCTCTCGTACTGCGGTTTCGACCTTTGAACGCCATGGCCCCGCTCGACCCCCTGATTCATCGTCTCCGACGCGGTTGCGAAACCATGGCGTATCCCAACGGCCCTGCGCCGGCGCTGCCGGACCGCCATGGCGGTTCACTGCGGGTGAACCCGGAAAAGTGCGTCGAGGGCTGCACGGAATGCCTGCCCGTGTGTCCCACGGTTGCGCTCACCCGGGCGCCCGCTCAGCCGGTTGCGCTCGACCTTGGGCGCTGCATCTTCTGCGCAGCCTGCGTGCAGGCCTGCCCGACCGGGGCGATCGTGCAGACCGGCGACCACCGCATGGCGGTGCGGCGCCGCGAGGACCTGGTCCTGGGGAACGAAGGCCGCGAGGAGATCCGGCTCGCGGCGGCGCTGGACGAACGGCTGCGCCGGCTCTTCGGCCGGTCCCTCCGCCTCCGCCAGGTCAGCGCGGGGGGCTGCAACGCCTGCGAGTCCGATGTCAACGTGCTCGGCACGATCGGCTGGGATC
>JAWXBX010000321.1:0-34605 GCA_034440415.1 Gemmatimonadota bacterium | reverse complement strand
GTCCGGCTCCCCACCCGGTTGTGCTGCCGGCGCTGCCATTCCGCCCATGTTGAGTCCCATCCCCATCTGCAGCATCAGCCCCTGCATCGCGGCGGCGAGGTTGGTCTCGGAGTCGAGCAGGTAGGTGGCCGACGCGACCACTTCGTCGCCTGGTTTGAGCCCGCTACGGATTTCAATGAGCGAGTCACCCCGAACGCCGACGGTGACTTCGCGCGGCATGAAGCTGCCATCGCCCCGATTCACGAAGACCAGATTGGTCGTCCCGGTCGGCAGCACCGCTTCGAGCGGGACGGACAGCGCGGTGGGCGCCGCCGGGGACAGCTCGACAACTGCGTACATCCCCGGTCTGAGCTGCCCATCGCGATTGGCGACCTCCACCCTGGCCGTGAGGGTACGGGTTTTCTCGTCGACGGTAGGCTGGATGAAGGTGACTCTGCCGGGATAGCGATGGCCGGGGAGGGCACCGACCGACACTAATACCGGCGTTCCGATCGTCACGACGGGTGCGTCCATCTCGAACACGGCGACCTCGACCCAGAGGGCGCTTCGATCGGCGATGAGAAAGAGGTTGTCCCCGGCGTGGATCGCCTGACCATCGGTCACCATCTTCTCGGCGATCTCGCCACTCCGCGGTGCCCGCAACGCGAGGGTGCGCCGCGACTGACCACTCCGCTCCAGTTCGGCGATCTCCTGCTGCGGAATGTCCCAGAGCGTGAGGCGCTGGCGCGCGGCGACCATCAGGGTGGAATCGCCCAGCCGCCGGGCCGCCAGGTACTCCTCCTGTGCGCTCACCAGTTCGGGGGAGTAGATCGCCAGCAGGACATCGCCGGCGCGTACCGGCTTCCCCACATAGTCGGCATCGAGCTGTTCGACCCAGCCGTTGATACGCGCATTCACATAGACGCGACGCGGCTCGGCGTACGCCAGCGCGCCGGTGAGCCTGAGCCCCGACCGTACCGGCCGACTGGCTGCCCGGGCGAAACTGATGCCGAGTCGTGCGGCGGAGGCACGATCCAGCGCGACACCGGAGTCGCCCGACATGTTCATGCCGGGCATGTCCGCCATCGCCTGATCGCCGCGCGAGGGCTGCGGCGCCATGCCGGGCATGCCCGCCATGGAATCGTCAGCTACCGGCTTGGGCTTGCCGCAAGCGGGCAGCATCATGGTGAGCAAGACGAATGCGAGCGTGAAAGCGCGCGAGATCATGGAGTGTTCTCCGGCTCAAGCAGCTGCTCGAGCATGACGAGGTGGGTCAGGTGCTCGGCGGCGACTTCAGTCGCTTCGAGTTCCGCCCGGTAACGGGCATCCTCGGCGATGAGCACACTCAGGAAGTCGGTCTGTCCGGTGCGATAGCCGCGCAGCGCCGCATCGACACCTTCGCGGGTGATCGGCAGGACGCTCTCGACCAGCAGGTGGAGCCGCGCCGCGCCGGCCCGGGCATCGGCGAGGGTGCGCTCCAGTTCGGCGTCGAGCGCCGCCTGTTCGTCGTCGAGTCCGCGTTGCGCCGCTTCGACGTCGATGCGCGCGGCCTGGGCGAGCAGGCGCTGCTTGCGCCCCGCCCAGAGCGGAATGCGGATGCCCACGAACGCGGAGAAGAAGTCGGAGCCGAGCGGGCGGGCACCGTAGCGGGTGGAGAGCTCGAAGTCGGGCCGGGCGGTCAGCGCTTCGGCCCTGGCCGTTTCGTCGGCCGCCGCGATCTCGGCGCGACGGACCTCGAGCCGGGGATGGGCGTCGAGCGGCTCAGCGAGGGCCAGATGCGCGGCATGTTCCGCATCGGCGTCGGTCAGGACGATGGCGACGTTGTCGGGGTTGATCGGGTCGATCATGAGCTGTTCCGGCGCGCGGACGCCGCGCACGGCGCGGAGATCGGCCCTGAGCCCCGCCTCTTCGGCGGCGAGCGCGGCTTCCTCGGAACCGAGACGGGCGAGAGCGATGCGGGCCTGCAGGGGATCGTTCTGGGGAACGCTGCCGGTACTATAGCGCGCGGTGGAGATCTCGACCGCGCTTCGCAGCAGGTTGCGCTGTTTCTCCAGCGTCTGCTTCGCGGCGACCACGTAGCGCAGCCGGTAGTACGGGATGGCGACGCGGACCGCGAGGTCGCGGCGGAGCGTAGCGGATTGTGCCGTGGCGCCGCGGGCCATCGCGCGGGCGGCGCGGGTCTGGGCGCCGAGCGTGCCCGGCCAGGGAAAGGCCTGCGACAGCTCCACATCGACTTCGGTGAAGTCGCTCTCGCGGAAGCCGAACCGCGGGAGGGTGAGATCCATGACCCCGAGAGTCACCATGGGATCGGGGAGGGCGCCTGCGGGTCGGACTCGCACCGCGGCAGCGCGAGCGAGCGCGTCACTCCGGAGGGCCGCCGGCGAGGAGGCTCGGGCCTCTCGTGTCAGGCGGGACAGCAGGGTGTCGGCGTCAGGCGGGGCCTGGCCGGTCAACCTGGTCGGTACGCCAAGCAACAGACTCCCCGCGATAGCGGAGATGAGAGTACGGGTGCGCATCGGAGGACAACTCCGCTCGTGAAGTCGAGAATGGCCCGCGGGCAGATGCCCGCGTGGTTGAGCCGGGCCCTGGCGCTCATGCGCCGAGGCCTATGTGTGGCTTGAGCTCGACTTCAGACGATCGGAGGGGGCTGGGGCGGGGCGGCGGCGTCGCCGGCAAACAGAGAGGCGGGAGTGGAGAAGTTGGTGTGGCTTGGCTGCGTCTGGCTGAATACCTGCACGGCGACCTGTAGAATCATGGGCGCGGCGGGAGCACAGACCACCATCGCGGCACAATCCTGGGAGGAGCGGGAGTGCTTCTGCTGATCATCGTGCGGCATGCCGTTCATCGGCATGGAGCACTCAGTCTGGGGCTGCGCGGCGGCATGCATGCAGATCCCGGCGCCCGCGAAGGGACCGAGCTGGAGCAGCAGGAGGACGACGCTGAGCAGAGGACGCATGGGGTAATGTTACCTGGCGTCCCGGTCGGGGGCAAGTTTGGACAGTGACGTGTACGGTCGCATCCATAAATTGGTTCCCTCAGGATCATCGCGGCCGGCGGGCATGTGATGACCAGTGGATGGCGCGGATCTGCCACAGCCCTGCCGTGCGGCTCAGCACCATCAGCTCGGCGCCCTGGCTGTCGATGGCCCGTCCGTCGAACTTGCCGACGGTGATGCTGGTGGAGGTAGCCCACGCCGCGTCGTTATGGATCACGACGGCGATCGGTCCGGTAGAGCCTGGCACCGCACGGGTGAAGCTGATGTCAGCCGCGAGATGATGGCTCCGGTACTCCGCCCTGGTCTCGATCTCCCCGGACTCAAGCACGGTCGCATCGGGCGCTAGCAGTGCCAGGGCAGCGGTGCTGTCGCCCTGCGCCAGTGCCTGATGGAACGTCTGAACCGTTGCGACGACGGCGAGGGAATCGGTGCGTGATTGGGCGGCGCCACTCGATGGGACAGCCACCGAAAGCAGCAGCGCGGTGGCAAGGACTCGGCAACAGTTCGTCAGGATCGGCATGACCGGCCTCCAGTGGAGTGACTCTCTGCCTCGCTCGCGCTGCGGCGAGCGCCGGCTATGGTGCGATGATGGAGGAATCCGCATGCTCCCGGGCATGCTCCTCTGCCTCCGACTCGCCGTGATGGTGCGCTTCACCGCCACGCTCGTGGGTGATCTGCTCCAGCGCGGCACTGGGAATCCCCAAGCCGTGCCGGAAGACGAGATCGCCGCCGAGGTACCCGACAGTGAGGAGGCCCAGCGCACCGAGGATCCCGGCGCCTGCGGCGAGCCGCGACTGGGGCCGGCGCCAGCGCCAGACCGCCGCCACCACGAGGAGCGCCACCGTGAAGAGGGCCAGGTTCCGATGCAGCGTCATCGCGAGGTGGGCCGGCTCAGAATGCTCGACTTTGCCGTAGGCGATCAGTCCGGTGGTGACCGCGGCCGCCGCTCCCAGCAATCCTACCCACCAGACCAGCGTCGCCGCGTCGCGCCACCTGATCGATCGAGTCCACGCCCCAACCACGTCCAGCGTCACGGCGAGCAGCAACGCGACCAGGGGGAAATGTATGACCATGGGGTGCCAAGCATGCATCGGGAACGGCTCCATCCAGCCTCCTCATCTGTTGGCGAAGCACTGACTCAGGGTCGAGTGGAATCCTTCGGCATCCGCATCGCTGGCATCTGACTGTGATCCATCCCGGGCATCGAGTCGGTCGATGATGGTTGCGGCTTCTTCGCCGGCGGTCGTCGGGACTTGGGTCTCACTGGAGTGACCGACGGGTGATGGCCATGCCCCGCCGCCACCGAGTCGGCGGCCACCGGCTTATTCATCATCCCGCCCATTGCGCCTGCAGGCATCGATACCATCATCTCCAGCAGCATCCGCTGCATCGCGGTGTCGGCCATCATGCGCTGGTGCATGACCGGATCGGCCATCATCCGCGCGTGCATGTCCATCATCATCCGCATCGGTGCCTGCGTGGACGAGTCACCCATCATGCCGGGCATGGCCATCCCGCTCATATCGTGCCCGTTGTGCATCCCCGGCTTGTGGCCCCAGCTGGAATCCGGCATCGCCCGCATGTCGTGCCCAGCGGTGCTGTCTCCGCCCGCGCCCATCCCTGGCATGGCGGTCATGCTCGAGTCCTGCGCGCCGTGATTCATCCTCGCCATGCCGCCCATCTCGGGCATTTCCGCTCCCAGTGTGGGGACCACGGGCAGCAGCCCCGTGGCCGGACCGCCCATAATCGCCACGCCGCCCATCATATTGCCCATGTCGTGCCATTCCTCCACCGACATCACGTTGCGGGTGGTGTCTTGCATCTCGTCGAGCGCGGCATAGATCACTTTCCGCTTCCGGGCCGCCGGCACCGTGTCGGCGGCGAGGATATCGGAAATGATATCATGGGTCATGTGCAGATTGTCGAAGATGATGGCGGCGCGCGGGTGCGCCTCGGTGAACTTTGGCGCGATGACCGGAGTCATCGGCATCACCTTGGGGAACCGTGCCGGCGCATCCTCCAACATCGTCCAGAACCGGGCGATGGTCGCCTGCACACCCGCCTTCTTCTCGGACGGCGTGCGACCCTCGATCAGTGGCTCGTACAAGCCAACCTGGAGCCAGTGATAGGCCCAGATCAGCCCGTTGAATTTCGGATATCCGCGACGGAACACTTGACTGTAGTACTGCTCGTCCATCAGCGTCATTGATTTCGGCACCGCCGCGAAGGCCAACCGCTGGTTGGACAGGTAGTAGTCGGTGATCCGCTCGATCAGCTGGTCCTGTTCCGCCCGCGACAGACGCTCATCCGCGTACACATCGTAGATCTGCCGGTGCAGGACGTGGGCCCAGTCGAACATCATCTTGGCCCGCCAGGCCAGCTTGGCGTACGCCGGTTCGATGGCCTCCTCCGCCACGGCAAACCTCGGCGGCCGAACCAGCAGCTCGGTCGTGAGGTAGTTGTACTGGCGGGTCTCCAGTTCGGCCACGAGGTCCCGCGGCCGGGTGTAGAGCTTTTCGTACAGCACGGCGTGGCCGTAGTCGAAGGCGTTGAAGAGGCGGCCGCCTTCGGGATACTTCGACAGGAACTGCCAGTTGAAGCTGCCGGGGTAATAGAACTGCTCGTTGCGCTGGTCCTGAGCTGCGAGGGCGCCCGTCAGGGTGGCGAGGCCAGCAAGGACCAGGACGATACGAATGCGATTCATGGTGAGGCAACCCTCCATCAGCGACCCGCGCCGCGCGGCATCAGCCACGGCAGCGCGAACGCATGCGAGAATCCGGCGGTGACGGCGATGTCCGGCCGGACTGCCTGGCGGAGCCGACGGCGGACACCAAGATCAAAGACGGTCGTCGTGGTCCACTGGTACCGGGTACCGACTGCAGCGACCACTTCGACCGGCGCGCCGCGGACCGGGCGCAGGACCGCGATCTCCCCGACCACGAGCGCACTCTGACGAAAGAGCGTCCGGTCGACAGCCAGGCTGTAGCTCCAGCGGCTCCCCGGCTCCACCGCCGCCAACCGCTGCTCGTCGCCGAAGGTCCACGCCGCATTGACGTGAAACCGGGTCCGGCCCCAGGAGCGGGTCGCGATCGCTTTCAGGCTCACCCGAGTGGCATCCCCGCCGAGGGAACCAATCGGCAGCAGGAGATCGGCGTGGACGGCGAGTGGGGGGAGGTGACGGCTCTCGGTGTTGATATTGTAGAGCGCAAAGAGGCGCAGGCCGGCGAGACCCCAGTCGGTGTTCCCCCCGGCGCCGGCGCCGGCCACGGGCAACTTGACACCGAGCTGGCCGTTGCGGATGATGCCGTACTCGAGCTCGGGGGTGAACGCGTGGAGTTCGCCACCTCCGCGCTCCCGCTGGTAGGCATAGGGGAGGAGAATCTCGAAGGCGTGGCGTTCCACGGGATAGGCGTCCTCGGTGAGGACGGGCCGATCATCATCCAGGTTGCGGTAGTCGATCTGGGCGGGAAGGCGCCCGGCAGAAGCGGCGGCGAGAAGGAGTCCCGCGGCGGTCGTGATCAGGCAGCTTCGCATGGAGCTGCTTCCGGATGGTGAATGTCTCCGTTGACGCGATGATGATAGCCTGAACTGCATTGCCGAGTTCTCAAGCGGAGGTTAAGGACTCTTGAACCTGAGTGGTCGGATCTTGTGCCACCGGCTTTGACCCCGGTAGCGCCGCGGTCGTACTTCTTCACCCGGACCGCACGCCGGGCGCTGCTGCTGATGTCGATGTCGTCGATCGTGATGGCGCTGCATGCCGTGTCGCTGCGCCGGGCGACGATCGACCCCGGACCCGCACTGCCCACTCTTTCGAGCGATACGCGCGATAGATGGCACGGACTATGGTTGACAAGTGCGCAGTCACCTTGCTCACCAACGCGCTGGTTATGGGACTTGCTGCCGTCATGGCCTGGACGGCCGACGTTTACGGAGGATGCGATGCAACACCTTACGATGGCGATATCCGGCATGAGTTGCGGAGGGTGCGTGAGCACGGTGCGAAAGGCGCTCGACGCCATTCCGGGCACGCACGCCGATGCGGTGACGGTGGGATCTGCGACCGTCAGCTACGACGAGCAGCGCACGACGCCGGCGGCGATCGCCCAGGCGGTCCGAGACGCCGGGTACGATACTGGCACCCGCAACGCCTCAACCGTCGCGAGCACGACTGGCGGTGCCCGCACGAGTGGCGGCGGCTGTGGATGCGGTTGCGGCTGACCGATCGCACGACCTATGACACACCGAGTGATTCACACTGCAGCGGGGAGGCAAGCAATGCGCGCGATCCAGACAGTGCTGGCATTGGCCGTGATTACGCTCGCGGCGTGCGGCAAGAAGCCCGAGTCCGCCCAGACGGCGGCCGCCGACACCGCGGCCGGTATGGGCGGAATGGACAACATGCAGGGAATACAGATGATGCCGCAGATGCGGGTGCATCTGGACTCCATTGGGTCGATGCAGCCCACCCAGATGCTCACCATGATGCCCGCCCACCAAGCGCTCGCATCCCAGATGATGGACGCGATGGGCTCAGACATGCGAGGCCGGAACATGCAACCCGACGCCGCCTGGACCGCGTTGGCTGACTCGGTGCGCCAGGATCTCACCGACATGCCTGGGCTCTCGGGGGAGGGACTCACGACCCGGATGCAGGCGCATGTCGTACGGATGCAGCGGATGATGGGGATGCATCAGGGGATGATGCATATGTGACGCCTTGGGGCGTTGCACCAACAACCGGGAGACTCAGCTCATGAACTCCACATCCAAGACAGCTCTCATCTTCGCGGTCGTCATCGCGGCGGTGCTGCTCTTCGGCAGCGGCACGATGACCGGGGGGCGTATGGGAGGCGGAATGATGGGCAACGGCACCATGGGTGGTTACGGCTGGATGTGGGTACCGACGTTGCTGATCATCTGCCTCGGTGTCTTGCTCATTTGGGTCATCTCCGGAAGGAAGAAATGAGCCCCACGCGACCAGCCACGGCGCTGGCCAGATCTGTCTCTGGGATGGTGGCAACATCTGGATCGACCGTCCGACCGAGGCGAGTGCCGTCCACGCCCATCATGCCGTGCAGGTCGCGCTTGCGCTGGAGGGCCGCTTCCGGTTCCAGAGCCCCGAGGATGGCGTGCGGCTCGATTGCGCAGGGGCGTTGATCGCCTCCAACCATCCCCACGCCTTCGACGGCCGGAACGCGACAACCCTGGCGCACCTATTCGTCGAATCGGTATCGGTCGCCGGCCGAGTCCTGCTGCAACGCTTCCCCGGGCCAAACGGTATCGGCGTCCTGGATGGGTCCCTCCTTGAGACGGCGACCCAGACCCTCGCCGCGAGCTATCTCGCCAGCCGACCTCATCGCGTCCGCGCGCGGAGTCATCCGGCTGCTGACCGAGGGCGTCGAGGTGCCGCACCCTCAGCGGATTTCCGGCAAACAGTCGTGCGCTGCGAGGCGTCGGCAGGAGCACAGCGCATTCAGCGCTTACTCCAGCGCATCGCCGGGATTGAGGCACGAGAGGTCACCCCGCCTGGCCCGTTCATTCGAGTACGCTAGCAGGTCGACATTGCCAGCCCCTGCCCGCTGTACGTCGAGTTCGACCTACGAGCGCAATCGTGAGAAGCTGGTGGTGCAGCCCCACTGAGCCTCCCTAGCCTCCGGGTTCCGCTGGCGGCTAGTCGTATCACATCATGCTGCAGCGGGCCACCTCACAAATCTGGTTGATTGCGGTCCACTGGGCATTCCCGGAGACCAACGCACGCGGCGCAGCGGCCAATCTAGCTGTCCACTCGCTCCTTCGAGCGATAGCAGGGCGCGGCCACACTCACTAACGTGCTGCTGGTGTCTTTTCATTGGCCGGACCTGCTCGGTGGTCGCAGTCCGGGGTTTGTCATACCCAGGACCCCGCCGGCGTGCGTTAGGTGGTGCGCGCAAATGGCGACTTCTTAACCTGCGCCTCACTCCCTCCTCAGGCCCGACCCAACATTATTGACCCGGAGTCTCGCATGGAACGCGGTATGCGCGCCTGACACCACGACGGGGTTCCGCGCCTGGGACACTCGAACAATGGCACCTGCGTTCGACGGATCGTCTGACTCCTCGACGTGCCGGAAGCCGTCCCCTCAGAGTCGCATTGCCGGGAATGAGCAATGAATCATCACTACGTCTGGCTCCTCTGGTCGAGCGCCTTCCTGGTCCCCTGGCTCGTGCTGTTTCTGGCGACTCCCAGACTTCGTGCCATGATGTGGCGTACCAGCCTTGCCACCTCACTGCTCGGCCTAACGGAGCCGCTCTTCGTCCCCGAGTATTGGAATCCGCCCAGCGTCTTCGAACTGGCGCGACGGACCGGCTTCGATATCGAGAGTTTCATTTTCGCTTTCGCCGTTGGGGGCATCGGGACCGCCCTCTACCACGGGCTCGCCCATCATCATCTCGTTCGGGCTTCCGCCGAAGCCCGCCGAGGCACGCTGCATCGGTTCCATCGAGCGGCCCTGATTATCCCGCTCGCCTCGTTCGTGCCGCTCTACTTTCTGCCGTGGAATCCCATTTACCCGTCGATCACGGTCCTCGGGCTCGGCGCTCTCGGGTCGGTCCTCTGCCGCCCCGAGCTCAGAACCAACACCGTCATCGGCGGCCTCCTCTTCCTCGGGCTGTACGCCGCATTCATGCTTGGACTCAAATGGCTCGCGCCGGGCTACATCGTGGCAGTCTGGAATCTTTCCGCCCTTCAAGGCGGGCTGGTGTACGGCATCCCGCTGGAAGAGTTGCTATTTGGCTTCACCTTCGGCCTGTACTGGACCGGTGTGTACGAGCACTTCACGTGGAGCGAGAGTGTGGCGAACCCTGAATTGCGAATTGTGCTCAGCGACGATCCGGTGGCGACAGCCGGCAGCCACCGATTCCAAACGGCATGGCGCCCGGAACAGCCAACCGCGGAGCATGACCAATGACCCCAGAGAGCGGTCTCATTCTCGTCACTGGCTCGAACGGGGAGATCGGCCAGGCCGTGATGCGCCGATTCGCCGGGCGTTTCGAGCAGGTCGTCGGGTTCGATCGCAAGGCGCCAGATCCGGCTCCATCCGGCTGCACCTACCTGGCCGTGGAAATGACGTCGGACGACAGCGTGCGTCAGGGACTCCGCGTCCTCCGCGAGCATCACGGCGCGCGGATCGCCTCGGTCATCCATCTCGCCGCCTACTACGACTTTTTCGGTGCGCCGAGCCCCAAATATGACGAGATCACGGTACGGGGCACCGACCGCGTATTGCGCGGCCTGCGGGAGGCCGGCTTCCAGGTCGAGCAGTTCGTCTTCTCCAGTACCATGCTGGTACACGCCCCGGGCGAGCCGGGCCAGTTCATCACCGAAGACTGGCCCATCAAGCCGACCTGGGCGTACCCGGAATCAAAGGTCAAGACCGAACAACTCCTCCGGGCGGGGCGGGGAGACATCCCGGTGGTGCTGCTTCGCATCTCGGGCGTCTACGACGACGGCTGCCACTCGATCCCGCTGGCACACCAGATTCAGCGCATCTACGAGCGGCAGTTCACCAATCACTTCTATTCCGCCTCGACCGCGCACGGGCAGGCCTTCATGCACGTCGATGACCTGGTGGATGCCATCGAGCGCGTGGTGGAGCGCCGCGCCGCACTCCCGCCCGAGTTACCGCTGCTGCTCGGCGAGCCCGAGGCCCTCAGCTACGACGAGCTGCAGCACACCCTCTCCCGCCTGATTCATGGCAAACCGCTGGAGACAATCATCGTGCCCCGCGTTCCTGCGAAGATCGGCGCCTGGCTGATGAACCTCATCCCGGGCCAGACCCAGTTCATCAAGCCGTGGATGATCGACCGGGCCGCCGATCACTATGCGCTCGATCTGACGCGGGCGCGTACCCTGCTCAAGTTGCGGCCGACGCGGTCGCTGCGGGAGACGCTGCCGAAAATGGTCGCGGCCCTCAAGGCGGACCCGCTGGCGTGGTACCGGGAGAACAAGCTCGAGCCCTCTTCACCGGTGCGGAAGCGCACGGGCGCATCGCGCCGGGAGCCACCCGCATGAGTTCCCACCACGCCGGGCATACCGGCCATACCCAACCGGCAGAGGGTGCGGCGCCAGAAGCCGGCGGCGGCGGCATGGCGTCGCACGACGGCATGGCGGCCGCAGCGATGAGTCACGGGCAGAGCACCCCGTGGCCACACTTCGCCAACATGGTGCTCGGCTTGTGGCTCATCACCGGCGCCTTTGCGCTCGACTACCGCAGCTCCGCGCTGGTGGCGAGCGACATCGCGAGCGGGGCCCTCGTCATCGTTTTGGCCATCCTTTCGTTGACGGGTCGTCCGCTGGCAAGGTTCTGGGCGCCCTGGGCCAACTCGTTCGTCGGTCTCTGGCTGCTGTTCGCCCCACTGGTCTTCTGGGCGCCCACGGCCGCGTCGTACGCGACCGACACGCTCGTCGGCGCACTGGTCGTTGTTTTCGCGATCCTCGCGCCGGGCATGCCGATGCCGAAGGGGATGTCCATGGCCGAGGGTCCGGATCTGCCGCCGGGCTGGTCGTACAACCCATCGAGCTGGACGCAGCGGGCACCGATCATTGCGCTCGCCTTGCTCGGTTTCTTCCTGTCGCGGCAGATGACTGCCTTCCAGCTTCAGCACATTCCCTCGCTCAATGATCCGTTCTTCGGCCTGGGAACCCAGCGGGTGCTCACGTCGGACGTCTCGCGCGCCTTCCCGATCCCCGATGCCGGCCTGGGCGCCGTCGCCTACATGATCGAGTTCCTGATGGGCTTCATGGGGGACAAGGCGCGGTGGCGGACGATGCCGTGGATGGTCACGTTTTTCGGCATCCTGGTCGTGCCACTCGGCATCGTCAGCATCACGCTCATCATTTTGCAGCCGCTCGCGGTGGGGGCGTGGTGCACGCCCTGCCTGATCGCCGCCGCCGCGATGGTGGTGATGATCGCCCTCACCCTCGACGAAGTCGTGGCCATGTGCCAGTTCCTGGCCCAGGCGGTTCGTGAGGGGCAGCCGTTCTGGCGCACCTTCTGGCTCGGCGGCACGCTGCGTGATTTGCCGGCCGTCAGCCCCGTTCACCCCGACGTGGTGCGTCCGATGGCCATGGGTTGGGGCGTGGCGCTGCCCTGGAACCTGTTGGCCAGCGTCGGACTGGGCGGCTGGCTGATGTTCGCGCCTGCCACACTGGGAAGCACTGGCGGGGCGGCCCACAGCGACCATCTCATCGGCGCGCTGATCGTCACCTTCGGCGTGATGGCACTGGCCGATGTCGGACGCGCGCTGCGTTTCGTGAACGTGCTCTTCGGCGCCCTGGTGATCGCGGCGCCGTGGGTGCTGACCGGCGCGACGAGCGGCTCCCGCTGGAGCGATGCGGTCGCCGGCGGGCTGGTGATCCTGCTCAGCTTCCGCCGTGGCCCGGTCGGCGAGCGGTATGGCAGCTGGGAGCGGTACATCCGATGAGTGCCACGCGCGACGGCAGCCCCAGGCCCCGTACCCTGAGGAACGTCGCTGGACCGATACCGTCCAGATGGACAATGAACCAGATGGAGTCACGTGAAATGACGCCAAGCCCAGATACGCTACGCGGGAAGCCCGGTGTCGGCATGATCGGCCTGCTGGCTGTGGAGATGATCATCGGCTACGAGTGGTTCATGTCCGGCTTGGTCAAGGTCGTGCGAGGTGATTTTCCCTCCGGGCTCGCCGCAGCGCTCATCGAGAAGGTGCCCAAGGTACCAGCGTGGTACGGCAGATTTCTCAACGGTGCCGTCATTCCTAACGGGCCGTCCTTCGGCTATGCGATTGAGACCGCCGAGCTCCTCGCCGGGGTCGTGCTTATCGTGGGCCCGCTCATCTGGCTCTTCGCTTGGGAACGGGCACCGGACCGACTGCGCCGCGCCGTCCTGTTCTTCACGGTCGTGGCCACGATCGGCGGTGCCTTCCTGGCGATCAATCTCCACATCGCCAATGCTGCCAGCCATCCCTGGCTCATTCCAGGCGACAGCTTTGATGAAGGTATCGATCTGGACAGCGTCCTTCCGGCGATTCAGATCGTGATCGCGTGGATCAGCATCGTCCTTCTCCGGCGCCTCCGGCGGGAGAAGATCGGCGGCACCCACCCTGGCCCAGGAGCTTCATGATGTCCTGTGCAATCCCGAGGCTCCCACCACCCGGAGACGTCGCACAGGGCGCTCCATGTTCGCCTCACACCGTAAAGGAGAGCAGCATGCACGACCATACTGGACACACGCCGGCGAGTCCCCCGAAGCCAGAGGCGGCCAAGCCGAGCCCGCCCACCACGCCCGACCCGCACGCCGGGCACGACATGGGGAAGCCGACCAAGCCAAGCACCCCACCGAAGGGCGCCGGGAAGTAGAGAATGGTACCGAACGCATGCGCGGTGGTCGCGCACCAGGGCCGGATGGTTCAGGTCCTGGACGCGGCCACGGCGTACGCGGACGGACATCACCGTAGGGCGACACCTTAGGAAGGATGACGGCCATGCAATGGTTCGTGACAAACTGGTTCTGGGTGCTGGTCGGCGTGTTGTTCATCGCGATGCACCTCTTCGGCCATGGCGGGCATGGCGGCGGCAGCCGCCCGCGCCGCGACGATGAAGGAAAGACAGACAACAGGCCCGGAGGCGGGGCGAACCGGAGCGCCGGCGGTCACCACCATTGAAAGGGACAACCCGTCCACACGTGTGCGCCGATATCGACAGGGAGCAACTGCAATGCTGAATCTCAAAGTAGTGAGCTGGTCGCTGGGCCTATTCGGCGCCATCAGTTTCGTCGTGTGCGTGATCTACGGGTTGCTCGTGCCGCCCAGCCTGCACATGGCCGAGGCCCTGGAGGCGGTGCTGCCCGCCTTCAAGTGGCTGACAGTCCCCGGATTCCTGTTGGGTTTGGCGGAGAGTTTTCTCTACGGCGTGTATGCCGGACTCGTCTATGTGCCGATTTACAACGCCCTGACCCGCCGTTGGGGCGGGACCCAACGGGCGGATACGCGGTGACTGCGCACCCGCGATCCACCTCACGAACCATGGCCATCACACTGAAGGAACATTGTATGTACCGCTCCCGTCCCCTGAGGTCCAGACGTCACTATCCCGCCACCGTCATGCTCGTGGGGTTGACGCTACTCGGCCTCCTTGGCCTGCCCCTGAATGTCGCGGCACAGGGATCGCCTCCTGCGCCAACCATGGCGGCCGAGGAGGTGGCCCACCCGTTCCTGACGCATATGGGAGTTCCGGAGGGCGTCGGCGTGTTCTCACTCAGAGCCTCCGGCCTGGTGACACGCGCCGATAGCAAGACCGAAGGTGACTTCGGCTTTCATTTCGAGACTGGCCTCACGAAAACGATTGGCCTCCACATTCGTAACGACGCCTTCCGGACCAATTCACACACCGAGGCGATGTTCCAGTTCGTGGCCATCATGAGCAAGGACGGAATGAGCGGGTTTGCCCCGCTCATCGAGTTCGAGTTCCCCACCAAGTCCGGTGCCGGCAGCCGGATCGAGTCGCTGATCGGGTTCACGACGGCGCTCGCGAACTCACAGATAGCCCTCAACCAGGTCATTCACTACAACCCACGTGAGGACGCGGTGGACGGCAGTGCCGCGCTGGTCGCCCGCGTCGCCGAGCGGTTCTTCCCGGTGGCCGAGATCCTTGGCGAAGGGGGGACCGGGGCACCGACGGTCGTCACGCTATTGGCCGGCCTCAAGGTCCAAGTCCGCGAGGGCATCACTCTCGGGTTCGCGTTGCAGTTCCCCGTGAGCGGCAGCCGAGACTTTTCATCCCGCATGGTTTTGCAACCGGAGTTCGAGTGGGGGAAGAAGTGATCACGCGAGAACCGTTCATCGGAATCGGACATCACGGTTGGCGCTCACCATTCATCAGTAGCAACTCGTTGGCAAAAGATCACCCATGGATGTACTGATTCTCGCGAACAAAGCTTGCCCCCATCGCCAGAGCCTGGGAAGGGAACTCGAGCACCTGCATATCCCGTATCACTTGTGTTTCGCTGAGGATCACGCTGACCTCGTCGAACGATTCACGATCCGACATTCGCCGACTCTCATCGTGGACGATGAGCTTGCGTTCCGCGGGCAGCCGACGGGAGCAGAACTGCACGCCTTCTTCGGCACCAGAGCCTCGCTACGGCCGGGCCCGTCACTGGCTTTGGAGGTGAACATCACCGCTGATCTGGCGTCGGTGGACGTCATGCATCATGGCCGTGCGATCACCATCATGCGCAATCAGGACCCGGCGAACGTCGTCACTCCGGACTTCGCCACGACTTCGCGCAAATGCCCGCCGTTCTGCATTCAGCCCGGTGAAGTGGCGCCTGGAGTGACAACCATTGCTGAACTCGAAATGTTGCACGTTCTCCAGCAAGTCAGCGCTGGCGATACGTCCTGCGTGGTGATCGACTCGCGTACGCCGGACTGGGTGGAAAAGGGAAGCATTCCGGGCTCAGTGAATATTCCCTGGGATACACTCGACATCGCCAAGTCGGACAGCGCTTTTGTGCAGGACATCCTGGAACGACAACTGAACGTACAGCGGCAGGACGGCGTCTGGACTTTCGGCGGCGCCAAGACGCTGGTGCTGTTCTGCAAAGGCATTGTT
The DNA here is from genome assembly GCA_034440415.1 of Gemmatimonadota bacterium. Classification (GTDB taxonomy): domain Bacteria; phylum Gemmatimonadota; class Gemmatimonadetes; order Gemmatimonadales; family GWC2-71-9; genus JADJOM01. Next base: position 19,004 of record JAWXBX010000321.1, on the reverse strand, counting down.
AAGACTCGGCTACCCAGCGCAGAAGCTTTTCTGGTATCGCGGCGGCATGCAGGATTGGGAATGCCTCGGGCTGACCACTGTCCAGCCGGTGAACGAGTAGTGTTGAACTCAGGTGCGGGGGCGTGCGTCGAGCGGGTTCCCGGTCGCGACACCTGTCTGAGGTCTTGCGCCACTCGGCCCACCGCAGCCGGTGCGCGCGACGGTGGACCGCAGTTGGGATGGGAGAAGGCCATGACCTCGACGAGCACGGCGCTGCCGATCACGGACATCGGAGTCATCGGTCTCGGCGTAATGGGCAAGAACCTCCGATGGGGCGCTAGAGGCCGGTGGTCGTGGGTGCCAGGCGGTCAGTCTGCGGCGGCGAGCCGTCGCCGGCCGTTGGCCGCGACGCCCGTTCGCACGAACGACGTCGAGTCGACGCTCGCTCGCGGAGCGCTCACGATATGCCGTCAATAACGAGAGGCTACACGACTCCGCTCTACATTCTCCCCTTCGATCACCGCGCGTCCTTCGAGCGCGGGCTGTTCGGCTGGACCGGGACGCTCACGGTGGAACAGGTGGCGCGGATCTCCGCGGCCAAGCGGGTGATCTACGACGGATTTGCCGCCGCGGTCGCCGGCGGCGTCTCCAAAGAGAATGCCGGCATTCTCGTCGACGAGCGATTTGGGGTTGACATTCTGCGTGACGCGGGACAAGGCGGGTACATCACCTGTGCGCCCGCGGAACAAAGTGGGCAGGAGGAGTTCGACTTCGAGTTTGGCGCCGAGTTCGCACGACACATCGAGGCCTTCGCGCCGACGTTTGCGAAGGTGCTGGTGCGCTACAATCCCGAAGGCGACGCGGCCATGAATCGACGGCAGTCCGCACGGCTCCGGCGCCTGTCCGAGTACCTGGATCGCAGCCCGTCGCAACACCTGTTCGAGCTGCTGGTTCCGGCTACCCCCGCGCAGCTCCACGGTCTCGGAGGAGACCCGCTGGCCTATGACCGGGAGCTTCGGCCCTCTCTCATGGTCCGCGCCATTCACGAGCTCCAGGAAGCGGGTGTCGAGCCCGACGTCTGGAAGGTCGAAGGTCTCGACCGCCGGGACGACTATGTGGAGATCGCTGAAGCGGCACGGCGCGACGGGCGGTGTAACGTCGGCTGCATCGTGCTGGGCCGGGGAGAGAACGAGCAGCATGTCCAGCAATGGCTCGCGACAGCGGCTTCCGTGCCAGGATTCATCGGCTTTGCTGTTGGACGAACCACTTTCTGGGAGCCGCTGGTCGCCTTCCGGGAGGAGAAGATCACGCGTGACGCGGCCGTGACCGAGGTGGCCCGGCGATATCGGCGGTGGGTGAACGTATTTGAGGAGGGACAATGACATCGACACTCGAAGGACCGATAGCAGCGGATCTGGGTGTGATCGGCCTCGGCGTGATGGGCGAGAATCTCGCGCTGAACGTTACGGATCACGGTTTCCGGGTAGCCCTCTGGGATCGCACCGAGGCGAAGGTCGCCAGCTTGATCCAGCGGGCCGGGCCCACGCCGCAATGGATCGGCACCACAACGCTCGAGGAGTTCGCCGCCGCCCTGAGCCGGCCTCGGCGCGTTCTCCTCATGATCAAGGCCGGCACCCCGGTCGACGAGATGGTGGAGAAGCTGGCGCCACTCCTCGCACATGACGACGTGGTGATCGACGGCGGCAACTCCTTCTTTGCCGACACCCAGCGCCGCGAGGCGGCCCTGCGCGAGCGCGGTGTGCGCTTCGTCGGCATGGGTGTGTCCGGCGGCGAGGAGGGCGCTCGATACGGGCCGTCGCTGATGCCCGGCGGTGCTCGGTCGGCGTATGATCACCTGCGACCCATCCTCGAGGCCATCGCCGCACAAACGGAGTCGGGGCCGTGCGTCACCTACGTCGGGCCCGATGGCGCGGGCCATTTCGTCAAGATGGTCCACAACGGCATCGAGTACGGCAACATGCAGCTCATCGCCGAGACGTATGACTTCCTCCGCCGGGCGCTGGGGCTCTCCACGGCGGAAACGGCGGCCCGCTTCGCCGAGTGGAACCAGGGTCCGATGGCATCGTACCTGATCGAGATTACGGCCCAGGTGCTCGCCGTAGCGGATCCCGACACCGGCAATCCGCTGGTCGAGATGATACTGGACCAAGCGGGACAAAAGGGAACCGGCAAGTGGACTGCGCAGGTCGCTCTCGACCTTGGCGTGCCGATCCCGACGATCGCGGCGGCCATCGATGCGCGCGTGCTGTCGAGCATGAAGGCTGAGCGGGTCACCGCAAGTGCGCTCCTCACGAGCGTCACGAAGCCCCGTATTGGCGGCGACTCGCCGGACCTCTTGATGCGGGTTCGCGACGCACTTGCTGCCGCAACGATCTCCTCCTATGCGCAGGGCATGGCCCTCTTGCGCATCGCCTCCGCCGAGCAGCGATGGGGGGTCGATCTCCGGGAGATCGCACGCATCTGGAAGGGCGGCTGCATCATCCGGGCGCGCCTGCTCGACCCGATCATGCTTGCGTTCGAGCATGCACCCGACCTGACCAACCTGCTGATCAATCCCAACATCGCCGGGCGCGTGCATGACGCAGAGGTCGGCTGGCGACGAACTGTAGAGATGGCGACGGCGCACGGGATTCCCATGCCGGCCATGTCGGCGTCGCTGGCGTATTTCGACAGTTATCGCACGGCCGTGCTGCCGCAAAACCTCACCCAGGCGCAGCGCGATCTCTTCGGGGCCCATACGTATCAGCGGGTCGATCGGCCCGACGCGGGGTTCGTGCACACGGACTGGCAGGCACTACTAACGGCGGCCCCCGCGCCCGGGGTCAGCCCGTGACAAGGACGATACGGGCGGCTCCATCGGAGCAGGTCGGTCGGCCGCCGCTGCGCGAGGCGGAAGCGTGCACGCTGCTCATCTTCGGTGCGACCGGCGATCTCACCCGCCGGAAACTCATCCCGGCACTGTTCGATCTGCAGTGCTCCGGCGGCATGAATACCCGCTGCGCAATCATCGGTACCGGCCGCACCCAGCTCACCGACGAAGAATTCCGCGCCCGCGTGCGCGCCGCCCTGGCGGAAGCGAAGGACGTGAACCTCAACGACCCGCGGTGGCGGGCCTTCCGGCAGCGCCTCCACTACATCACCGGCGACCCGACCGACCCAGCGTTGTATTCCCTCCTCACCGCCGATCTGCAGGCCAGATCCAAGGCCGGCGGCAACCCGAACCGCCTGTTCTACGTCGCGACACCGTCCTCCCTCGCCACATCGATCATCGAGGGACTGGGCGCGGCGGGCCTGGCGAAGAACGACGTGGGCTGGTCCCGCATCGTGATCGAAAAGCCCTTCGGGCGCGACCTCCAGTCCGGGCGGGAACTGAACCGTGTGGCGAGTGACGTGTTCGCCGAGGAAGCCATTTTCCGCATCGACCACTACCTGGGCAAGGAAACGGTTCAGAACATCCTCGTCTTCCGTTTCGGCAATACGATGCTCGAACCGGTGTGGAACCGGAACTATATCGACTACGTGGAGATCACGGCCGCCGAGACGCTCGGGGTCGGTTCCCGCGCTGCCTTCTATGAAGAGACCGGTGCGCTGCGCGACATGGTGACCAACCACCTACTGCAGTTGCTGACGCTGGTCGCCATGGAGCCACCGGTGGGCCTCGATGCGGATGCGCTCCGGGATCAGAAGGTCCAACTCCTGCGCGCAATGCGTCCGATGACCGTTGATGAGGTGACACAGCGAACCGTCCGCGGGCAGTACGGCGCGGGAACGGTCGCCGGGCAGCGCGTCGCGGCGTATCGGGAGGAGCCCGGCGTTCAGGCGGGCAGCACCACGGAGACCTACGCCGCCATCGACTTCCGGATCGACAACTGGCGCTGGGAAGGAGTGCCGTTCTACGTGCGCACCGGGAAGCGCCTGGCACAGTCGCGGAGCGAGGTGGTGGTACACTTCAAGCGGACACCGCAAGCGCTGTTCGCGCACGCGCCGCTGACCCACCTGGCGCCGAACCAGATCACACTCCGGATCCAGCCCGACGAGGGGATCAGCATCGGTTTCGCGGCGAAGCGGCCCGGCGACGAACTGCGGGCCATCGGCGTCCACGCGGACTTCTCGTACGCCGAGAGCTTTGGCGGAAAGGTGCCGAGCCCGTACGCAACACTCCTGCTTGACGTCATGCACGGCGACTCCACGCGGTTCACCAGGCGAGACGAGGTTGAGGCCGAGTGGCGCATCATTACGCCGATCGAGGAAGCGTGGGCAGCGCAGCCGGCGCCAGCGTTCCCATCGTATGCAGCGGGGAGTGAGGGACCCGCTGAGGCGGACGCGCTGACTGGCCGCGATGGGCCTCATTGGGGCCCGATTGGCCCGCCTGAAGCCGAGGGCGTCCCGGCGTGAACGTCGATCCCCGGGCAGGCACGCTTCCCGAATCGTCGATGCTGACGAACATCCCGCGGCTGATGACGGCGTCCTTCACCCGGCAGCCGGATCCCTCAGTCCCAGCGCAACAGGTGGCGTTCGGCACATCGGGCCATCGTGGCTCGGCGTTCGACAGCGCTTTCAACGAGACCCACATCCTCGCCATCGCCCAGGCCATTTGCCTGTACCGGCAGCAGCACGGTATCGACGGGCCGCTCTTCCTTGGGGTCGACACCCATGCGCTCTCGGCTTCGGCGCTTGCCAGTGCCCTCGAGGTCCTTGCCGCCAACTTGGTGGACGTGATGATCGACGATCGGGACGGGTACACGCCGACACCGGTCGTCTCCCACGCGATCCTCACGTACAATCGCGGCCGGATGAGCGGCCTCGCTGACGGGATCGTCGTCACGCCGTCGCACAACCCGCCGGAAGACGGAGGCTTCAAATACAATCCGCCGAACGGCGGCCCCGCCGCGACCGACGTCACCAACTGGATCCAGGATACGGCGAACGCGCTGTTGGCCGACGGGCTCAAGGGAGTCAAGCGGGTCCCACTCGAGCGGGCGCTCCGCGCTTCGACGACCCGCCGCCACAACTATATGCAGGGGTACATCTCCGACCTCGGGCGCGTCGTGAATCTGGAGGCCATCCGTGCGTCGGGTGTCACGATCGGCGTCGACCCGCTCGGCGGCGCCGGCGTCAACTACTGGGGGATGATCGGCGAGCACTACCAATTGCCGCTGACCGTCGTTGGCGACGAGGTCGACCCGACCTTTCGTTTCATGACCGTCGATTGGGACGGGAGTATCCGCATGGATCCTTCCTCCCCCTATGCGATGCAGCGGCTGCTCGCGCTCAAAGATCGCTGGGACGTCGCCTGGGCGTGCGATCCCGACCACGACCGCCACGGCATCGTGGCCGGGAGTGTCGGTCTCCTGAACCCCAACCACTATCTCGCGGTCGCCATCTCATACCTGTTCACCCACCGGGCCGAGTGGCCGCGGGAGGCCGGGATCGGCAAGACAGTCGTGACCAGCAGCATGATCGACCGCGTGGCCGCCCGGCTCAAGCGTCCGCTCATGGACGTGCCTGTAGGGTTCAAGTGGTTCGTGGACGGGCTGCTCGGCGGGTCACTCGCCTTCGCTGGAGAGGAGAGCGCAGGGGCCTCGTTCGTACGCCGGGACGGCACCGTGTGGACCACGGACAAGGAAGGGATCATCCTGGGTCTGCTCGCGGCCGAGATGACGGCGGTCATGGGTCGCGACCCCGGGGAGCTCTATCGCGACCTCACGCGCGAGCTCGGCGAGGTCTTTTATGAGCGCATCGACGCGCCTGCGACCGCCGAGCAGAAAGCGGTATTGGCGCAACTCTCCGGGCGACACCTGAAGACCAGCGAGCTCGCCGGTGAGAAGATCACGGGCTTGCTGACCAACGCGCCGAGCAACGGTGCGCCCATTGTCGGACTGAAGGTGGTCACGGCGTGCGGATGGTTCGCCGCCCGCCCGTCCGGCACCGAGGACGTCTACAAGCTGTACGCGGAGAGCTTCAAGGGGCCCGACCACCTGGCGCGGATCCAGGAGGAGGCGCAGGCGATGCTCCAGAGGGCGTTCCAAACCGGTGCGGGAGCTGCGCCATGACCGATCGAGAACTCGGTCTGCGGCGCTGGACCCCACCGCGCGAAGGAAAGACACCGTGACGACTCGTGAAAACCTTCGAGGCAGCACAAATGACCCCGGCTTGCAGGCCGTCGCCACGCAGGCGCTCGAGCTGGTCGGTGACGGCGCTCGGGTGGGGCTCGGCACGGGTCGAGCCGCCGCGGCGTTCATCGCGGCGCTCGGCGAGCGGGTGCGACACGGCCTGATGGTCGCCGCGGTGCCGACGTCGGCCGCCTCAGCGCTCCTGGCCCACGAGGCCGGCGTGCCGCTCATCGACCTGAACGAGGATGTGATGCTCGACATGATCGTCGACGGAGCGGACGAGGTCGCCCCAAACCTCGATCTCGTGAAAGGATGGGGCGGTGCCCTCGTGAAGGAGCGTATTGTGGCGTCGGCTTCCATTCGCCAGGTCATCCTCGTGACACGGGAGAAGCTGGTGAGAGCGCTGGGCGAGCGGGGCCGCATCCCCGTCGAAGTGATTCCGCTGGCCCGCGGCCTGGTGATTCGCCGACTCAGGGCCCTCGGCCTGGGGGCTGCGGTGCGAATCGACTCAGACGGTACCCGGGCGCTCCTCACCGAAAACGGCAACCTCACGCTCGATTGTGCGCTGACCGAGTCCCTCGGCGACGGGCGCGCCGCACGCGAGCTCGAGGCGGCCATGCTTGCCATGCCCGGGGTGGTGGACACGGGCCTCTTCCTTGGCACGGCGGAGCGGGTCCTGGTGGGCCACCCGGATGGCTCGGTAGAGACGCTCATTCGTAAGGCGCCCTGAGATGGCAATGACGACCCGAGCCCGGATCGACGTGTTTCCGACCAGCGACGACCTCGCAAGCGCTGCCGCTGACCGCTTCGTCTCTGCCGCGGACGACGCGATCCGGGCGTCGGGACGATTTGCCGTGGCGCTGTCGGGGGGGGCAACTCCGAAGCGGGTCTACGCCCGGCTCGCGACCGAGCCCTACGTCTCGCGCGTGGAGTGGTCGCGGGTGCACTGGTTCTGGGGCGACGAGCGCTGCGTCCCGCCCGACGATCCCGCGAGTAACTACCGGATGGCCAGTGATGCCCTGCTCGATCGCATCCCAATCTTGGAGGCGACTGTCCACCGGATCCGCGGCGAGGACCACCCCGCCGTGGCGGCGGCGGCATACGAGCAGACCCTCCGGGAAACATTCGCTACCCCGGCTGGCGCCCCGCAGCGTACCCCGCGTGCGCGCTTCGATCTCGTCCTCCTCGGCATGGGCGCCAATGGCCATACGGCCTCGCTGTTCCCAGGCATGACAGCGGTCCGCGAGCGGGAGCGGTGGGTCATGGCTGAGTACGTCGAGGCAGTATCGATGTGGCGCGTGACTCTCACGCCGCTCCTCCTCAACGCAGCATCTGACGTGATGTTCCTGGTCGCCGGCCCGGAGAAGGCGGCGATGCTCCACCGGGTCCTCGAAGGGCCGTACCAGCCGAATGCGCTGCCGGCCCAGGCCATCGTGCCGGCCGACGGCCACCCGCTGTGGCTCGTGGACGCGGCGGCGGCAGCTGATCTTTCGGAGAGATGAGCAGGCCATGACCACTACCACCGAGACGCGGGGGCGGGTCGTGTTTCTCCTGGACGTCGACAACACTCTCCTCGACAACGACCGCATCGTCGATGACCTGAAACGCCTGCTCACGCGGGAAGGCGGGCCCGAACGGGCGGAGCGCTACTGGGCGATCTTCGAGGAACACCGCCGTGCACTGGGCTACGCCGACTACCTGGGTGCCCTCCAGCACTACCGGCTCGAGGATCCGCGCGATCCGCATCTGCTCGCAATCGCCTCGTTCCTCCTGAACTACCCATTCCGGGACCGCATGTATCCGGGCGCGTTCGACGTGCTCGCGCATCTGGGTGCCTGGAGCCCCACCGTGCTGCTGACCGACGGAGACGTGGTGTTTCAACCACTGAAGATCGAGCGCTCCGGGTTGTTTGACGCCCTCGAGGGACGGGTGCTGCTGTACGTACACAAGGAGCAGGAACTTGACGACATCGAGCGACGCTATCCGGCGGACCACTACGTGCTCATCGACGACAAGGTCCGGATCCTGACAGCCGTCAAGAAGATCTGGGGCTCCCGCCTCACGACGGTCTTCCCGCGGCAGGGCCACTACGCGACCGATCCGCAGGTGGCGACCTATCCGGCGCCGGACGTAACGATCGAGCGCCTTGGCGATCTGCTTGACTACGACTTACCCGCCCTGCTCGTGAAGGCGGGAATGGAGGGTACACCATGAAGATGAAGGCCACTCAGCAGCTTCACGTCGCCGGCCAGAGCCTCTGGCTCGACCACATCACCCGCCCGCTGCTCAGCGGCGGCACCTCACAGCGTTACGTCAAGAAGCTGCTGGTTACCGGGCTCACGTCGCACCCGACAATTTGTGATGCCGCCATCAAGAACAGCCCCGACTACGACGGGCCCGTTCGGGAAGTGATGTCGGTCAGCCGGGCGGACATCGCGCTCCTCACCGTGCTGATCGCACCGCGCGCCGCAGCGACATCAGCACGATCGTCGGCCGTCGTGTCCCTGGAACTGCCGTCCCGGAGGGGAGAAGGACAGTGAGAAAGGAGACTCGCGAGATCGAAGACCGGTGCATCAACACCATCCGGACGTTGTCCATCGATGCCGTAGAGAAGGCTGGGTCGGGCCATCCTGGCATGCCCATGGGCGCCGCCACGATGGCCTACGTGGTTTGGACCCGCCATCTCCGTCATGACCCACATACGCCGAAGTGGCCGGACCGCGACCGGTTCGTGCTCTCGGCGGGACATGCGAGTATGCTGCTCTACAGTCTCCTGTTTCTGACCGGGTACGATCTGACGCTGGACGACCTCAAGCAATTCCGGCAGTGGGGCAGCCGGACACCGGGGCATCCTGAGAACGGCAGTACTCCCGGCGTGGAGGTGACCACAGGGCCGCTGGGCCAGGGGTTCGGGAACGCTGTGGGGATGGCGATCGCGGAGCGGTGGCTGGCCGCAACGTTCAATCGCTCTGATCACGCCATTGTGGACCACTACACCTACGTACTGGCCAGCGATGGGGACATGATGGAGGGCGTCTCCGCCGAGGCGGCCTCGCTCGCGGGCGACCTGCATCTCGGTCGCCTGATCGTGCTGTATGACGCCAACCGGGTCACCCTTTCGGCGACGACCGACGTGGCCTTTACCGAGAATGCCGCCGCGCGCTTCGAGGCATACGGCTGGCACGTGCAGCACATCGACGGGCTCGATGTGGACGCGGTGGATGCGGCGCTGACCGCGGCCCGCGCGATGGACGACCGGCCTTCGCTCATCGTGGCGAGCACCCACATCGGATTCGGGAGCCCCAACAAGCACGACACCTTTCAAGCCCACGGCGAACCGCTCGGCGACAAGGAGGCCCGTCTCACGAAGCAGGCCTACGGCTGGCCGGAGGAGCCCCCGTTCTTCGTGCCCGACGAGGCGCTACAGGAGTTCCGCAAGGCGGAACCGCTAGGCGCGGACCTGGAAGCCGCCTGGCAACGGCGCATGGCCGTCTACCGTGCGGCGCATCCCGACCTGGCCCGGGCCTTCGAGCGGGGCCTCGCCGGGGAACTGCCCGAAGGTTGGGAGGCTGCATTGCCGACCTTCACTCCCAAGGACGAGGACATGGCCACCCGGGAGGCCGGGGGCAGGGTGCTCACCGCACTGGCCGACGTGGTGCCGAACCTCATCGGTGGGTCGGCGGACCTCGATCCTTCGACCCGCACCATGATGAAGGGAAAGGGGGACTTCGAAAGCCCGCTGGTCCCGCAGGACGGCAACGTGCTGCCAACGCAGGGCATGGCGGGCGGCGTCTGGGGGTACGCGGGCCGGAACATTCACTTCGGCGTCCGCGAACATGCCATGACCGCCATCACGACCGGGCTGGCACATCATGGCGGAGTCCTGCCGTTTGGCGCCACATTCCTGACGTTCTCGGATTACATGCGACCGGGCATCCGGCTGGCGGCGCTGAGCGGGGCTCGGGTGATCTATGTCTGGACCCACGATAGCATCGCGCTTGGAGAGGACGGGCCGACCCACCAGCCGGTAGAACACCTCGCCAGCCTGCGGGCCATGCCGAACCTGACGATTCTGCGGCCGGCCGACGCGACGGAGACGGTGGAAGCATGGCGGATCGCGCTGCAGCACACCGCCGGGCCCGTGGGGCTCGTACTCTCCCGCCAGAAGCTTCCGGTTCTGGACCGGGGCACGCTGGCCCCTGCCTCGGGGGTGGTGCGAGGTGCCTACGTGTTGCTCGAGGCGGGAGGAGCACCGCCGGAGGTGATCCTGATCGCCACCGGTTCGGAGGTTTCACTCGCGCTGGAGGCGCATCAGCGTCTGGTTGCAGGAGGCATCCGGAGCCGAGTGGTGTCGATGCCGTCCTGGGACCTCTTTGATGCGCAACCGCAGAGTTACCGGGATGCGGTGCTCCCTCCGCAGGTTCACGCGCGGGTCGCCATCGAGGCGGCCGCTCCGTTCGGGTGGGAACGCTACGTGGGTCTGGATGGCGCGATCATCGGGGTCAACCGCTTCGGCGCCTCGGCCCCGGGACCCGTGGTGATGCGGGAGTTTGGCTTCACCGTGGATCATGTCGTCGCAACTGCGCGCGCTGTGCTGGCACGATGACTCCCTATCCGGCGCAGCCAACGGGGGCACCCGCCTACCCACCGGACTTCACTGAGGCGAGGCTCGACGCGTTGCAGCGGCAGGCCTTCGAGTATTTCCTGCACCAGACTAACCCCGCGAATGGTTTGGTCGCTGATAAATCGGAGCCCGGCGCTCCCGCAAGTATCGCGGCCGTGGGCTTCGCTTTGGCGGTCTATCCCGTCGGCGTTTCGCGCGGATGGATGACGCGCGCCGACGCGATCGAGCGCACGCTGGCACTGCTACGATTCTTCTGGATCAGCCCGCAGGGAACGGCACCGGACGCGACCGGACACAACGGCTTCTACTATCACTTTCTCGACATGACCACCGGGCGGCGCGCCGGTCTGTGCGAATTGTCAACCGTCGACACAAGCTTCCTGCTCGCGGGGATGCTTGCCGCCGCGATGTTTTTCGATCAAGACACTGAAGACGAGAAAGAGATCCGGACCCTGGCCGATGCTCTCTACCGCCGCGCCGACTGGCCCTGGGCATGCAACGGGGGAGCGACGGTGACCCACGGGTGGAAGCCCGAGAGCGGTTTTCTGCCATATCGCTGGGAAGGCCATGATGAAGCTCTGCTCCTGTACGCACTTGGGCTCGGCTCACCGACCTATCCACTGCCGACCGAAAGTTATGCGGCGTGGACCTCCACCTATCAATGGAAGAACATTTACGGCTACGACATCCTCTATGGCGGTCCGCTCTTCATCCATCAGTATTCGCACATCTGGGTGGACTTCCGGGGGATCCAGGACGCGTTCACACGAGGCAAGGGTATCGACTACTGCGAGAATAGCCGTCGCGCGACCTACGTCCACCGGGAATACGCGATCCGCAACCCGCTCGACTTCGCGGGCTACGGAGCGCATTTCTGGGGGCTGACCGCGAGCGATGGGCCTGGCGGGCTGACGCGGAGAATCCGCGGCATCGAGCGCTCCTTCTTTGACTATGTCGCGCGCGGCGCTCCGTACGGCCCCGACGACGGAACGATCGCGCCATGGGCCGTGGTCGCGTCGCTGCCGTTTGCGCCCGAGATTGTGTTCCCGGCCGTCCGGCACCTTCAGGATGCGTATCCACAACTCACCGGCGAGTACTGCTTCCGGTGTAGCGTCAATCTGACCGTGGTGGACGAGGCCGATCCCGGCGCCGGCTGGGTGTCGCCCTACCACTTCGGGATCAACCTCGGCCCGGTCGTCTTGATGTGCGAGAACTACCGGTCGGAGTTGCTCTGGCGGCTGATGCGCGCGTGCCCCTACCTCGTCGAGGGACTGCGGCGGGCGGGGTTCCGGAACGGCTGGTTATGACGATGATCGAACATCACAGTGCTCCGAGTGACTCCCAATGTCGCGTGTCGCCTCGCCCCAGCCGGACGCCTGCCCGTACCACGCGGAGAGCCATGGGCGGGTGCGCGCACCCGCCGGTCGCGTCTTCACCCACCTCGACGATCACACACTGCTTGCTGCCCACATGAACCGGCGGTCGTGGCGCATGGGCTGGAGTCGGATGAAACTCCATCTCGACGAAAGGGCGGGCCGCGCGGTCGGCAGCCGCATACGCATCGACGGCCGCGTCCTCGGGGCACGGCTCTCGCTCGAAGAGGTGGTCACCGAGCACACGCCGCCCACGCGGAAGGTTTGGGAGACCGTCGGTCAGCCCAGGCTGCTCGTCGTCGGCCCCTATCGGATGGGCTTTGCGTTCGCGCCGGTTGGCGGGGGCGCCAGTGGTGGCGAGTCGGACGAGGTGGCGCTGACCGTCTTCATCGACTACGCGTTGCCCGAGCGGGGGCTCTCCCGGCTGCTCGGCCGGATCTTTGGACACTGGTACTCGCGGTGGTGTACCGAGCGCATGGTGGCCGATGCGCAGGCGGCCTTTCCCGCCGCCACACCGGCAGCAGCGGGATGACATGCCGATGACGCTGCCGGCCGAACTGTCGAAGCCGTGGCTCCACTTCCCGCGGGCGACCCTGCGTATTGCCCCAACCGGCGACGCAGAACTGGTCGAGTCCGTGGATCGTCAGCGCGGTGGCCTGTGAAGCGGCGTCACTCGACCGAGCGGACCGTGGGCGCGATGGAGCTGCGGATCCAGAGTGAGGCTGAGTTGTTCAACCCGCTGGACCCTTCGCCCCTTCACGAGCGAGCCATGGATCACGGTGCCGAGAGCTACCTCCTCACCTGCGCCGGGGAACGGGCGGCGACGGAGCCCTTGCGCCTGCGCATCCACTGCCCCGAGTCGCTGCACGCTCACGCCGTCGAGATGGCCGACGGTATCCACGAGCACTTTCGCCGAACGCACATGCGGGGCGAGCGGCAATTCCGGCGCCGCATGCGTATCGGAGTCATCGCGCTCGGGGCCGGCTTGGTCATCCTCGCCGTGAGCGCGGGACTGCGCAATCTACTCCGCGGGGTCGAGGGGCCGGGCCTGGCAGCCGGCCTCGCGGAAGGCCTGCTCATCTTCGGCTGGGTGGCGATGTGGCGCCCGATCGAGATCCTGTTGTACGAGCACTGGGAGAGCCACCTGGACCATGCCGTGCTTGACCGGCTGGCGCGTATCGCGGTAGAGTGGCGAGTTCTGCCGGATGACCGGATCGTAGCGAGCGCTGGGGGCTCACGATGACCTTACGTGGCGCGTCGCGCCCCCGGATCGTGCTTCTGCTAGACGCGGACAACACGCGGCTCGGCAACGACTGTGTCAGGGAGCACCTGAAGCGCGTTGTTGCGCGCGACGCCGGACGCACGCACCAGCTTCCGATTTGCGGAGCGGGCAGCCCGCGAAGGAGCCGAGCGTGAGCGGCGCTCAGGCGAGAGCCGGAGCGCCTCCTCGCGTCCTGGCCATGAATGGCGGCTCGTCGAGCATCCGGTTCGCGCTGTACCACCTTGGGGAAACCCCGGAGCGGTTGCTCCGCGGCCATTTGGAGCGCATTGGCTTGAAGGGAACCAGCTTGACGATCGACGATCCAGCCCGGCCCCGAACCGGTCCTCGTAATATCGGCAACCTCGATCCGCCGACGGCAGCACGGTATCTCATCGATTGGCTCGACCTGCAGGTCGGCCTCGGTGCGCTCACCGCCGCAGGCCACCGCATCGTCAGCGGCGGCGCGGCATTCACCGGGCCGCAACCTATCACCGGGCAACTTCTGGAGCAGCTGCACCGTTTAACCGGCGCCGCGCCGGAGCATTTACCATCGGAGCTCGCGATGATCGATCTGATCGGTGAACGAGCTCCGAGTCTGCTTCAAGTGGCCTGTTTCGATACCGCCTTCCACCGCGATATGCCTCGAGTCGCCAAGCTCCTGCCCATTCCTCGCCGATTCCAGACGCGGGGGGTTGAGCGCTACGGCTTCCACGGCCTTTCCTACTCGTACCTCATGGAAGAACTGGTTCGCACCGCAGGCCCGGAGGCCGCCCATGGACGGGTGATTCTGGCCCACCTTGGCAACGGGGCGAGTCTGACTGCGGTCCGCGGGGGGCAATGCATGGACACCACCATGGGGTTCACGCCGACCGGGGGAATCCCCATGAGTACGCGGTCCGGGGATCTGGATCCAGGTCTGGTGGGGTACCTGGCGCGCACCGAGCAGATGACCGCGGAACAGTTCGACCGCATGGCCACGCATGAATCGGGAATGCTCGGGGTGTCAGAAACCAGCTCCGATTTGCGCGATTTGTTGCAACGTGAAGCCGAAGATGTTCGGGCAGCCGAAGCCGTCGCACTGTTCTGCTATCACATCACGAAGGGGATCGGCGCGTACGCCGCTGCGCTTGGCGGACTGGATACTCTGCTGTTCGCCGGTGGGATCGGCGAGAACGCGGCCGTGATCCGCGCCCGCATCTGCGAGAACTTGGGCTTTCTGGGCATCCGGTTGGACGGGGACAGAAATGCCAACGGTGCGCCCGTGATCTCAACAGCCGCGAGCCCGACCACGGTTCGCATCATTCGGACCGACGAGGAACTGATGATCGCCAAACTCGTCGGCAGACTTCTCGCAGGCACTGATCCCTGAGCATGATCTGATGGACACCCCACTCTCTCCCACGCTGCTCCAGCACATGAATGCGTATTGGCGGGCCGCCAATTACCTCTCGGTCGGCCAGATCTACCTGCTCGATAATCCCCTGCTCCGACAACCGTTGGCGTTAAGTCACGTGAAACCTCGGCTGCTCGGTCATTGGGGGACCACACCAGGCCTGAATCTCATCTACATGCACCTCAACCGGATTATCCGGAACTTCGACCTGAACATGATGCTCGTCGTCGGCCCGGGACACGGTGGTCCAGGCATCGTGGCCAACACCTACCTGGAGGGCACCTACGGTGAGCGATACCCGGAGATCTCCCGCGATGAGCAGGGCCTGAAGAAGCTGTTCACCCAGTTCTCCTTCCCCGGTGGCATTTCAAGTCACGTCGGGGCCGAGACCCCGGGTTCGATCCACGAGGGCGGCGAGCTCGGCTATTCCCTGATGCACGCGTACGGCGCGGCGTTCGACAATCCCGACCTGCTGGTGGCCTGTGTGGTGGGCGATGGCGAAGCCGAGACCGGGGCGCTGGGGGCCAGTTGGCACTCGAACAAGTTTCTCGACCCGGTCCACGATGGAGCGGTCCTCCCGATCCTCCACCTGAACGGCTACAAGATTGCCAGCCCGACGATCCTGGCCCGAATCGGCCGAGAGGAGCTCGAGGCCCTGTTCCGCGGCTACGGGTATCGGCCCTATGTGGTCGAGGGCGACGACCCGGCAACGGTGCATCAGCAGATGGCGGAAACGCTTGATCGGATCATCGGGGAGATCCGCGGGATCCAATCCGATGCGCGCACCAGGAGCGCCGCCCGCCGGCCCGCATGGCCCATGATCATTCTTCGCACGCCCAAGGGCTGGACCGGACCGAAGGAGGTGGACGGCCTCAAGACCGAGGGGTCCTGGCGCTCGCACCAGGTTCCTCTCGCAAATCTGGCTGACGATCCATCTCACTTGCGACTGCTCGAGGAGTGGTTGAAGAGCTACCAGCCCCAGGAGCTGTTCGACCAGGCGGGCACCCTGGCTCCAGAGCTTGCCGCCCTCGCCCCTGAAGGCGACCGGCGCCTGGGGGCCAACCCGCACGCCAACGGTGGCCTGCTCCTGCGCGACCTCGACATGCCGGACTTCCGGAAGTACGCCATCACCATCCCGCGGCCCGGGGCGGTGACCGCGGAGGCCACCCGGGTCGTGGGCACCTTCCTGCGCGACGTAGTGAAGCAGAACCTGGCGGCGCGGAATTTCCGCGTCTTCGGTCCGGACGAAACGGCCTCGAATCGTCTGACGTCCCTGTTCGACGTCACCGACCGGACCTTCATGGGCGACATCCTGCCGGGCGACGACCATCTCGCGCCCGGTGGACGGGTGATGGAAGTCCTGAGCGAGCATCTCTGCCAGGGCTGGCTGGAGGGCTATCTACTGACGGGGCGTCATGGGCTGTTCTCCTGCTACGAAGCGTTCATTCACATCGTGGACTCCATGTTCAACCAGCACGCCAAGTGGCTCAAAGTCTCTGGCGAGATTCCCTGGCGACGGCCCATCGCCTCGCTGACCTATCTGTTGACCTCGCACGTGTGGCAGCAGGATCACAACGGCTTCAGTCACCCGGACCCCGGCTTCATCGACCATGTCGTCAACAAGAAAGCCGCGGTCGTCCGCGTCTATCTGCCGCCCGACGCGAACACCCTGCTTTCCGTGACGGATCATTGCCTGCGGAGCCGACACTACATCAACGTGATCGTGGCGGGCAAGGCGCCGGCCCGTCAGTGGCTCGAGATGGCGGCGGCCGAGCGGCATTGTGCCGCTGGTGTCGGCGCCTGGGACTGGGCCGGCAACGACGGTGGCGGCGAGCCCGACGTCGTGATGGCTTGCGCCGGCGACGTCCCGACCCTGGAAACGCTCGCCGCGGTGCAACTGCTTCGCGACCACTGCCCAGAATTGAAGGTTCGCGTCGTGAACGTCGTGGATCTGATGACGCTCCAGCCCCAGCGCGAGCATCCGCACGGGCTGAGCGACACCGCATTCGACGCGCTCTTCACCCGGGACCGGCCGATCATCTTTGCCTTCCACGGATATCCCTGGCTGATCCATCGCCTGACCTATCGCCGCACCAATCACGGGAACCTGCACGTCCGCGGCTACAAGGAAGAGGGCACCACCACGACGCCGTTCGATATGGTGGTGCTCAACGATCTCGATCGCTTCCACCTCGCGAACGATGTCTGCGAGCGGGTCCCGAGCCTGGGCGTTCGCGCCGCCCATCTGGCTCAGCTCCTGCGCGACAAGCTCGCCGACCACAAGCGATACATCCGCCAACACGGTGAGGACATGCCGGAGATTCGCGACTGGACCTGGGAGGGGAACCGAGTGGTAGCCACGGAGACTCTACCCGGATGAGTGACGACGAGTGGCGCAACTCGATCGGCATCCCCTGGACCACGATGGCCGCCCTCATGCTCGCAGTCTTCACGGTGTCGGTGGGCTATGGCGTCGTCCTGCCGCTCTTGCCGGATCTGATTGAGCGGCTCCTGGGCGCGTCAATTCCGCTGGCGCGAGTGTCCCGCCACACCGGACTCCTGACCGGGGTGTACACGCTTGCGTTGTTCCTCTTTGCCCCAGCATGGGGGAAACTGTCCGACCGACGGGGCCGTCGCGGCGTCCTGTTGGTCGGACTCTTCGGTTTCGCTACCACCATGCTGATCTCCTCACTGGTCGAGAGCCTCCCGGCGGTGTACGCGGAGCGCTTCCTGAGTGGAATGTTCGCTTCGGCGGTGACTCCCGTCGCTGGCGCGACGATCGGCGACTTCGCCCCGACCGAACAGGGACGCGTCCGGCGACTCACCTTGGTCAGCATGGCGGGCATCGCGGGCTTCCTCCTCGGCCCGATGCTCGGCGTTGGCATCACGCGGATCGCAACCACAACCTATGCCAGGTCCCTCCCTGCTGGCCCGGTCGCCATCCCCCTCGCGGTCGTCGCCATCCTCTCGTTCCTCGTCGGCCTCGCTGTCCTGTTCGCTGTGCCGAGCCGAAAGGCCGTTGTGCGACCGGCGCCAGCAGGGAACGTGGTGGTCCATCGCGATGCCCCGGTCGTCGCGAGACTGCTCGCGTTAACGTTCATCGTCTCCGCCGGAGTCGGGGTCTTCGAGGTCGGGCTGGTCCTGCGCGGCAAACAGGAGCTGGGCCTGACCCCGACCCAGATCGCGGTGATGTTCAGCGAATGCAGCCTGGTCATGTTTGTGATGCAGGCGATCGTCTTCTCGCCCCGGGTCAAGCCTGAATTCACCCGCTGGCTCATCGGACCGGCTCTGGCCGTTATGGCGGGTGGACTGTTCCTCGTGCTGCGGGCATCGGGCTTCCTCCTGACACTCGTCGTCATCGGTGCTGTCTCCGCGAGCGCTGGCATCCTGTCGCCGGTGTTGACCTACTGGATCTCGGCCAAGGCCGGGAGCTCCCAAGGGTGGGAACTCGGCAAGCAAACGGCGGCAGCCAGCCTCGGCGTGACCGTGGGCTCGGGGGCGGGTGGACTACTCTTCAATCTCGACGGCTGGCGCGGTGCCGGTTTCGGCCTCACCGCGGTGCTCGCCGTTGTTGGTGTGGGGCTGACCCTCGGGCTGCCGGGTCGGCTGGTAACGACGGCCTCCGTGAGGCGGTGAAGGAGGTCTCGGCATCTCGTCCCGCAACTCGCAGTAAGGCGTGCCCAGACTCGACGGGGTGCAGGCCGACGGCGCTCGAATCGGTCTCGCCACTGAGTTCATTGTGCACCTACATCGCGAGCCCACGGCGGGACGAGCAGGTTCCGGTGGAGCGACGGCATCGACGGAACATTCGGCATTCTGTTCATCGTGCGCCGTTGGACGGCTCGCGAGCGCTATGGAAAGTGGGAACCGTTTATCCGATGAGCCGGGGACGAGGAAGCGGGGTGCCGACAACTGGGCTCGGCTTTCCAGCAATCATGATTCTTTCATCAGGACGGCGGGCTGCCAGTGTCATCTCAACGGATGGAGATGCGGCCCTTTACAGCGTACTCTTCGTGGCGCTGAATGCCGTGCCGCTGCGGGGGGCGAGGATCTGAGCTTGGCACCGGAGAACCTCCCTGAGGCACCCTACTCCTCCGCCTGCTCCTCCTTTGTGCCGCACCCCCACGTAGACTTCAGCACCCGCATACCTCCAACCTGAGGCATCCGCTTGCGCCAGACCTCACGTCGATCACAGTGGCATACTGCGGTCACCCACGATAAGTGCGAGTGGCGTAACAGC
>JAWXBX010000320.1:0-8628 GCA_034440415.1 Gemmatimonadota bacterium | reverse complement strand
GGCCTCCGCCTCCCGCAACCCGCTCGGCGCCACCGGGCCGACCGGGTTGCGGGAGGCGGAGGCCAACCTCTCCATCGCCCTCGAGCTGCGATCGCTGCTGGAGGCCGACGGCGCGCGCGTGGTCATGACCCGCACCGCTGACATCGGTGTCGACCTGGCTGCACGCACGCGGCTGGCGGATTCCGTGAACGCGGAAATCCTGATTTCCATCCACAACAACGCGCTGCCTGATGGCCTGAATCCGTTCACCAATAGCGGCTCGAGCGTGTTCTACAATCAGCCCCGGAGTCTCCCGCTCGCGCAGGCCATTCAGGCGGCCCTCGTGCGCCGGTTCGGCCTGCGTGACCTCGGCGCAGGGCGCGGCGACCTGGCGCTGGTGCGCCCGACCTGGATGCCCGCCGTACTCTGCGAGGGACTCTTCATGATGCTGCCCGAACAGGAAGCTGCGCTGCGCCAGACGGAGGGCCAGCGAGGCTATGCCGCGGCGGTCCGCGACGGCCTGCTCACCTGGCTGCGTGGTGTGGCGACAACCCGGGGGGCGGGCGTCCCCTAGGCCGAGCACCACCAACCTCAGACCGATGATCCTCCTCCGCCGGGCCGAACTGCGCTGCATCCTGATCCTTGCCGGCATCCTGATGCCGGCGGGGGCGCCGCTCATGGCGCAGGCCCCCGACGTCCGGGTGGCAATCGAACGGTTCCGCGATTCACTCTGGACCCTCACGGACAGCGTCCCGCTGGTCACCCTCGAGCAGCGCTACATCATCCAGGCCAAGTCTGATCGGAACAACGCACTGCTTCACATCCGACTGGGGTTCATCGCGCTTCGGCTCGGCGAGATGGGCAGTCGCAGCCGTCTGGAAGACGGCGCCGGCGAATTCGAATGGGCGACGGACCTCCAGCCGGACTGGCCCTGGGCGTGGTATGGACTGGGTCTCGCCGAGGATCGGGTGGGCGACTCGGAGATCTCGATCGTCCAGGGCCTCCAGGCGATGTTCGGCAAGGATCACCTGACCCGCGCCGCCAACGCCTATGCACGATCAGTGCAGACCGACCCCTCCTTTGTTCGCGGCCTCGTCGAGCTCGCCGCGACGGCCCTGCGCCAGCGGATCAACATCAAGACCACGCTGGCGCGCGAAGCGTTGCGCCAGGCGGCGGTCACCTCCGCCGCGGCCAATCCCGAAGTGCTGCTGTATCGCGGGCGGGTGGAGCGTGAAGTGGGCGACATCGACTCCGCCCTCGCCGCGTTCGATGCCTACGTCGCGGCCGGCCCCGACAAGGCGCTCGGTTTGCTGGAACAGGCGCGCACCCGGTTCCTGCGTGGTGCCCCCGATGGCCAGAGGCCGTACTATGCCGGCGCGGCGCTGCCGGATTCCGTGGCCGGCCAGGAGTACCGCCTCGATATCGCGCTGGTCGCCAACGACAGCGCCCTCGCCGAATTCGACCAGTCCAGTGGCGAGCGACGGGTCGCGTTCCTGCGCCGGTTCTGGGGCCAGCGGGACCGCGCCTCGCTCCAGCCCGACGGCGAACGGCTGCGGGAGCACTACCGCCGGCTGTACTATGTCAAACGGACCTTTCAGCTGGTCAGCGCGAATCGCCATTACGACATCGTGGAGCGGTATCGGTCCGGGAACCGGGACTTCGACGACCGCGGCCTGATCTATGTCCGCCACGGAGAGCCCACCGGTCGGGCCAGTTACAACGCCCCGGGCATGCAGCTCAATGAATCGTGGTACTATGCCCGCGCCGACGGCAATCTCGTCTTCCATTTCGTGGCGCGAGAAGATGTGCAGGACTACAAGCTGGTCGAGAGCCTGTTTGACGTGCTGGGCTTCAGTGACGCCGTATCGCTGCGTGGGGACCGCGACAATACCGCCGCGGCCGGCCGCGCCAACGAGCTTCTGCTCACCCGCGAAAAATTTTCGCCAGTGTACAGCCGGCTCATCACCTCCGGCCTCGCGGGATCGCAGAAGTACCTGACCGAGGAACGGCAGCTCGGGCGGCGCAGCATCGCGCTCGGCACGCAGAGCGACAGCTATGAACTGGCCTACGCCACGCGGTTGCGGGTGCAGACGAGCCTCGTCGCCGTCGGGCACGATGCCGCAGGAAGCATCCTGCACGTCGCCTACGCGATCCCCGGGTCGGCTCTCAAGGAAGTTCCCTCCGACCGCGGGCATCTCTATCCGGTGCGGCTCCGGCTGAGCGTCTTTGATGCCTGGGGCAAACCCGTCGCCGCCCTCGATACCACCCGGGTCTTCATGTCCCGAGAGCCCATTCCGGCGACGGAGAATCTGGTCGGCCGGCTGGCGGTGCCCGTCATTGCGGGGCGCCTGACGTATCGGCTCGCCGTGGAACAGGGCCCAGATAATGGGGTGACCCTGCCATCGGACTCCGTCACCTCGGGCGACTATTCCGGCGGGACCTTCGAGCTCAGCGGCGTCGTGCTCGGGGCGCGTGACGCCAACCTGATCTGGCACCCTGCTCCGGCCGACACCGTCTGGTTCAATCCGCTCGGCCGCTTCCGCCGCCGCACACCGATGGAGCTCTATTACGAGGTGTACGGTCTGGCCAGTGGAACGCCATTCCAAACCGAGATCCTGCTGCGCAAACAGGGCGGGGGTGGCCTCCTCGGGCTGTTCGGCCCCAAGAAGCCGGCGTTGCGGCTCGCCTTCGAGGAGCAGGCGGACGGCCCCACGACCCGGGTGCAGCGTACTGTCTCGCTTGAGCGCCTCCAGCCCGGCCGCTACTGGGTGGAGGTTCTGGTCAAGAACGCAACTGGCTCACGACACCGCAGTCTGGCGAGCTTCGAGGTTGAGGACTGAGTTCATCTGCTAAGCTCTGGCTTTGCAGTAACTTGACTCTCTGCCACTGACCCGCGAAAGTTCGCCCATGTTCTGTTCCCGCTGCGGCACCGAGGTGGAGAAGGCGATCGGGTTTTGCCCCACCTGTGGCCTCGATCTTCGGGCGAGCACTCCCTCCCAGGCCGCCCCGGCTGTTGATGCCGATGAGCATGATATCGTTCGCGATGCGCTCAGCGACGAGTACGAGCTGCTCGAGGAGCTCGGTCGCGGCGGGATGGCGATCGTCTACCGTGCGCGCGACAAGCATCTCGAGCGCCAGGTCGCCATCAAGGTCTTGCCCTTTTCGCTCGCCTTCGACGCCGAATTCGTGGAGCGCTTCACCCGCGAGGCGCGCACCTCCGCCCAGCTCGAACACCCCAACATCATTTCCATCTACCGGGTCGGCAAGAACGGTCGGGTGATCTATTTCGTGATGAAGATGCTCCGTGGCGGCTCGCTCGCCCGGATCATGGCCGAGCGGAAGACGCTCGCGCCCGCCGAAGTGAAAAAGCTGCTGGCCGAGATCGGGAGCGCGCTGGGCTACGCACACAGGCGCGGCATCGTGCATCGCGACATCAAGCCGGACAACATCATGTTCGACGAATTCGGCCAGTGCGTCGTGACCGACTTCGGCATTGCGAAGGCGGGGACCGGCTCGAAGCTCACCGGCACCGGCATGTCGATCGGCACGCCACACTACATGAGCCCGGAGCAGGCCCGGGCCCAGAGCATCGATGGCCGGAGCGACCTGTACTCGCTCGGCATCGTCGCCTACCAGGCGATGGTCGGTGAGGTGCCCTACGACGGTGAAGACAGCTTCGCCATCGGCTACAAGCACATCATGGAGCCGATTCCGGTTCCGCTGTTCGATACCTCGGAGGAGCGCCGCCTCTTCGAGATCGTCAAACGGCTGATCATGAAGGACCCGTTCGACCGGTTCCAGACCGCCGATGATCTGCTCAAGGCGCTCGAAGGTCAGCCGGGCACGCTCGCCCCTCCCGGTCGACGGGCGTCGACGGCGCAGGCCATCCAGGCGGAGCAAGCCGCCGCACAGCTCCCAGCCCCGGTTGCGCCGCCCTTTGGAAAGGCGAACGCCTCACCGCCGCCGCCCCCCCGTCCGCTCGTCCCGGTTGATTCCGATTCGATGCCCAAGATCGACACCCCGCGGCGGCCCGCGATCCGGCGCACCTCCACGGCACAAATGCCGGTGGAGGGCGGGGGCTGGGTGCCCTGGGTTGTTGCCGGTCTGGTCATCCTCGGTTTGATGCTCGGAGCGTCCTCCTTATATAGGAAGGGGCTGCTTGGTGGAAAGCGGCCCGACAGCACCGCGCCCATCACCGATACGACGAGGGCACCTGCGGCGGACAGTCTGGTGGCCCTCGACTCCACGACATTGGATCCTGCTTTCGCCGAATTCGATTCGCTCCCGATCGACACAACCACTCCGCACCTGGCCACGCCGGCTCAGGTGGCTCCCCCGCCGATCGTGGAGACCTTTACTGGTGATAGCGGTGTGCTCCGGCTGCTGAACCTGCCCCGCGGTTCACAGGTGCTCATCGACTCCCGCCCGGTCACGCAGCCCGGGGGCGGCATGCGCCTGCGGGCCGGGTGGCACGAGCTGGCGGTGACCGCGAGCGGCTTCGAGTTCTTCACCGACAGCGTCAAGATCGAGCCGCGCGGAACGCTGGTGTATACCCCCAGCCTCGTGGCCACCGGCGTGCCGGCGCCTCCCCCTGGCTCACAGGCCGAGATGAACCGGCGGATCCTGGCCCGGCTCGACTGCGAGGTGCCGGCCGCGGCGAACAAGTTCGGCCGCGCCTGCTATGACACGCCGCCCAAACCGGTGACATCGACTCGTGTGCCGCTGCCGGCCGGTGTGGCCAGCACACCCACCAACGTGGTGCTGGTGGTCCGGGTCTCCCGCCAGGGGCGGACCACGGCGGTGCGCACCCTGACGCGGTCGAATGACGACGCCTTCACTCGTGCGGTCGAGAGCTACGCCCAGACACTGCAATGGACCCCCGCCATGCGGGAGGGCCGCCCCGTGGATGGCTGGACGCAATGGTCGTTCCTCCCGGAGGTGCCGTGAAGCGACCGGTCATCGACCCGACGGCCTGGGTGGCGCCCGGTGCGCTGCTCATGGGCGACGTCACCCTGGGCCCGGCGTCGAGTGTCTGGTATGCCTCCGTGCTGCGGGGTGACATGGCGCCGATCGTGATTGGTTCGCAGAGCAACCTGCAGGACGGCACGGTCGTGCATGTGGACGCCGATGTGCCCTGCACGGTCGGGAGTCGGGTTGGCGTGGGCCACCGCGCCATTCTCCACGGCTGCACAATCGAGGATGACTGCCTGATCGGGATGGGGAGCATCGTGCTGAACGGCGCTGTCGTGGGCCGGGGCAGTGTCGTGGCGGCGGGGGCGGTGGTGAAAGAGGGCTTTATCGTCCCGCCTGGCTCCCTGGTCGTCGGCACACCGGCGCGCGTGGTGCGCCCCGTCGACGCGGCGCTGCGGGAGCGGATCACGCAGACCTGGCAGCACTACGTCCAGCAGGCGGAGCGACATCGCGCGGGAGACTTCCCCGCTGTCAAGGGCTGAATGACCGAACGGCGCTGCGCTGGCGTCCGGGCGACCCGCGGCCGGTCTCGCTGGCGGGAGTCACGCGGCACGTTTGTGATGTGAAAACAGATTCAGCACGGATTATCGTCGTTTTCCCGCGTATTGTCGCCGCCGTACATCGCTTCTACTTTTGTCCTCCCACTCTCACCGCTGTAGACGTTCTCGCTATCTTCTGATAACGGCTCAGTTACAATCTCTCGCCTCGACTAGGGACGGGCCATGCCGACTTCTGGCGATCTCACGCACCAGCTGGACCTTTCGGCCAACGCCATTACGGTGTTGGAAAAGCGCTATCTCATCAAGGACGACGCCGGCAAGCCGACCGAAGGCCCGGCGGATCTGTTCTTTCGGGTCGCCCGGACCATCGCGGAGCCGGACCGCCGCTATGGCGCGTCGGCCGGGGCGGTCGAGGCGCTCGCCGAGGCCTTCTTCGGGCTGATGGCGCACCGGATGTTCATGCCGAATTCGCCGACTCTGATGAACGCCGGTCGTCCGCTGGGTCAGCTCTCCGCCTGTTTCGTCCTGCCGGTGGAAGACACCCTCTCCAACGGCAAGAACGGGATCTACGACACCCTGCGGGCCATGGCGCTGGTGCACCAGTCGGGCGGCGGGACCGGCTTCTCCTTCTCCCGGCTGCGGCCCAAGAACGCGATCGTGCGTTCAACCATGGGCGTGGCCAGCGGGCCGGTGTCGTTCATGACACTGTATGACGCGTCGACCGATGTGGTCAAGCAGGGAGGCACCCGGCGCGGTGCCAACATGGGGATCCTGCGGGTGGATCATCCGGACATCATGGACTTCGTGACCTGCAAGGACGACACCTCGAAGATCACCAACTTCAATATCTCCGTTGCCGTCACCGACGCCTTCATGGCAGCGGTCGAGGCGGATGGCGAATACGACCTGATCCACCCCAAGTCGAAGGAAGTCGTCGGCCAGCTCAAGGCCCGAGAGGTCTGGAGCAAGGTGATTCACGGGGCCTGGAAGACCGGTGAGCCTGGGGTGTTCTATATCGACCGGGCCAACCAGTACAATCCCGTGCCGCATCTCGGCGCCTACGAGGCGACTAATCCCTGCGGCGAGCAGCCCCTGCTGCCTTACGACGTCTGCAACCTCGGCTCGGTGAATGTCGGGTATTTCGTGAAGGACGGGCAGGTGGACTGGGACCACATGCGCCAGGTCATCCACCTCTCGACCCACTTTCTCGAAAACGTCATCGACGCCAACAGCTATCCGCTGCCGGAGATCGACGATCTCTCCAAGCGCATCCGCCGCATCGGGCTCGGCGTCATGGGCATGGCGGACCTGCTGATCCGGCTCGGCCTCGCCTATGACAGCGCCGAGGGTGTGGAGATGGGCCGCAAGATCATGGCCCTCGTGGACGATGAGTCCAAGGTGGAATCCGAGCGGCTCGCCATCCAGCGCGGGGTCTTCCCCGAGTGGGAGCAGAGCATCTGGGGTCCGGACGCGACCTGTGCTCGCGACGCCCAGGGCCAGCGGATCCGTCCCCTGCGCCGTCTGCGCAACTGCAATGTGACTACCGTCGCGCCGACCGGCACCATTTCGATCATCGCAGGCTGCAGTTCGGGGATCGAGCCGCTCTTCGCCGTGGCCTTCATGCGCAACCAGGCCGGCGTCCTGATGCCGGATGTGAACGAGGATTTCGTCGCCATCGCGAAGCAGGAGGGGTGGTACTCCGACGCGCTGATGAAACGCATCGCAGAAACCGGCAATATCCGCTTTACCGAGGTGCCGGAGAAGTGGCAGCGCGCCTTTGCCACCGCCAACGAGATCAAGCCGGAGTGGCATATCCGGATGCAGGCGGCCTTCCAGGCGCACAATGACAGCGCCATCTCCAAGACCTGCAACTTCGCCAACGACGCCAGCGAGGAGTACGTCGAGGAGATCTACCGCCTCGCCTTCAAGCTCGGCTGCAAGGGTGTCACTGTCTACCGCGACGGCAGCCGCGACATGCAGGTGCTGTCCACCGGTTCCGTGGCAAGGAAGGTGGCCGAGCAGGCCACCAGTTCCGGCAAGGCCGAGGCACGCGCCGACCTCGACATGAGCGGGGCCTCCAGTGGCACCGACCGCGCCGGCACGGCGGACCTGCACGGCGAAATCGCCGAGATCCTGGCGGAGAACGCCCGCCTGCGGAAGATGGTGCACGAGCTGGAGGCGGAGAATCTGCAGCGCCGCCAGAAGCGCTCGCGGCCGGAAACACTCCGTGGCATCGTCCGCCGGGTCGACACTCCGCTGGGAACGCTCTACGTCACGATCACCGAGGATGACCGCGGCCAGCCTTTCGAAGTCTTCATGAGCCTGGGGAAGGCGGGCGGCGCGATCATGGCCGATGTCGAGGCGATGGGTCGTCTCATCAGCCTCGCCTTGCGCTCCGGCATCCCGATCAGGGAAGTCCATCGTCAGATCCGCGGCATCAGTTCCGACCGTGCCATCGGGCTTGGCCCCAACAAGGTCATGTCGGTGCCGGATGCCGTCGGCATTGCCATCGAGCGGTGGATGCAGGAGAAGCAGGGGGTGCAGCAGGAACTGCTCCCGGTCCCCCTGACCAGCGGCCAGGAGCCCGGGGCGGTTTCGGTCGAGCAGCTGGTGACGCGGGGTGCCGAGCAGCTGAATCTCTCCTACAGCCAGCCGGTCCTGACCGGTGCCTGCCCCGATTGTGGCTCGCAGCTCGAGTACGCCGAAGGCTGCCAGAAGTGCCATGTGTGCGGTTACTCGGAGTGCGGCTGAGACTGCGGGAAGCCATGGGCGATGGGTAGTCGCACCGGGACGCTCCACCAGGCGGCCGCAGTGGCCGCCCGGTTCGTTTGGGGTTGACGGTGTTCTCATTATGAGTACATTTGTTCTCAATATGAGAACAGTCCGGGCTCCAGCTGATCCCGTCGGACGCGTGCTCTTCGGTCGCCTGAGGGGGCAGGTGCTGTCACTCCTGTTCGCCGATCCTTCGCGTGCGCTCTACCTCCGTGAAATGGGCCGCATCACAGGCGCCAGCCCGGGGACGCTTCAGCGGGAGGCGGGGCTGCTGGAGCAGGCGGGCTTGTTGATTCGTGAGCGCCGGGGCCGACAGGTGTACTACCGGGCGAACTCGGCAGCCCCGGTCTTCGGCGAGCTGCGCGGCCTGGTCCGAAAGACCATGACCGGCGCCGACATCCTCCGC
>JAWXBX010000319.1:0-14406 GCA_034440415.1 Gemmatimonadota bacterium | reverse complement strand
CCGTACCGGGCTGCCGAGGTCCTGCACCAGTCCGGGCCCACCGATGGGCGGACCCTGTTGCTGTCGATCGGCCGGCGCCAGGGCGTGCGGGAGTTTTCCCCGGTGATCGGCCCCGACGGCCTGCTCGGGGTGGTTCGGACGGTTGATCCGGAGCGCAGCGTGGCGCTGACCTGGGCGCATCCCGAGTTCCGGGCCAGTGCCTTTGCGCTCTCGGTCGGCGTCTTCGGCGTGGTGCGGGCGGCGGTGCAGGTGACGGGCAGCAATCAGTTGCTCCAGCTCCGCGGTGTCGCCATCCGGGACTCGGTACCCAACGGCACGCTCGTCGTGACCTCCGGCCTCGGTGGGGTGTATCCACCCGGCATCCCAGTCGGGACCGTGGTCGGTCAGGCGCAGGAAGAGACCGGCTGGGAGCGGATCTACGTCCTGCATCCCGCGGCCAGCCCCGAGGCGGCGACGCAGGTGCTCGTGCTGCTGGGCATGACCGACACGAGTCTCGCGAGGCTGTTCACCGGAGACAGTGCACCGTGATGGCGATCCGGGGCGAGCGGGGCCGACTCTGGAGCGTGCTGGCCTTGCTGGTCGTACTGCAGTTCGCGCTCCGGCCCCGGCTCGGCATGCCGTCGGTGGCCCCCGATTTCCTGATGGTCGCGCTGTTGCTCTTCGCCATTCGCAGCCGGCCTGGTGCCGCCGCCGTGGCGGGGTTTCTGGTCGGCCTCGCCGGTGATGCGATGGCTCCCGCCCGGGTGGGCGCCGGTGCCCTGGCGCACACCGTCGTCGGCTACCTCGCCGCGTGGGGGCGGGCCGTCTTCTTCCCCGACAATCTCTTCGTCAACGGGCTGGTCATCGCCCTCGGTGTCTGGCTGCGCAACGCCATTCAGTTGCTGGCGAGCGGCGCCGGGACGGGCAGCCTCCCGAGCCAGCTCTTCGTCTGGGCCCCGCTGCAGGCGCTGACGACCGCGCTCACGGCGACGCTGGTGCTGATGCTGTTCCAGCGCTGGCTCGATATCCGGATCGAAGGATGAGGGAGTTCCACCCGACCCGGATGCGGGAGCGCTCGCTCCGGGCACGCGTGGTGGTCGGAATCGCCTTCCTCGTGCTGCTCGGCGCCTTCTTCCGCACCCAGATTCTCCAGAACGACCGGTACCGGCTCCGGGCGGAAAACAACCGCCTCCGGCCCGTCCCGCTGCAGCCTGCCCGGGGAACCATCTACGATCGGCGAGGCCGGGTGATCGCCGAAACGGTACCGGGCTTCTCCGTCGCGCTGCTCGCGTCGTCCACCGACTCGCTGCGCCGGGTGCTCGAGCGCTTCCGGACCGTCGTCCCGCTCGACTCCGCCGACCTGGAGGCGGTCGTTAACCGCTACCTGCAGGCCCGCTATCAGCCGGCACTCGTGCTGGGCAACGCATCACGGGAAGCGGTCGCGCGGCTGGAAGAACACCGACTGATCCTGCCGGGCCTGGTGGTCCAGTCGGAGCCCCGCCGGATCTACCCCCGCGGCACCGCCGTCGCCCATCTGGTTGGCTACGTGGGGGAAGTGACCCAGTCCGACCTCGATGCCAAGCGCTACTCCGGGGCCCGGCTGGGTTCCGTCGTCGGGCGATCCGGGCTGGAGCAGGAGTACGACGACACGCTGCGCGGCACGCCAGGGGTGCGGTACATCGAGGTGGATGCGCGCGGCCGACTGGTGCGGGAGCAGGGCGCGGCGGTGCCGTTGCCATCGCTGGCAGGCCGCAACCTGGTGACCACGATCGATCTCGACCTGCAGTTCTTCATCGACAGCATCTGGCCCAAGGGCCAGGCGGGCGCGATGATCGCGATGACGCCCAAAGGCGAGATCCGCGCGCTGTACTCCACCCCGGCCTACGATCCCAACGCGTTCATCGGCGGCATCTCCTCGGCGGAATGGCGCCGGCTCAACGGCGATCCGACGCTGCCGCTGCTCAATCGGGCGCTGCAGGTGAAGTACCCTCCGGGCTCCCCTTTCAAGCTGGCCACCGCCGCGATGGCCCTCAGGCGCGGCCTGGTCGACATGCACACCCACATGCCGACGCCCTGTACCGGCGGCATGCAATACGGCAATCGCTACTTCAAGTGCTGGAACAAGCGTGGCCACGGGTCGCTCGATCTCGAAGGCGCCATCTCGGGGAGCTGCGATGTGTATTTCTACCAGCTCGGCCTGCGCATTCAGCTGGCGGAGATCCTGGCCGACGGCGTCCGCATGGGGTTTCGCGAACGAACCCATATCGACCTCGTCAACGAGGTCACGCCGATCTGGCCGCCGGCCATCAGCTACTACAATGAGCATTACGGACCGCGGGGCTGGAGCAATGCGGCGGTACTCAACTTGTCGATCGGCCAGGGGGAGAACACCCAGACCCTGGTCAACATGGTGCGGTTCTACGCGGCCCTGGCCGGTGACGGCAAGACGCCGACCCCGTACCTGGTGCGGCCCGACAGTGCGGTGAGCTACGACCTGAAACTGACCCACGCACAGCTCGAGGGGCTCCGCGCCAGCATGGTGGCGGTGGTCGAGCGCGGCACAGCCGCGCGCAGCCGCATCCAGGAGTTCAAGGTCGGTGGCAAGACGGGAACGGCGCAGAATTCACATGGACTGGATCACGGCTGGTTCCTCGGTTTCGCGCCAGCCGAAAAGCCGGAAATCATCATCGGCGCAATCTTCGAGTTCGGCGAGCATGGCAGCACCGTGGCTCCCTATGTCGTCCAGGCCATCAGGCGGTATGTCCTCGGGCCAGATGCCGGTCCCAGCACCGTCATCCGGCTGAATCTCCCCGGGGATGCGCCGACCGGCGCCCCACGGCCGATTCCGGCGCCGACCGACAGTGCGGCAGGGCCGGAGCCGTCCGCACCGGTTCCCACCCGCCGATGAGTCGCCATCTCGGTATCGATCGACCGCTGCTCGCGGCGCTCGGCCTTCTGCTGCTCTATGGAGTGGTCGTCCTCTACTCGGCGGGCCAGACCGACGTCCCGAGTTTCGCGGCCGCGGGCGCGTGGCGCCGGCAACTGGTCTGGATCGGGGCTGGCGCGGTGATCGCCTCTCTGGCGTTCCAGCTCTCTCCGCGTCTCCTGGAGTGGGCCGGCCTGCCGGTCTACGCGCTGGCGCTCCTGCTCCTGGCCGCCACCCTGGTGATCGGCGGCGGGGCAGGGACCGCCGCCAGCAGCAAGAGCTGGATCTATATCGGCGGTCACGCCATCGGGCAGCCGGCCGAGTTTGCCAAGCTGGCTGTCGTGCTGATGCTCGGACGCCATCTCTCCAGCCGGCGGGCATCTCCCGAAACGTTGCGCGAGGTCATTCCCTGTTGCCTGATCGCGGGGGTGCCCGCGCTGCTGGTTCTAGCCCAGCCCGATCTCGGCAGCGCGCTCGTCTTCGTCGGCATTCTCTTCGCCATGCTCTTCTGGGCGGGAACACCGGCATCCGTGCTGGTCTTTCTTGCTTCACCGGTCGCCAGCCTGCTCCTCGCCTTCAATCTCTGGTCCTGGCTGGGCTGGATCATTCTGCTGAGCATCCTGCTTTTCGTCTGGCGGCCCTATTTCTGGGAAGGGGTCGCGGTGTTGGGCACCAACTCCATCATGGGGTTTGCCGCGCTGCCGGTCTGGCGCAAGCTGGCGCCGTACCAGCAGAACCGGCTGCTCACCTTTCTCAACCCTGAGGCCGATCCGCAGCGGGCCGGCTATCACGCCATCCAGTCCAAGGTCGCCATCGGCTCGGGAGGCTGGTTCGGCAACGGGTACCTCGAGGGACCCCAGAAGCGGCTGGCCTTCATCCCGGAGCAGCACACCGACTTCATCTTCGCCGTGCTGGGCGAGGAACTCGGGTTTGTCGGCGTGCTCGTCGCCCTGGTGCTCTTCTTCGTCCTGTTTTCGATCCTGATACGGATTGCCCGCCGGACCACCGATCCGTTCACCAGTCTGGTGGTCTTCGGCATCCTTGGCCTGCTCTTCACCCATGTTTTTGAGAACATCGGGATGACGGTCAATGTGATGCCGATCACCGGCATCCCGCTGCCGTTTTTCTCCTACGGCGGCTCCTTCGTTCTGGCCACCGCCGTGAGCATCGGGCTCGTCTTCCGAGCTGCATGGGACGCTCGGCTCGGTGGTTATGTTGATATATGACAACAGCTTAGACTGTTGGGACTGGCGCGGTTGGGGGCGGTACGTCAAATTGGGGCAGTTATTGGATCACCGGCAGTCGACCTCTAACTCCTCCCGAACCCCCCTATGGCCATCATGGCATGGTTTAAAAAAGAACGGAAGACCCGCGCTTCCGTCCGGGAGCGCCTCGAGATTCCACTCGATGCCTGGGAAAAGTGTGATGCGTGTGGGTACGTCGATATCCGCGAGAAGTTCGACCGGAACTACAATGTCTGCCCCGAGTGTGGCCACCATCGCCGATTCAGTGCCGAGGAGTACGTTGAGCTGCTGACGGACGACGGCAGCTGGCGCGAGTTGTACGCCAACCTTCGTTCCGCCGATCCGCTTTCCTTCGAGAAATATCCCGAGCGCCTGGTCATCGCCCAGAACAAGGTTGGGACCTCCGATGCGATCTCTGTCGGCACCGCCAAGCTGGAAGGCTCGGCCCTGAATCTCGGCGTGATGAACTTCGCGTTCATGGGCGGCTCCATGGGGTCGGTGGTCGGCGAAAAGATTGCCCGGCTGGCCCGGCGGTCTGCCGAGAAGCGGGTTCCCATGGTGCTGGTCTGCACCTCGGGCGGTGCCCGGATGCAGGAGGGATTGTTCTCTCTCATGCAGATGGCCAAGACATCGGCCGCGATCGCCCAACTGTACGCCCTCTCCGTTCCCTACATCAGCATCCTGACCAATCCCACCACTGGCGGCGTGTCCGCCTCCTTCGCCATGCAGGGCGACGTCATCCTGGCGGAGCCGGGTGCAGTCGTCGGCTTCGCGGGGCAGCGGGTGATCAAGCAGACGATCGGGCAGGACCTGCCTGAGGGGTTCCAGACCGCGGAGTTCCTGCTGGAGAAGGGGCAGGTTGATGAGGTCGTGCCCCGTCCTTCGCTGCGGGAGACGACGGCCCGCCTGCTGCGGCATATGCGCGGGCAGCGCCTGGCGGAGGAGAGCGAGTAACGAGACATCCGTCTCCTTCCGGAATGTCGAGCCCCGCGCGGAACTGGCGGGGCTTTCTCATGTCCCTACGTGGCGGGTGGAGTGAGCGGCAGCAGATAGTGAATCGGGTGCTCGTAAAACGTCGGTTCAAAGACCGCCCCTTCCGCGTCGGCCATGAACGCCCGGCGCAGCTCATCCGGCATCCGGCGGTCGATCTCGGCCGCCAGCGCCCTTGCCTCCTCCACCCGGCCTTTCAGCTTGCCGCGCGCCACCTCCTCGCAGGCCCCGAACAGCACCCACCAGTAGGTCTCGTCTGCCTCACGCTCGATGATGTCCAGGGGGAAGAGGTGGCAGATCAGCGGTCGGTCGGCGTACGCCGAGCAGCCATGCTGCGGGCCCTCGTAGAACGGGCAGCGGCAGCCCTGGCGGTTGAGCCGGGTGGCGGAGCCCTTGCCGTAGAGCTTGAGCTGGAGGTCGCGTGCAGCGACCTGCTCCCGCGGCGTGAGGTACACCACGCTCCGCTCGCAGCGCTCGCACTCGGGACAGAGGGTGAAGCCGGCGGTGAGCTGCTGGAACCCCGGGATCGCGATCAGCTGCTGGATGAACGGATCGGGCAGGGTGGTGAATCGACCCATGGCTCGTGGTGTTGGTGGAGGATACATTCGGGGGCATCGCGTGACCGGTGCAATAGTAAGTGCGTTCGCCCCCTTGGAAAGTCCGCTCGGCGCCATGCCCCTGTCGTATGAGGAAGCGCTCGCCTTCCTCTTTCCCCGCACGACCACCATCAGGTTCGGGCTCGCCACGACGCGGGCCCTGCTGCAGGCCGTCGGGAATCCGCAGGACGTCTTCCCGACCATCCATATCGGCGGCACCAACGGGAAAGGCAGTGTCAGCACGCTGTGTGCGGCGGCACTCCGGGCCCACGGGCTCCGGGTCGGGCTCTACACCTCGCCCCATCTGGTTTCCTTCCGCGAGCGCATCCAGGTCGATGGTCAGCCGATCTCCGAGGTGGCCGTCGCGATGTGGACCGGGCAGCTCGAGCCGCTGATCCGGGAGCGGCACGCCACCTTCTTCGAGGCGACCACCGTGATCGCGCTGGCCCACTTCGCGGCGCGCGGCGTGGATATCGCCGTGGTCGAGGTGGGGCTGGGGGGCCGGCTCGACAGCACCAACGTGCTGACGCCGCTGGTCAGCGCGGTCACCAAGATCGAGAAGGACCACATGAAGTACCTGGGCAACACCCTGGAGCTGATCGCCCGGGAGAAGGCGGGGATCGCCAAGCCCGGGGTGCCGTTCGTGATCGGCGAGACCCGGCCGAGGCTGATCGAGGTGCTCCGGCAACAGGCGCGTTCGGCGGCCCGGCGTGCCGGGCCGAAAGGCGTCCCGGCCCCCCGCCAGCCGGCCGTCGTACGGGTACTGCCCAAGGAGTACCTCTGGTCGGGCCCATTGGGCTTGCTGGGGCCACACCAGCGGCGGAACGCCGCGCTGGCGCACGGGGTCCTGATGGCGCTGCCGTTGCGCTACCGTCCCACCCCCGATGCGATAGCCAGCGGGTTCGGCTCGGCCCGTATCGCCGGCCGGCTCGACCGCCGGGGGAAGTGGCTGTTCGACGTCGCCCACAATCCCGATGGCATGCGCGCGCTCGTGGCCGCCGTCAAGTCGATGGACCTGCCCCGGCCAATTCACGCGGTCGTCTCGATCCTTGGCGACAAGGCGTGGCCGGAAATGCTGGTGCGCCTGGATGCAGGGATTGACCGCGGGATCTGCACGATCGCCCCGTCGGCCGCGGGCCGGCGCTGGAACCTCTGGTGGCTGCAGCGCTGGCTCAGGGACCCGAGCCGGCCGCCGGCGAGCGCGGAGTGGCGGCTCACGCCGGACTTCCGCCAGGCGCTGCGGGAGGCGGAGGAGGGGGCGGGGACGATTCTGGTGACCGGATCGTTCCACACGGTGGGGGATGTGATGACGGCCCTGGGGATGGAGCCGTGAACCGCTGGCGGCAGGCGGGGCGTCCGGGCGAGGGGGGCAGTCCAATTCAATCGGCGATAGGCGGGGCGTTGAGGGAGGCCGCAGCGAAATCCGGCCGGCGCGGAGCGGAGCATCCCCGGCTCCGCCGGGGCCGACCACCGGTCGGCCCGTACCCGCGAGTGCCCGGGGGCCTGTAGTCGTCGGGCGCGGGTGCGGCTATTTTCCCGCCCTATGTCAACCCAGCCCCTGCCGGGCTTCCGGGACTTCTATCCCGCCGATCTCACCTTCCGCAACCACATCTTCGAGGCCTGGCGCCGGGTGGCCCGGCGCTACGGTTTCGAGGAGTTCGACGGTCCTCCCCTCGAGCCGCTGGAGCTGTACACCGCCAAGAGCGGCGAAGAGATCGTCGGCCAGTTGTACAGTTTCGAGGACAAGGGGGGGCGGCGGGTCTCGCTCCGGCCGGAGCTGACCCCCACCGTCGCCCGGATGATCGCCGCGCGGGCCGGCGGGATGAAGAAGCCGATCCGCTGGTTTTCCATTGGCCAGATGTTCCGCTACGAGCGGCAGCAGAAGGGCCGATTGAAGGAATTTTACCAGCTTAACTGCGACCTGATCGGCGAGCCGGGGCCGCTAGCCGACGCGGAGATGATCGCGCTGGCAATCGATTCAATGCGGGAGTTCGGGCTGGGTGCTGACGCGGTCCGCGTCCGACTCAGCGACCGGCGCATGCTTACCTCGCTCCTCTATCTGGCCGGAGTTACAAAAGATCAGCTTCGTGACGCGTATGCGGCGATTGACAAGGTCGAGAGATCGCAACGCAGTGAGCAGGAGGCACAACTCGGAAGGGTCGGGATCAATCTAGCGACAGCGAAAGCGATCTTTGACACGATTACTCTCCGAACGACCGCGGAAATCGAGAGTGAACTCGCTGCACGCCCTGACTCCGAGCACGTTCAGCAAGCCCGGTCCGCGCTATCGTCATTGCGAGTTGTCGAGCAGGTATTGTCGGACATGGGACTTGGCGACTTCGTCGATATCGACCTGAAGATCGTCCGCGGGTTGGCCTATTACACCGGGACGGTGTTCGAGCTGTTCGACGCCGGCCGCTCGCTCCGTGCCATCGCTGGTGGCGGCCGGTACGATGGTCTCCTCCACCAGCTCGGTGGCGTCGATCTTCCGGCCGTGGGGTTCGCCATCGGTGACGTCGTCCTTGGCGACCTGCTCAAGGAACGCGGCCTGACGCCCGCGGCGGCCAGTGCCATCGACGCCTTCGTGGCCGGGGTGACGCCGGAAGATCATGCCCATGTGCTGCGGATCACCCACGAGCTCAGGAATGCCGGAGTGCGCGTGGAATTCTCCCTGCGCGACGAGGCGCTGGGCAAACAGCTCAAGCTGGCCGACGCCCGGCGGGCCCGCTTCGCCGTCGTGATCGGCCCCGACGACCGGGCAAAGGGCGAGGTGCAGTTGAAGGATCTGAAGCTGAAATCGCAGGTCGCCGTACCGCTGGCGCTCCTGGCTGGCGAGCTCGTTTCGCGATTGCGGTCACCAACGGCCAACGGCTAACGGCCAACGGCCCTTCGCTGACGGCTGACGGCCGACGGCTGACGGCTCATCACAGTTACTCCGACCGACCGAAGGTGCGTCCTCGATGGCCGACGACAAGAAGCTGACCACCCGCGCGCAGGACTTCAGCGCCTGGTACAACGAAGTGATCATGCGGGCCCAGCTGGCCGACTACAGCCCGGTGCGCGGCTGCATGGTCATCCGGCCCAACGGCTATGCGATCTGGGAGCAGATGCAGCGCGCGCTGGACGACATGTTCAAGGACCGCGGGGTGCAGAACGCCTACTTCCCGCTGCTGATTCCGCAGAGCTTCTTCGCCAAGGAAGCGGAGCATATCGAGGGCTTTGCGCCGGAACTGGCGGTCGTCACCCACGGCGGCGGGAAGGAGCTGGAAGAGCCGCTGGTCATCCGGCCGACCTCCGAGACCATCATCTACTCGATGTACGCCAAGTGGATCCAGAGTCATCGGGACCTGCCGATGCTCATGAACCAGTGGTGCAACGTGGTGCGCTGGGAGATGCGGACCCGCCTCTTCCTCCGGACGGCGGAGTTCCTCTGGCAGGAAGGTCACACCGCGCACGCGAACGAGGCCGAGGCCGAGGCCTTCACCCTGGAAATCCTCCAGGTGTACCGCACCTTCGCGGAAGAGTGGATGGCGATGCCGGTCATCACCGGCCGGAAGACCGACAGCGAGCGGTTCGCCGGTGCGCTCCGGACCTATTGCATCGAGGGGCTGATGCAGGACAACAAGGCGCTGCAGGCGGGCACGAGTCACAACCTCGGCCAGAATTTCGCCAAGGCCTTCGACGTGAACTTCCAGGGCGCCGATGGCCAGCTGGCCTACGTCTGGAACACCTCCTGGGGCGTCTCGACCCGCCTGGTCGGCGCGCTGGTCATGACGCACGGCGATGACAACGGCGTCATCACGCCACCCCGCCTGGCGCAGTACCAGGTCGTGATCGTGCCGATCTACAAGAGCGATGAGGAACGGGAACTGGTCATGAAGGCGGCCACGCTGACGCTGCGCGAACTCAAGGCCGGCGGCATCCGGACCCATCTCGATGCGCGCGACGGCATGAAGCCGGGCGCCAAGTACTACGAGTGGGAGGGGCGCGGCGTCCCGTTCCGGCTGGAGATCGGGCCGCGGGATGTGGCGGGCGGCACCGTGATGCTGGCGCGCAGGACCGGCGGCAAGAAGATGTCGTTCCCGACCGAGGGGCTGGGCAAGACCCTCCGCATCGAGATCGACGCCATGCAGCAGGAACTGCTCGATGCCGCCCGCCTGCGGCGGGAGCAGAACACCATCCGCGGCATCACCAAGGCGTCATTCCTCGACTTCCTCGAGCGGGATGGCGGCTTCGCCTATGGCGGCTGGTGCGGTGACGCGGCCTGCGAGACGGACATCAAGGAGCAGACCAAGGCCACGATCCGCTGCCTGCCGGACGAAGAGTTCCGCTCACCCGAGGCGCCCGTCACCTGCATGTGGTGTGGCAAGCCGTCGGTCGCGGAAGCGGTGTGGGCGAGGTCGTACTGATGACCGACGTGTCCGCCGGGCGCAGGAGGGAAGCCCCGGTCGAGGTCGCGCCGTTCCGGGCGGCGCTCTTCGCCGACGCGGGCCTGGAGCGGCGTGGGGTTTCGCTCTACTTCGGTGGCGTCCGCCTGAGCGAGATCGCCGCCATCGTCGGCACCCCGGTCTACGTCTACAATGCCGGGGTGATCCGCGCCCAATACAAACGGCTGGACGATGCGCTCTCCGCCGTCCCGCACAAGATCTGCTTCGCGGTCAAGGCCAACAGCACGCTCGCGGTGCTGCGGGTCTTCCGCGATCTTGGCGCCGGGGCGGATATCGTCTCGGGCGGCGAGATGCAGCGGGCACTCGCGGCGGGGTATCCCGCCGAGCGGATCGTGTTCAGCGGAGTGGGGAAGTCACCGGCGGAGCTCGAGGCGGCGCTGGCCGCCGGTGTCGGCCACATTCATCTCGAGTCGGCCGACGAACTCGAGAAGCTCGGCGCCATCGCCGATCGGATGGGGTGCACCGTTGCGGTGGGCATCCGGGTCAATCCGGATGTCACCGCCGAGACGCACCCCTACATCGCCACCGGGCAGGGCGGCATCAAGTTCGGGGTCCCCTTCGACCAGGTGGTGGACCTTGCGCTGGCGGTGCATCACCACAAGCGGCTCCGGCTGGACAGCCTCGCGATGCACATCGGCAGCCAGATCCTCGATACCTCGCCCTACGCCCAGGGCGTTACCAAGCTTACCGCGCTGGTGCAACGCATCCGCGCCGCCGGCATCGAGACGCTCCGGAACCTCGACATCGGGGGTGGACTCGGTATCCGGTACAAGGACGAGGTTCCGCTTGATCCGATCCGGTTTGCCGAAGCCATCCTGCCGATCGCGCGGGAGACCGGACTCACGGTCGTCATGGAGCCGGGAAGATTTCTCGTGGGGAGTGCCGGGCTCCTCCTCACCACCACGCTCTCGCGCAAGCATTCCGGCGGCAAGGAACTGGTGCTGGTGGACGCTGGCATGAACGATCTGGTGCGCCCCAGCCACTATATGGCCTATCACGATATCGTCGAGCTGGAATCGGCCGGTCGAGCGGAGACAGTGGTGGATGTGGTCGGGCCGGTGTGCGAGACGGGGGATTTCCTCGCCCGCGACCGCACCCTTCCCGGCCTCGCTCACGGAGAGGCGCTTGCGGTGCTCGGGGCGGGAGCATACGGCTTCGTGATGGCATCGACCTACAACGGCCGGCCCCGCCCGGCGGAAGTGCTGGTTGATGGCGACCGGTGGGCCATCGTCCGGCCGCGGGAAACAGTGGAGTCGCTGTTTGCCGGAGAGACGGCGGAGCCGAGCTGGGAGAGATAGTGGGCGGAGTAAGGAGTGAGGAGGAACTGCGTCGTCTCGTGCTTCTTCCTCACCCCTCACTCCTCACTCCCTACTGCTTCACACACAGCATTCAGGCGAGACATGACCCAGCATCACCGCGGCATCCTGATCATCGACTTCGGTTCGCAGTACACCCAGCTGATTGCGCGGCGGGTGCGCGAGTCGAATGTGTACTGCGAAATCCATCCCCCCTCGCGCAATGTCGAGTGGATCCGGCAGTGGCAGCCGCAGGGCATCATCCTCTCCGGCGGCCCCAATTCGGTGTACGGTGAAAACGTCCCTACCGCCGAGCCGGCGCTGCTGGACCTCGGCACGCCGGTACTCGGCCTGTGCTACGGCATGCAGCTGCTGGCCCAGATGTCGGGAGGGAAGGTGGAACGGGCCGATCGGCGCGAATACGGCCGGGCGAT
Organism: Gemmatimonadota bacterium; assembly: GCA_034440415.1. Lineage (GTDB taxonomy): Bacteria > Gemmatimonadota > Gemmatimonadetes > Gemmatimonadales > GWC2-71-9 > JADJOM01. The sequence continues at coordinate 2,494 of JAWXBX010000319.1, read as the reverse complement.
GATTACGGTGAAGGGTGGCAAGTTGTTCGCCGGATTTGGCACCGGCGAGGAGACGCCGGTCTGGATGAGCCACGGCGATCATGTCGACACCGCCCCCGCCGGGTATGTCGTCACCGCCGCCAGCGCCAATGCGCCGGTGGCCGCGATGGAGCACACGAGCAAACCCCTCTATGGCGTGCAGTTCCATCCCGAGGTCGCCCACACCCCGCGCGGCGGGGAACTGCTCAACAACTTCCTCTTCTCCGTCTGCGGCTGCACCCCGGACTGGACCGCGGGGAACTTCATCGACAGTGAAGTCGCCCGGATCAGGGAGCTGGTGGGCGACAGGCGGAGGGTGATCTGCGGGCTCTCCGGCGGAGTGGACAGTTCGGTGGCCGCCGTGCTGGTGCACCGGGCGGTCGGCGACCGGCTCACCTGTATTTTCGTCGACCACGGGCTGCTGCGGCTGCACGAGCGTGACCAGGTGGAACAGACCTTCCGCCGGCACTACGGGATCGACCTGCGCACCGTGGATGCGAGCGAGGCGTTTCTCGCGGACCTGGCCGGGGTCACCGATCCGGAAACGAAACGCAAGAGGATCGGGCACCGCTTCATTGACGTTTTCGAGAAGGAAGCGCGCCTCGTGGGCGGCGATATCGGCTTCCTGGTGCAGGGAACGCTCTATCCCGACGTGATCGAATCGATGTCGCCCCTGGGTGGACCGTCGGTGACGATCAAGACCCACCACAATGTCGGCGGGCTGCCGGAGAAGTTGCCATTCACGCTCATCGAACCTCTGCGTGAGCTGTTCAAGGACGAGGTGCGCCGGGTCGGCCGCGAACTGGGCCTGCCCGAGGAAATGGTGGGACGGCATCCATTCCCCGGACCCGGCCTGGCCATCAGAATTCTGGGCGACGTCAACCGGGCGCAGCTCGAGGTGCTGCGCAAGGCGGATCACATCTACATCGAGGAGATCCGGGCCGCGGGGCTGTACGACGAGATCTGGCAGGCTTTTGCGGTCCTGCTGCCGATTCGCTCGGTGGGGGTCCAGGGCGACGAACGGAGCTATGACCAGGTGGTGGGGCTCAGGGCGGTCACTAGTCGTGACGGGATGACGGCCGACTGGTTCGCCTTCCCGCCCGAGGTGCTGGCGCGCATATCCAATCGCATCGCCAACGAGGTGAACGGCGTCAACCGGGTGGTCTACGACGTCAGCTCGAAACCGCCGGCGACGATCGAGTGGGAGTAGGTGGAGTAGACGGTTGGGCGGTTGGGCGGTTGGGCGGTTAGCGGGCAATCACCCCATCACCCAACCGCCCAACCGCCTAACCGCCTAACCGCCTAACCGCCCAACCGCCCAACCGCCCAACCGTCACACCCCCTTCTCCTCCAGCAGCTTGAAGAACTCCTCCGCACTGGTGAGCTGGCTCAGGCGGTGCGGCACATCCGGTTCCTTGGCAAAAGTCGCGATCTTGCCGAGGATCGGGAGGTACTGGTTGCTCACCTCGATTGGCGGGGCGACGATCAGGAAGAAGTGATGCACCGGACGGTTATCAAGCGCCACCCAGGGAACCCCGGCGGGCAGGTGACCGTAGGCCAGCCGCACCCGGTTGACCAGGAGTGAACGGCCGTGGGGAATCGCGATGCCGCGCCCCACACCGGTCGATCCGAGCTCCTCGCGGCGCTGCAGCACCTTGAGCAGGCCGGTGGAGGCACGCTGATCGAGTCCAAGCCGGCCGACCAGCTCCGGAAGGACGGCCTCGGCGGCGGTGGCTCGAAGCGACAGGGCGATGGCCTGGGGCTCGAAGAAGTCACGGAGTTGCATTGGGGCGGTAGCTTATCCGGCGCCGTCCGCCCTGTCAAAGGGGGCGGCATCTTCCCCCTTTCGCGCTTGGACATTCGTGGTAGCTTGGTCAGTGAGGCTGGTTGGCCGCCCGCTTCACCCTCCGGAGCCGATCCACAGATGAAGACCGCACTGCTCACCTGGCTTGCCGGCACTGGCAGCTGGGCCTGGCATACCTCGCTCACGCTGTTCCTCCTCATGAACGCGACGGCGATCGTCGCGCTGCTGGTCACCCGTAATCGGTCCCTGGTGGATCGATGGACACCCCGCTGGCTGGCGGCCAATCTGGCGCTGCTCGGCTTCGGGCTCGGGGCGCCGTTGCTCTCCTCCGCCCTGCGATTGGCAGTCTCGGTCCTTCCGGACGTCGGCACGGCCGCGGCGATTGCTCCCAAGTAGCCCCACCCCCGCTGAACCGCGGTACCGGCAGGGCGTAACTTCCCCGACCCGCGCCCTTGGCCGGGCCCCCTCCGATCCCGTAACTTAGGGCATGGCTGACCGTCGCCTTCCCTACTCCCGCTCCACCGTGCCTACGCTGATCCTCGCCCCGATGGCGGGGGTTTCCGAGCCGCCCTTCCGGCAGATCTGCCGGCGGTTCGGTGCCGATGTGCTGTTGTCGGAGTTCCTCTCTTCCGAGGCGATCCGGCGCGGCATTCGCCGCACGCTGCAGGATTG
>JAWXBX010000318.1:0-4420 GCA_034440415.1 Gemmatimonadota bacterium | reverse complement strand
GCTCACATCGTGCCTGCCCCCCCACCGACTCGGCGGGGGTCGCTCCGCCTATTGCCTCGCCAGCACCTCGTCGGTGGGAATCGGAAAGGTGGTGTAGACCAGATCTCCCGGCCGGTCGATGGCCAGCTGGTTCAGCCGGCCGTAACGCCGCATGTCGATCCAGCGGTGGCCCCATTCATAGAGCAGCGAATAGCGGCGCTCGTACAGCAGCGCGTCGATGCCAGCCGCCTGGGAGCCAAAGGCGGGAAGCGCCGGCAGTCCGCCCGAGGTCGTGCGGACGAAATTGATGTCGTCCCTCGCGGCGGAGAGGTTGTTGAGCTGCAGATTGGCCTCCGCCCGCAGCAGCACCAGCTCCTCGTTCCGGATGATCGGAATGGGTGAGCTGGGACCGGGATAGACCGCCCAGCCCAGATCCGACGTCAGGTTCGACGTGGTCTGCGCCGTCCGCCCGAAGGTCTTGCTGAGGAACCGTGCATCCAGCAGCACTCCGCCGGTCTGCAACTGCGCGCTGTCACGCAGCTGCGGGTGGGCAAAGTTTTCCGCCGTGCTCTGCTGGATGCTGTTGGTCGCCTCCCCCGAGCCGGTGCTGTACACCAGGTACGTGCCCGTGCTGAGCGGAACGAGGGTGTCCACGAACGAGGCCGCGAGATCGGTCAGCGCCTGGGCCCAGTTCTGTCGGTAGATGTCCACCCGGGCCCGGAGGGCCCGGTTCACCTTGATGAACTCGGTTGGCGTATCAAACCCGCTGAAGCCGCTCGAGAGCGAAAAGGGGAACCCCGTGGACCCCGCTGCCTGCAGATCGGTCAGCGCCGAGTCGAGCAGATTCTCGACGTGATCGTACGCCAGCGTCTGGCTCACGAACGGCGCCGGTGGAGCCGTCACGTCGATCCCGACGGCGATCGGAATGGAATCCTGGGTGTGGGCCACCAGGACATTGAGGAAATCGAGCGCCTGCATCGTCCTGCTGTACCCCTGGACCGCACTGATCTCGCCGGCACTGAGTTCCTGCGCGGTACCGATGTAGGTGAGCAGCTCGTTGGCGCTCCGGATGTTCCGGTATTGCGGCACCCACTGCGATCCGCCGATGAACCCGCCGCCGTCGAGGGCACCGGTCAGTGCTTCACTGGTGTAGCGCGGCTCGGAGCCATCGAAGCGGTAGCCATCCCGGCCGATGATGCTGGTATTGAGAATCCAGCCGGGGTAGTAGCTGCGGACGCCGGCCAGGAGGCCGAGCGCCGAGGCAGCGACCCGCGCCCGGGAGGGATTGGGCCCGATGGGATCGGGACTGTTGGGATTGGCGATGTCGAAATTGCAGGCGCTGAGGGCCAGGGCGCTGAGCGCTACCGCCGAGGCCATGCGGAGGAGTCGAGTCGTCATGGTCAGAACCCCACATCAAGCGAAAGGTAGAAACTCTTGCTCGGCGGATAGGGGGCGACGTCGATGTTCCGGACGATCGCCTGATTCCCGAAGTTGCTCACCTCGGGGTCGTAGCCCGAATAATCCGCGATGCGGATCAGGTTGCGGCCGGAGAGCGTAATCCGGGCATTCCGGGCCTGACCGCCGAACATCGTGGCGACCAGGTTGCTCGGCAAGCCATACGAGACCGAGATCTCCCGCATCTTGAGGTAGGAGCCGTCCTCCAGGTAGACCTTGGTGTTGCCGCTCGCCCACTTCCCGAGGCGCGCTGCGCCACCGTCGGCCACGTCCGGGCTGTTCTGGCCGGCATCGAACAGGAGCCGGGTCAGGTTGATGACATCCCCGCCCTTCTTCCAGTCCCAGTGCATCCCGAAGCGGAATCGCTTCCACTCGACGTCATTGGAGAAGCCCATCTGGAAGTCGGGGTAGGCATCGCCGATGGCCTTCTGTACCCCGCCCACCAGCCCGATGATCTGGGTCGCCGACTTGCCCTGCTCGATCTGGAAGACGCCGAGGGAGGTGCCGAAGCCGCCCGTCTGGAAGGCGGGGATCGGCAGCTTGGTGATCAGGCTGCGGTTGCGCGAAAAGCTGGTGCCGAACGACCAGTAGACATTGCTGCTCTGCACCGGGATGAGCTGCAGCCCGAGCTCGAAGCCGCGATTCCGCAGCGTGGCGCCGGAGTTGAAGATACGGGTAACCTGGCCGGTGGAGGGCGCCAGGGTCTGGTCGAGCAGCAGGTCGGTGATATTCCGCTGGTACCAGGAGAACGAAAGCTGGGCCCGCCCATGGGCCATCTGCGCGTCGAAGCCAAGTTCGACTTCCTTCTGCCGTTCCGGACGGATGTTCGGATCGCCCGCACGCGGGCCGACCGAGGTGGTGAAGTTGCCGTCGTAGACCCCGGTCGTGTCGAAGGTATTCTTGGATCCGTACGTCGGCGCATTGCCGGTCTGGCCGTAGGCGGCGCGAAACTTCACCTCATCCAGACCGCCGATCGGGGCAATCACCCGGTAGCTGCCAGCCAGCTTGGGATAATAGAAGTACTTGTCGGGGTCGCCATTGTTGCTGCTGCGGTCGGCCCGGAGGCCGGCGGTGAGCAGCAGCCGCCGGTTCAGCAGCAGCACCTCCTCCTGACCATACAGCCCCAGGTCTTTGGCGGGGCGGACGTCCTGACTCACGTCGCGGCTGGTGGCCTGGTCCGGGCTGCTCTGCCCCGTGAGGAGGCTCCGGCCCAGGACGCTGGTGTTGTTGAGCTCACGGTACTCGTACTGCACCCCGATCGACGTCGTCGCGCTCCACCCCTTGGAGACCGGGGTGTAGATGTGGGCGCCGTTCACCGCGAGGGTGGTGTTCAGATTGGAGGCCTTGCCCAGGATGACCGTGCCAGGCTGGCCATCGAGCGGCTCGTACTGCAGCTCCGGCGGTGAGAGGAAATCGTTCTGCTGGTTGAAGTAGTCGGCGCCGCCGATAACCGTGACGTTCAGGTTGTGCCGGTCGCCGGTGATGGCCGACCACTTGGTGCTCACCGTCCCGAGGGCACGCCAGACATCTTCCTGGTTCTTGAGCAGGCTGAGGGTCTGCAGCGGATTGCTGCGCTCGAACGGATTGACCGGAAAAACACCGAGCGAATCGGGCCGGGGGTCGAAGAAGCTGGGTGTGAACGGCAGCACCAGGCCGGGAGAGGTGCCGGTGTTGTCGTTGTTGGAGAGGGCCCGGTCGGAGCGGGAGTGGGTGACGCTGGTGCTGACCCCCACCGAGACCCGGCCGCCGAGGGTCTGGTCCAGGTTGATCCGGAAGCCCTGCTTCTTGTAGCCGCTGCCACGTGCGATGCCCGGCTCGTTCTTGACCAGACCGGAGATGAAGTACCGGGTCTGGTCGCTGCCGCCGCTCACGCTCAGCTCGGTCTCCGTGGCAAGCGACTTCCGGCCGTACAGCAGCTCCTCATAGTCCACTCGCCTGCCCGGAACAAAGTTCTGGGATACCAAAGTCGTATCGTAGACCGTGACGGCGTCGGCAGAATCCCTGAAGGTGCGCTGCCCGATCTTGTTGGCGATCTCGGAAAAACCGAAGCGCTGCGAGATGTTGAACTGCGGCCGACCCACCTGACCCCGCTTGGTGGTGATGATGACCACGCCGTTGGTCGCCTTGGAGCCGTAGATCGACGCGGCGGAGCCGCCCTTGAGGATCTCGATCTTCTCGATGTCCGCCGGGTTGAGGTCCGCCAGGCGATTGGTGGGGTTGTCCTGGTTCGAGGCGTTGCCGCCCGCGGCGGCGGCCGTCACCGCGTTCTGCCCGTTGGCGATCGACGAATTGCTGATCACGATGCCGTCGAGAATGAACAGCGGGTCGGCGCCGGCGTTGATGGTCGAGATGCCGCGCAGGTTGATCTGGATGCCGCCGCCGGGCGCGCCGCCATTGGCCTGGATGTAGGCGCCGGGCACCTTGCCCTGCAGTGCCGCTTCCAGGGTGGGCGCCGGGGTCCGCTCCAGTTCATCGGAGGAGATCGTGGCGACGGCGTTGGGCAAGTTCTCTCTCCCCACGCCGGTCGACTGACCGGTGATGACGATCTCATCCAGCTTGAGCAGGTCGCGCACCATGGTGATCTCGACCGTGGTTGCATCGGGCTCGATCGTCACCGTGCGCCGCCGGTAGCCGATGAACCGGAGCTGAAGCGTGGCCGCTCCCTCGGGGACGTTCGCCAGCAGGAAACTGCCGTTGTCCTTGGTGTACGCGCCGAGTCGCGTACCCGGGACGGTCACCGCCACGCCGGCCAGGGCGCCGCCCGTGGCAGAATCGCGAACGGTACCGGTGAGAATGCGGGTCTGTGCCGCCAGTGGGCCCGCGCCCAGGACGAAACAGACCAGCGCAAGCCAAACCATCCGAGGCTTCATACGCTCTCCGCTTGGACCGCTGAGGTTGTGGTGCCTGTTGCAGGTGAGTGGCTGGAGTTACAGATCGGTCACACGGTTGTCAAGGATCTGCCCCCTTCCCCCTTCCCCTTTCACCG
>JAWXBX010000317.1:0-8294 GCA_034440415.1 Gemmatimonadota bacterium | reverse complement strand
TCGATCCGGTCGACCCGATCTGGCCCAATCGCGACCGCTTCGTGCTGTCGATGGGGCATGCCTCGAGCCTGCTGTACAGCCTGCTCCACCTCACCGGCGTCAAGGCGGTGAACGAGGCGTATGAGCGGCTCGGCAATGATGCGGTTTCGCTGGACGACCTCAAGCGGTTCCGGCAGCTCGACAGCCGCTGCCCCGGGCATCCGGAATACCACTGGACCTCGGGGGTGGAGACCACTTCCGGACCGCTGGGACAGGGCGTGGCCACCTGTGTCGGCATGGCGATCGGCGAGCGCTGGTTGACCGCAACCTTCAACCGTCCCGGCTTCCCCATCATCGAGTATCGGGTGTACGCCCTCGCGGGGGATGGCTGCATGATGGAAGGCGTCTCGGGGGAGGCGGCCTCGCTCGCGGGGCACCTGGGACTCGGCAATCTCTGCTGGATCTACGACAACAACCGGATCACGATCGAAGGGAGCACCTCGCTCGCCTTCAGCGAGGATGTGGCCACCCGGTTCCTGGCCTACGGCTGGAACGTCACCCGGGTCGGCGATGCCAACGATCTGGAGATGCTGTCGCGGGCGATCACGATTGGTCAGCGCACCGTCGACCGGCCGACCCTGATCATCGTCGACAGCCATATCGGCTATGGCTCACCGAACAAGCAGGACTCGCACACGGCGCACGGCGAGCCGCTCGGCGCGGAGGAGGTGCGGCTGACCAAGCGGGCCTACGGCTGGCCGGAAGAGGCGCGCTTCCTGGTGCCTGAGGAGGTGCGGGCCCATTTCGCCGGGACCTTCGCCGCCCGTGCCGCCGCCCTCCGGGCGAGCTGGACCGAGCTGTTCGCGCGCTACCGGAAGGACTACCCCGACCTCGCGGAGCCGTTCGACCAGATGCGGCGGCGTCAGCTCCCGGCCGGGTGGGACCGGGAGCTGACCCCCTTCCCCGCCGACCCGAGCGGCGTGTCGGGTCGGGACGCCTCGGCGACGGTGCTCAACGCCCTCGCGCGGAATCATCCCTGGTTGATCGGCGGCTCCGCCGACCTCGCCCCCTCCACCAAGACCCGCCTGACATTCGCGGGCGCGGGCGACTTTTCCGCGACGGAACCGTCGGGCCGCAACTTCCATTTCGGGATCCGCGAACACGCCATGGGGTCGATCCTCAACGGGCTCTCGCTCTCGAAGGTCCGCGCCTTCGGTTCGCAATTCCTGATCTTCAGCGACTACTCGCGCCCCACGCTCCGGCTCTCGGCGCTGATGGAGCTGCCGGTGATCTACATCGATACCCACGATTCGATCGGCGTCGGCGAAGACGGTCCAACCCACCAGCCGGTGGAACAGATCGCCTCGCTCCGCGCCATTCCAGGACTCAGGGTCATTCGTCCCGGCGATGCAAACGAGGTCGTGGCGGCGTGGCGCGCGATCATGCCGCTCCGGCACGAACCGGTGGCGCTGATCCTCTCTCGTCAGGCGATGCGACGCTCGACCGGACCCGGTACGCCTCAGCCGACGGGGTGCTGCGGGGCGGCTACGTCCTGGGGAGCGCGCCGGGCGGCCTCCCCGAGGTGATTCTGCTGGCGACCGGCAGCGAGGTCGGCCTCTGTGTGGCGGCGCACGAGCGGCCGCTGGCGGAGGGGATACGGAGCCGGGTCGTGAGCCTCCCCTGCTGGGAGTTGTTCGAAGAGCAGAGCCAGGAGTATCGCGACAGCGTGCTGCCGCCGGAGGTGACGGCCCGGGTCGCGGTGGAGCAGGCCAGCACCTTCGGCTGGGAACGGTACACCGGCTCAGCGGGCCGCATCATCGGGATGCGATCGTTCGGTGCCTCGGCGCCACTCAAGGCCCTGCTCACCAAGTTCGGCTTCACGGTCGAGGCCGTCGTCGCCGCCGCCAAGGAGATGGTATGACCGCCGCCCCGCTGTGGGACCGCTATCGCCGGCACCTCTGTGTCGTGGCGCCGCTCGGCGTGACACTCGATATCTCGCGGATGCGCTTCGACGACGGCTTCTTCGCCCGGATGGCCGTACCGATGGCCGGCGCCTTCGACGCCATGCAGGCGCTGGAAGGGGCGCGATCGCGAATCCCGACGAACAGCGCCAGGTCGGGCACTACTGGCTCCGGGCGCCGGAGCTTGCGCCGGCGCTGGCCGAGACGATCCGTGCAGCCCAGCGCCAGGTGCGGGAGTTCGCCGCCGCAGTACACGCGGGCCAAGTGGTGCCGGAACGGGGCGGGAGGTTCGAAGCGCTGCTGGTCATCGGCATCGGCGGGTCCGCGCTGGGTCCGCAGTTCCTGGCCGATGCGCTGGGCAGCGCCGGCGACCGGCTGGTGCCGCACTTCTTCGACAACACCGACCCGGAGGGGATGGAGCGGGTGCTGGCGCGGCTGGGCGAACGCCTCGCGCGAACGCTCACTGTGGTCATCTCCAAGTCAGGCGGCACCAAGGAGACCCGGAACGGCATGCTGCTGGCGGAGCGAGCCTATCGGCAGGCAGGGCTGAGCTTCGCCCGGCACGCCGTCGCGGTCACTGGCGCCGACAGCGAACTCGACCGGTCCGCGAAGGAGGGCGGCTGGCTCGCCCGCTTCCCGATGTGGGACTGGGTCGGGGGCCGCACCTCCGTCTTCTCCGCGGTCGGGCTCCTGCCCGCGGCGCTGCAGGGGGCGGACATCGACGCGATGGTGGCGGGCGCCCGGGCGATGGATGAGGCCACGAGAAACCGTACCGTGGCCGCCAACCCCGCCGCACTGCTGGCACTGATGTGGCACCATGCGGGAGGGGGCCGGGGGACGAAGGACATGGTCGTGCTGCCGTACCGGGACCGGCTGGTGCTCTTCTCGCGGTATCTGCGCCGCTGGTGATGGAATCGCTGGGGAAGGAGCGGGACCTCTCGGGGAAGATCGTGCATCAGGGGATTGCGGTGTACGGCAACTAGGGCTCAACCGATCAGCACGCCTATGTGCAGCAGCTCCGCGACGGGGTGCACAATTTCTTTCTCACCTTTGTGCAGGTGCTGCGGGACCAGGGCGGTGCACCGCTCGAGGTCGAGCCGGAGATCACACCGGCGACTATCTGCACGGCTTCCTGCTCGGGACCCGGGAGGCGCTCTATCAGAACGAGCGGGAGTCGATCACGCTCACCGTCACCGATATCAGCGCGCGGTCCATCGGCGTGCTCATCGCGCTGTATGAGCGGGCGGTGGGTCTCTATGCGACGCTGATCAACGTCAACGCCTATCACCAGCCTGGGGTGGAGGCGGGGAAGAAGGCCGCGACCGCGGTGCTGGGCGTTCAGCGTGCGGCGCTCACCGCGCTTCGCGCCGGCGCCCATGCGCGGACCGCCGAAGAGATCGCCGCCGCCGCGGGAATACCGGACCAGGTGGAGACCATCTTCCAGGTCCTCGAGAGGCTGGCCGCGAACGGGCGGGTGCGCCGCAGCGCCGGACCGACACCGACCGAGGCCACTTATTCGCCGGGTGGTGGCGCGTGAGAGTCGCGGTCGCCGCCGACCATGCCGGCTACCCGCTCAAAAGCGGGGTGCTGGAGGCGGTCCGGCTCCTCGGGCACGAGGCGATCGACCTCGGCACCTGGTCGACGGCGCCGGTGGACTATCCCGATATCGCGCGGGCGGTGGCCGTCGCGGTGGTGAGCGGCGCGGCCGACCGCGGCGTGCTGCTCTGCGGCAGCGGCGTTGGTGCCGCGATCGCCGCGAACAAGATCAGGGGGGTGCGGGCGGCGATCTGCCACGACACCTACTCCGCACACCAGGGCGTCGAGCACGACGACCTGAACATCCTGACGCTCGGCGCCCGGGTCCTCGGTCCGGCACTGATCCCCGAGCTGCTCCGCGCCTATCTGGGCGCGACCTTCAGCGGCGAGGAGCGCCACGTCCGGCGGCTCGGCAAGGTGACGCAGCTGGAAGACGAGGCCGCCGGCTCAACGCCCCCCATACGATTCATCATCCCACTACGGAACCGGCCATGTCCCATCCACTCCTCGTCATGCAGCAGCTCGGCCAGTCGCCCTGGCACGACAACATCCGCCGTGATCTGCTCACCAGCGGCGGGCTGGCCCGGATGATCGCCAATGGCGAGATCACCGGACTGACCTCGAATCCGACGATCTTCGAGCAGGCGATCGCGACCAGCGACGCCTACGATCCGGCGCTCCGCGCGCTGGGCGCCGAGGGGAAGAGTGCCGAAGCGATCTTCGACGCGCTCGCCATCGAGGATATCCGGAACGCCGCCGATCTCTTTCTCCCGGTGTATCAGCGCACCGGTGGAGGCGACGGCTACGTGAGCATCGAGGTCTCTCCCCGGCTGGCGCGCGACACTGAGGGCACCCTGGCGGAAGCGCGGCGGCTGTGGACCACGGTGGCGCGCCCCAACCTGATGGTGAAGATACCCGCGACGCTGGAGGGGCTGGGCGCCATCGAGGCCGCGATCGCCGACGGCATCAACGTCAACGTGACCCTGATCTTTTCGCTGGAGCGGTATGCCGCCGTGATGGCCGCCTATATCGCCGGATTGCGGTCGCGTGCGACGGCCGGCAAGGAGATCGGCCGGATCGCGTCGGTAGCGAGCTTCTTCGTGAGCCGGGTGGACAGTGCGGTGGACCAACTGCTCGAGGAGAGACTCGCGGCCGGTGCGGGCAATGCCGACACCCTCACTGCGGCGCTTGGCAAGGCGGCGATCGCCAATGCCCAGCTCGCGTACGACGACTTTCAGCGGACGTTTGCCGGGGCCGAGTTTGCCGCGCTGGCGGCGCGGGGCGCGCGGCGGCAGCGGCCGCTGTGGGCCAGCACCTCGTCGAAGAACCCGCGGTATCCGGACACCTACTACGTGGAGGCACTGGTGGGGCCCGACTCGGTGGATACGATGCCGCCGGCGACGATCGCGGCGTACCGGAACCATGGCAGACCCGAGGTGCGGATCGACCGCGGGCTCGAGGCAGCGCGGCGGACCATCGCCGGCCTGGCGGAGCTCGGCATCGACTTCAACGGGGTGCTGGCGCGGCTGGAGGTGGAAGGAGTCGCGTCGTTCGCGAAGTCGTACGAGTCGCTGCTCGACGTGGTGGGGCGGAGGGCGCAGGGGTAGGATCGCCGCGGCTTCCCCCCCCGAACGGCGGATCGTCCGATTGACGGGATACGAAATTCAATCGCGGTCGCGTAAGCACGCTCCGGATTCTGGCGGCGCGTGAGGAGCCGATGAGCGATCTGTGACGCGGGCTCGACGGCTCCGGGCGCGTCGTCGGGGTGTACGGCGATCTCCCCCGCGACTGGTCCGCTCCCCTCCGGGTGCTCCAGTAGCCAGGCCGGGGCCCGTCGCGCACGCCGCGCGGCCCCGGCCACCGCCCAGTCCCCCGGCGTCACCCGCCGATTGCGGCCGGAGACCGTGCGCCGGGTGCGGGTGAAGCAGTGCGCGGGATAGGCCTCGTAGCGGCCGCGGGCCGTGCGACTGCGGGCGCGCTCGCCGGTGATCGTGCTCCGGGCCCGGCCCAGGGCGCGCGCGATCACCGCGGGGCACCACCCCAGTGCTCGCAGGGCGGCGATGCGATACCTTTCCTCCAGGGTGAGCTGGCGGTACGTCATGGGAGCCTTCGTTCTCCTGGGAGAGTTCGGTAAGCGACCAGTACTGCCCAGCTCACCCGTGCTGTTGCACTTAGTTTAGGTACATCCCCATGCTACTGGCATCGGCGCACGATCAGGGTTCGTTGGCGACAAGGAGGGCGACCTGCAATGGCCGGCGGGCCCTGCACTCCTCGCCCAGGATGCTTTGGAGGTTCTCGATGCGTGTGATGATCGCACTTTCGCTGATGCTCAACATCGTCGTCCTGGCACCGGTCTGCGCCGGCCTGATTACCAACGCAAGTTGGGCCAGAAGGGCTTATGGCGATGCTACCGCGGCGCGCGGCATCCTGCTCTCGGTGTACCTGGCGATCGGCCTGGTTTCGGCGCTCCTTCTCTTTCTTCGTGAACCGAAGCTCGTGGCTGCGCTCCTGCTGGTGCAGGTTGTGTACAAGATGACCACACCGCTGACGGTGGGAACGCTCCGCAGCCCGGTCGTCGTCAGCAACCTCGGTATCGCTGCCTTCCACGCCGTGACCCCCGCACTCATCTGGCATGCGCGGCAGTAACGAGATCGGCGAAACGGATTGGGACGCCGCCTAACAAAAGCATGCAGCGGCGGGCGCTTCGCGCCGCCGCTGATGCCAGGCGTTAGGCTGATGCGACAGGGAAGTCGTCGGATCACGCCCGGAACTCCACGAGATTGCGCCACCCCCGTCGGGGTAGAGTTGGCGTGCGCCGCCGGAAGCAGCCGGGCCGCCCAGAACCCCAACCCTTCAGCCCTTCGGTGGTGCGCCCGGTTGCTTGGGCTCCTCCTCTCCGGAACCGGCTTGTTCTGTTTCGGCCGGCGCCACCAGCCCTTGGCCGGCCCGCCGGCGGGGATCCTCATCTGACCGTGATTGCATCTCCTGTCCCGTTCGGCATGACGCTGGCCTCCTTCTCACCGCTCGACGCGGCAAGGCCCCATGACACGCTTGTTCCCGATCGCGAGGCTCCTCCCGCTCGGACTCCTGCTCGTCGGCCTCGGCGCCACACCCGCGCCAGAAACCATCCGTCCGAATGACAACCGGCACGCCGCCGGCACCTGGAAGAACAGCGTGCTCTCCGTGGCGCTCGAAGCGCGCGCCGGCCGCTGGCTGCCCGAAGGTGACAGTGGCGGCTCACTTGACGTCGCGGCGTTTGCCGAAGCGGGGCAGCCCCTGACCACGCCGGGCCCGCTGCTCCGCCTGTCGGTCGGCACCGAGCTCAGCGCGACCGTGCGCAACCGGCTGGACCAGCCGCTCATCGTCTATGGCTTCGGCAATACCCGCGGAGCATCGGACAGTGTCATCATCCCGGCCCGCGCCGTGGCTCAAGTCAGGTTCAAGGCCACGACGCCCGGCACCTACTACTACATGGCCAAGCGCGGCGTGGACCCGCTCGGGATCAGGCCGGCCGAGGACATGCAGCTCAACGGCGTGATCCTTGTCGACCCGCCGAACGCGCCCCGCAATGCATCGGAGCGTGTCTTCGCCATCTCGTGGTATGTCACGGTCAACCCGGCGAGCAAGACGGGTATCGAGCGCGGCACGATGGCCATCAACGGCCTGTCGTGGCCCCACACCGAACGGCTGGACTACACCCAGGGTGACTCGGTCCACTGGCGGGTGGTCAACTTCACCGAACTCGATCACCCGATGCACCTGCATGGCTTCTACTTCCGCATGGAGTCCAAGGGTAACGGCGTCACCGATTCGCTGTACACCGCGGACCAGAAGCGGATGGCCGTGACCGAAGGCATCCAGCCCTTCGAGACCATGTCGCTGGCGTGGAAGGCCGAACGGCCGGGCAACTGGATCTATCACTGCCATTACGCCATGCACCTCTCGAGGCTGGTCGCACTGGATACCAGGGATGGCGACCTGGACACGACCCTGATCGGCCATCACATGTCCGATCGGCCGCATCAGATGTTCGGACTGGTGCTGGGCATCAGCGTCAAGGCCCGGGGCACCCTCGCCCGCTCCACCGAAACCCCGCGCGCCATCCGGATCGTGCAGCGGGAGAAGCCGAACGTCTACGGATCACAACCCGGTATGTCGTTCGTGATGGACGGAACGCCGGAGGCGACCGATCCCGGCGCGATGCCCGTTCCCGGCCCCACCCTCTTCCTCGAACGGGGCAAGCCGGTCGCCGTCACCGTCGTGAACCAGTCGGAGGATCATGCCACGGTGCACTGGCATGGCATCGAGCTGGAGAGTTATCCCGATGGCGTGCCAGGGTGGAGCGGATCGGGCACGAACATCCTGCCGCCCATCGCACCGCACGATTCCCTCACCGTGCTCTGGACGCCGCCGCGCGCGGGGTCGTTCATGTATCACTCCCACTTCAACGAATCCACCCAGATGGGCAGCGGTCTGTATGGTTCGATCATCGTGCTGGAACCGGGCCAGCGCTTCGATCCCGAGACGGACAAGCTGTGGTTCTTCGGCACCGCCGGCGCCGGCATCAACCCGGTTTTCGGCCCCTTTCCCGAACTGCTCATGAACGGCCAGTTGCAGCCGGCGCCGATGGATCTCACGGCCGGGACGCGCTATCGCTTCCGCTTGTTCAACCTGGCGGGCGACGCTCCCACCATGGTGTCGCTCGATGCCGATACGATACCGGTGACCTGGCGCGCCGTGGCCAAGGACGGCTACCCGCTGCCTCCGGTGCAGGCCACCTCGCGCCCGGCGGTGCTGGTGTTCGCGCCGGGCGAGATC
>JAWXBX010000316.1:0-4342 GCA_034440415.1 Gemmatimonadota bacterium | reverse complement strand
GTAACCACCGGGCGCTGACGGCTGACAGCCCCTCCTTGTCGCCGGGTTGTATTATCGCAAAAGCGAGACATTTTCGAGCATGCCCGCAGCCTGGTCGTTCCCCCACTCCCTGATCCTCCCATGCTGATTGCCCCTCCCGCTCCCGACGAGTACGCACCGTACTATGGCCAGTACATTTCTGAGGCACCGGGGGACGATGCGCTTTCCGTGCTGAGCGCCTCCCGCGCCACGACTGCCGCGCTGCTGGCCGCCATTCCCGCCGCCAAGGCAGGCTACCGCTACGCCGCGGGGAAGTGGACCGTGCGCGAAGTCGTGGGGCACCTTTCCGATACAGAGCGTATTTTCTGCTACCGGCTGCTGCGCATCGCACGGGGTGACATGACACCGCTCGCCAGCTTCGACGAGAATGTCTACGTGCCGGAGGGCCGCTTCGAGGAGCGCTCGATTGCCGATGTCGCGGCCGAGTTCGCCACGGTGCGTGATGCGACACTCTCCCTGCTCCGAAGCCTGGACCCCGCACGCCTCGAGCGGCGGGGCATCGCCAGCAACAAGCCGGTGTCGGCGCGGGCGCTCGCGTGGATCACGGCGGGACATGAGCTGCATCATGTGCGGGTGCTGCAGGAGAAGTACCTGGGCTGAGCTGGCGATTGCCGGCAGGGAGTCGGCGGCAGGGAATGGGGCACAGGGAGCGGCCGACAGGGAACGGGGAACGGGAGAATTCGACGTGGCGCGCAGCTATTGCGACCATGTCAGTCTGGTGTTCGATTGGCTCATTGCTGCTGCGCCGGCCCTCTGCTTCGACACACGGCCCAGACCACGGCGGCCGCCCGTCGGCTGGGAGGATGCGTGGTGAGTCGCTCCAGCTGGTAAGCAAATTCCCGACTTGCGTTCTGATGCGGTAACGCGTGCCCGTTCTCCCTTCCGAACCGGACATCATGCGACGATCCCTGTTCTTCCTCGCCCTCACGGGCGCCGGTCTCGGATGTCATCTCGAGCGGCGCGCCCCGGTCCTGCCTGCGGACCTGGTGCTGCGCGGGGGTGCGATCTACACCATGTGGCCGGAGCGGCCCTGGGCCGAGGCGATCGCGATACGCGAGGGACACATTTCGTATGTGGGCGACGATGCCGGGGTGCTGCCCTACATCACCGCGAGCACGCGGGTCGTCGATCTGGCGGGCCGCATGGCATTGCCCGGGTTCCAGGATACCCATGCCCATCCGCTCTCCGGCGGGCTTGAGCTGGGCGAGTGCAATCTCTACGATGCCAAGACGCCTGCGGAGGTGGAAGGGATCATTCGCGCGTATGCCGCGGCCAACCCCGATGCCGCGTGGATTCGGGGCAACGGCTGGCAGCTTCCGGTCTTTCCCGGGGCCAATCCGTCGCGTGAGCTGCTCGACCGGATCGTGCCGACGCGCCCGGCGTTCTTCTACGCCGCCGACGGGCACTCCGGCTGGGCCAATTCCGCCGCGTTCGCGCTCGCCGGGATTACCCGCGAGACGAAGGATCCGCCGAATGGGCGGATCGAGCGCGATGCCCGTACCGGTGAGCCAAGCGGGACGCTGCGCGAGTCGGCCGTCGCACTGATCACACAGCATCTGGCGCCGTACACGTCGGAGGAGCGACTGGGGGCGGTGCGTCGTGCGTTGAAGGAGGCGAATCGGCTGGGCATCACCAGCATCACTGATGCCGACGCAGGCCCAGAGTATCTCACGGCATATCATGCGCTGGATGCACGGGGGGAGCTGACGGCACGGGTCACGGCGGCGTTGCACAGCGAAGTCGGGCCGGTCGAGGCGGAGGCGGTACGGCTCCGCGGGCTGCGGGAGCAGTATCGCCGGGGGAGCCGGCTCACGGTCAACACCGTCAAGCTCTACGCAGACGGCGTGCTGGAAGCACGGACGGCGGCGGTGTTGGCGCCCTATCTCGACAAGCCGGGCGACCGTGGCAGCCTGAACTATGCGCCGGAGGACTTCACGGCACGGATCGCCGCGTTCGACCGTGACGGCTTCCAGATTCATGTGCATGCGATCGGCGACCGCGCCATCCGGGAAACGCTGGATGCGCTGCAGCATGCGCGCGAGGTCAACGGCGAGAAAGATCGTCGGCCGGTCATCGCGCACCTGGAGCTGTTCGAGCCCTCCGACATCGCCCGGTTCCGCGAACTTGGCGTGATCGCGAGCTTTCAGCCGTACTGGGCCCAGGCCGACGAGTACATCACGCAACTCACCGAACCGGCGCTCGGGCCGGCGCGCTCCCGCTGGCTCTATCCGATCGGCAGCATGCTGCGGAGCGGAGCCATTGTCGTGGGCGGAAGTGACTGGACGGTCTCGAGTCTCAACCCGCTGGATGCGATTCAGGTCGCCATCACCCGCCGCCCGCTCGAGACTCCGCTCGGGCCGGCATGGATTCCGGAGGAGCGGGTCGATCTCGCGCCGATGCTGGCGGCGTATACCATCAATGCGGCCTACGCGACCCACATGGAGCGCGAGACCGGCAGCCTGGCGCCGGGAAAGCTCGGTGACCTGATCGTCATTGACCGGAATCTCTTCACGCTGCCGGTGACCGAGATTCACACGGCCCGGGTGGTTCTGACGCTGCTGGAGGGGAACCCGGTATGGACCGACTCGACGCTGATGGTGCCGTAGGGAACTCCAGTCGGTCGGCGAAGCCGACCTGCCCCGCATCCGAAAAGGATCGCTGGTGAGCCCACACCTCTCTTTTCGCCCGTACCAGGCCGGTGACCAACCGGCGTGCCTGGCACTGTTCGATGCCAATTGCCCGGCGTTCTTTGACCCAGGCGAGCGCGCGGGCTACGTCCAGTTTCTCCAGCGCACGCCCGACGGCTACGAGATCTGCCTCGACGGTACCCGCATGGTCGGAGCCTGCGGGCTTCGGACCCATGCCCCTGATGAGCTGGTGATTCGCTGGATTCTGATCGCCCCCGATGTGCAGGGCCGGGGGATCGGCTCGGCGATAATGGCCCGCGCGTTGGACGTCTGCCGCACCACGGGTGCTGGCCTGCTCCATATGGCCGCCAGTCACAAATCGGCGCCCTTCTTCGCCCGATTCGGGGCGCGGGCGACGGCAACGGTTCGACACGGCTGGGGCCCCGACCTGGACCGAGTCGACATGCAGATTGTTCCCTGACCCGCCAACCGTCTCACGCCCCGGGCTTCCGCTGGCGGCGCAGTGTCGCCCAGGTCACTCATGCACCGGTCGGAGCGTCGCCATCGCTGCCTCAGGCGGGGCCGAGCCCGCCTGTGCGAGCGGTGTCATCCACGTGAGGGAGTCACGATGAGCCAGAAGCTGCAGGTATATCACACACCCGACATCGCCATCACCTTCGATCCCAGCATCTGCATTCACTCGGCGGTCTGCATCCGCGGGCTGCCGGCGGTGTTCGATGTCTCCCGGGCAGATTGGGTGCACCCAGGCGCGGCGTCGAGCGACGAAGTGCAGGCGCTCGTCGCGCGCTGCCCGAGCGGTGCGCTGCAGGCAGTGCGGGCCGGCCATCCGCCGCCGAAGGCAACTGGCGGGGGCGAGGCGGTCAGCGTCACTTTCACCAGCGATGGGCCCGTCCGCATCCGGGGCATGCTCGATCTCGAACTGCCCACTGGGGTGAAGGAGCGACGTGAGGGCTCGGTCGCCGTCTGCCGCTGCGGCCAGACGAAGAATGACCCCTGGTGCGACGGCAGCCACGCGCGCGCGGGCTTCCGCTCGCCGCGACGGAGCTGACCCCATGATGAGTGCCGCGGACGGCACCCGGTTGCAGGGCATCGGCCAGATCGTCATCAACGTCAAGGACCTGGCGCGGGCGACCAGGTTCTATCGGGAGGTGCTGCAGCTGCCCCTCCTTTTCGAGGTGCCAACCCTCGCCTTCTTCGACGCCGGTGGCGTGCGGTTGATGCTTGCCGTCGCGGAAGATCCCAGGTTCGACCATCCCGGATCCATCCTCTATTATCGGGTGGGCGACATCAGCGCGGCGGCGGCGGCCCTCGCCGGGCGCGGGGCGCACTTCACCAGTGAACCGCACCTGATCGCGAAGATGCCGGATCACGAACTGTGGATGGCCTTTCTGGAAGATTCCGAAGGCAATACCCTCGGCCTGATGAGCGAGGTCCGGTGAGCAGCCTCGCGCGATTGCTCTGGCCACTCCCGGTGACGCTGTTCGGCGCGTTGTGCGCCGGAGTTGCGCGGCTGTTCGGAGCGCGTATGGCACTCCGCGATGGCGTGGTGGAGGCGTGCGGTGGTCCGCTCGGTCCGGTGCTCCGCCGGGCGTATGCGCCGATGTCGATCGCGGCGATCACGCTGGGCCATGTGGTGCTGGCGCAGGACGAGGTAG
>JAWXBX010000315.1:0-9746 GCA_034440415.1 Gemmatimonadota bacterium | reverse complement strand
CTTTCGGCCCAGGGCACCCGCCTCCTCCGTCATCCGACGGTGAGCGATCGCGAGATCGCCTTCAGCTATGGCGGCGATATCTGGGTCGCCGGCCGGGAGGGCGGCGATGCGCGTCGTCTCACCAGCGCGCCGGGCATGGAGGGAAACCCGCACTTCTCGCCGGATGGCCGGTATGTCGCCTACTCGGGGGAGTACGCCGGCAACTGGGACAGCTATGTCGTCGAGGCGGCGGGTGGCACACCGCAGCGACTGACATGGCACCCGGGGGCGGATCTTGTGCGCGGATGGACGCCGGATGGCCAATCGGTCGTCTTTGCCACCAACCGGCAGAACCCGCGGAAGGATGGCGTGCAGCTGTGGACCGTGCCACGGAGCGGCGGCTACGAGCAGCCGCTCCCGCTCCCCGAAGCGAACCACGGCATGTTTTCGCCGGACGGCCGCCGTCTGGTGTATGAGCGGGTGCAGCAGTGGGACCTCGAGTGGCGCAGTTACCGTGGCGGGCAGAACCAGCCGGTCCAGATCTTCAACCTCGCCGACTCCAGCGTGCAGAAGCTGCCATGGGCCGGGAGCAAGGATGTGGACCCGGTGTGGCTGGGGAACGCGATCTACTTCATCTCCGATCGGGACTGGGCCGGCAACGTCTGGCGTTACGATCTCTCGAGCAGCACCGTCACGCAGATCACCCACTACAAGGATTACGACGTCAAGTCCCTCGCCGCCGGCGGAGGCGTGCTGCTCTATGAGCAGGCCGGCTACCTGCACCTCTACGATCCGGCATCGGGGCAGGACCGCCAGCTTGCAGTCACGGTTCGCGGTGAACTCCCCTGGGCCCAGCCGCGCTGGGTGGACGCGGCCAGGAACGCCGCCTCCGCGTCGCTCTCGCCCACCGGTGTCCGCGCGGTGATCGAGGCGCGCGGCGACATCTTCACCGTCCCCGCCGAAAAGGGCGACGTCCGGAATCTCACCCGGAGCCCGGGCGCGGCGGATCATGCCCCGGTCTGGTCGCCGGATGGCAAGAAGGTGGCGTGGTTCTCCGATGCGTCCGGCGAGTACCGCCTGCTCATCGGGGGACAGAATGCGCTGGAATCACCCCGGGAGATCGTGCTGGAGCATCCCACCTATTACTACGATCCTGCCTGGTCGCCGGACGGCAAGTACCTCGCCTTCACTGACGCCGGCCGGAACCTGCTGATCGCGGATGTGGCGACCGGCAAAGTGACCCGCGCTGACGGCGACACCTACGCACATCCGGAGCGGAGCCTGGTGCCGGTCTGGTCGCCTGACTCGCGCTGGATCGCGTACAGCAAGCGGCTCACCACGCAGTACCGCACCATCATGGTCTACTCCCTCGCCGAGGCGAGGGCTCGCCAGCTCACCGATGGTCTGTCTGACGCGGGCAGCCCGGCGTGGGATGCGAGTGGCAAGTACCTCTACTTCCTCGCCTCCACCGACTACGGACTCGCGAGCGGCTGGCTCGACCTGAGCTCCTACGATCGCAAGGTCCGTCAGGCGGTCTATCTCGCCGTGCTGGCCAACGACGTCCCGTCCCCGCTCCTCCCCGAGAGCGACGAGGAGACCGCGGCGGACTCGTCGGCCAAGGCCGACTCCGTCAAGGCGAAGGAGACCGCGCCACCGAAGAAGGGCAAGAAGCCGGAGGGGGCGCCGAAGCCTGCGGCCGACACGCTCAAGGTGCGGATCGACTTCGCCGGCCTCGACCAGCGGGTGCTCGACCTGGGTCTGCCGGTCCGGACCTACACCAGTCTGGCGGCCGGCGCCACCGGCGTCCTGTTCCTGACCGAAGCGGTGGAGAACCAGCCGGGCGCGGCACTCAGCCGCTACGATCTCAAGAAGCGGAAGGCAGAACCGTTTCTGTCGGAGGTCTCGCTCTTCAGTCTCAGCCGCGACGGCAAGAAGCTGCTGTACCAGGTGCACGACGACTGGGGCATCGTCGGGACCGGGACGGCGCCCAAGCCGGGCGACGGCAAGATCAGTGTCGCACTCCCGATGCGGGTGGATCCCCGGGCCGAATGGCACCAGATCTTCCATGAAGCATGGCGCTTCGAGCGTGACTTCTTCTACGTCCCGAATCACCACGGCGCCGACTGGGACAGGGTCAACAGCATGTACAGCCCGTGGATCGACGATGTGGCCCATCGCGCCGATCTCACCTACGTCCTCGACATCCTCGGCGGCGAACTCTCGGTCGGCCACAGCTTTACCGGCGGCGGCGACATCCCCACCTCCGAGTCCGACAAGGTCGGACTCCTCGGCGCCGACCTCGGCGTGGATCACGAGCGCTACCGTCTCACCCGGATCTATGATGGGGAGGAATGGAATCCCGGACTCCGGGCTCCGCTCCGGTCACCGGGCGTGAAGGCCCGCGTCGGCGACTACCTGCTGGCGGTAAACGGAGTCGAACTCCGGGTACCTCAGAATCCCTACAGCATCTTCGAAGGCACCGCCGATCGGCAGACCGTGCTGCGGCTCAACGACAAGCCGACGCTCGACGGCTCGTGGACGGTGACCGTCGTGCCGACGGCCAACGAGACCGAGCTCAGGATTCAGGGCTGGGTCGAGAGCAACCGGCGGCTGGTCGATTCCCTCTCCGGCGGCCGGCTGGCCTACGTCTGGATTCCGAACACCGACGTGGACGGGTACACCTACTTCAATCGCTACTACTTCTCGCAGCAGGACCGGCATGGCGTCATTCTCGACGAGCGCTTCAATCACGGCGGGTACATCGCGGACTATTTCGTTGACCTGCTCAACCGGAACCTCCGCGGTTATTTCAACAATCCGGTCGGCGACCGCCGCCCATGGACTGAGCCGCTGACCGGCATCTTCGGCCCCAAGGTGATGCTGATCAACGAGTACGCCGGCTCCGGCGGCGACATGCTGCCGTATCTCTTCCGCCAGCTGAAGATCGGCCCGCTGGTGGGCAGTCGCACTTGGGGCGGCCTGGTCGGGATCTGGGATGTGCCGAGTCTGATTGATGGCGGCTTCATCACCTCGCCGCGCGGCGGATTCTTTGACGTGGATGGAAAGTGGGACGTGGAGAACGTGGGCGTGGCTCCGGATATCGAGGTCGAGCAGACGCCGGTGCTCCTCGCGCGGGGCCGCGATCCGCAGCTGGAGCGGGCGGTAGCCGAGGCGCTCCGACTGCTGGCGGAACACCCGGTGGAGCTCATGCCGGAGCCGGCGCCACCGGTGCGGGCGCGGCGGCCGTGAAGATCGCGCTCGCCATCCTCGGCGCACTGGCAGGACTGGTCATCCTCGTGGCCCTCGTCGGAGTGTTCCTGCCGCGGGAACACCAGGCCTCGAGTCGCATCCAGCTCACGCAGGCGCCCGACACCGTCTGGGCAGTGATCCGCGACTACGAACATGCCGCCAGCTGGTGGCCGGATGTGAAATCAGTGAAGCGGCTCGCCGATATCGATGGACATGAGCGGTGGGAGGAGACGATGAAGATGGGGCCGGTGGCGTTCGTCCTGACCGAGGAGCGGCCGCCGCACTTCCTGCGCAGCGCGATCGATACCACCGGCGGCTCCCCCTTCGGCGGCGACTGGCTGCACGAGATAATCGCATCCCCGACCGGCACCACCGTCACGATCACCGAGCAGGGCTGGGTCAGCAACCCGATCTTCCGCAGCATCAGTGCGGTCATCGGGTACCACGGAACGTTGGACAGCTACCTCACCGCCCTGGCCCGGCATTTCGGGGAAAATGTCACACCGGAGCATGTGACCAGTGGGGAGTGACCACGGTCACCTCCCCTGCCCGGCCGCCCTGCCATGTTGAGGCGTCTTCAACGCCTCCTCATCCAGCGGCATCTGATGCAGCATGATCGTCACTCCGGCCTCCCGCTAGCCATGCTGGTGGCCCTGCTCGCTTCGGTGGTGGCCTGCGCCGAATCGTCCGCCCCCGATAACCGGCCTCCTGCCATCACGATCACGGCGCCCGGGGCCGGCGCGAGTATCGCCGAAAGCACGGTGGTGCTGCTGCGGAGCAGCGCGACCGATCCCGAAGATGGCGTGCTCGGCGGGAGTGCCGTTGACTGGACCAGCAGCCTGGATGGACCGCTCGGTACCGGCGGTTCACTCACCGTCCCCACCCTCTCCGCCGGCAACCACAGTCTGAGCGCCACGGCCACCGATTCCCGCGGCGTCACTGCCACCGCGACCGTCACCATCACGGTGGTGCCGTTCACACCGGGCAACAATCCGCCGACCGTCGCCATCACCAGCCCCACCCCCGGCGCGAGCATCACCACCGGGACGGCGGTGGTGCTGCAGGGCATCGCGGATGATCCGGAAGATGGTTCGCTCACCGGAAGCGCCCTCACCTGGTCGAGTTCGCTCGACGGTTCGCTCGGCACCGGCACATCACTCACGGTGGATTCGCTCTCCGCCGGGAGTCACACGATCACGCTGCAGGCGGCCGATCTGGGTGGCGTCACCAATCAGGCGACGCTGCTGCTTATCGTCACGTCACCGACGCCGAACATCGGCCTGACCCCGGTGATCAGCGGGATGAGCAGCCCCGTGCTGCTCACAGCGCCACCCGGCGACCTGACCCGGCTCTTCATCGTGGAGCAGAGCGGCGCCATCCGCATCATCAAGAATGGTACGCTGCTCTCGACCGCATTTCTCACGCTCAGCGACTCGATCTCGACCGGCAGTGAGCAGGGCCTCCTTGGTCTGGCGTTCGCGCCGGACTACGCCAGCAGCGGCCGCTTCTACGTGAGCTACACCAACAAGCACGGCCCGCTGGCCGCCGGCACCTCGCTCATCGAGCGCTATACCGTTTCCGGCAACGCCGACATCGCCAACGCGGCCTCGGGCCAGCGGCTGCTGACGCTGGACGACCCTTACGACAATCACAACGGCGGCATGATCGCCTTCGGTCCCGATGGCTACCTCTACTATGGCATGGGCGACGGCGGGGGCGGCGGCGACCCGCTCAACAGCGGGCAGGACCGCACCGACCTGTTCGCCTCGATGCTCCGGCTGGATGTGAGCGGCAGCGGCCCGTACACCATTCCGGCGAGCAACCCCTACGCAACCCACCCGTCATTCCGGCATGAACTATGGAACCACGGACTGAGGAATCCATGGCGCTGGAGTTTTGACCGGCAGACCGGTGATCTCTACATCGGCGATGTGGGTCAGGGCGCTCACGAGGAGATCGACGTTCAGCTGGCCAGCAGCGGCGGTGGAGAGAACTACGGCTGGCGTAGCATGGAAGGCTTCAGCTGCTACGGCGCGTCGAGCTGCAACCAGACCGGCCTCACCCTGCCGAAGCTTGACTACGACCACAGCCAGGGCTGTGCGGTCACCGGCGGCTATGTCTATCGCGGCAGCGCGACCAGTCTGCGGGGACGGTACCTCTATGCCGACTACTGCGGCGGATGGGTGCGCAGCTTCCGGTTTGCCGGTGGCGCGGCCACCGACCAGCGCGATGAACCGGCGCTCGCACCGGGCGGCAACATCACCAGCTTTGGCGAAGATGCCGCTGGCGAGGTCTATGTCCTGACGCAGGGAGGCAGCGTCTACCGGATTACCGGCAACTGATATCGCCGGCGGCATTTCCGGCGGTTAGTTTCCGCCGCCATGGAGCCGCTTCCCCCTGCCGAGGAACTCACCGAGCTGGCGCATAGCCTGCCCGAGGTCGTGCGATTCGGCACCTCGTCGTGGAACTATCCCGGCTGGCAGGGACTGATCTATCACCGGAAGTACCCCAAGTCGGGGGCGGCGGCACGCATGCTCGAGGAGTATGCGACCTTTCCCCTGTTCCGCACCGTCGGCATCGACTCCACCTTCTACGCTCCCGCCTCCGCCGCCACACTCGAGAGCTACGCCCGCGCGCTCCCGCCTGGCTTCCGTTGCATCAGCAAGGTGTGGGACCGGATCACGGTACACACCTTTCCTGCGGCGCGGTACAAGACGAGCGGCGGCGAGGAGAATCCCGATTTTCTCAATGCCGAGCTGTTCCAGCGCGAGGTGCTGGACCCGTACCTGGCGCACTTCGCCGAGCATCTGGGGCCGATGGTCTTCGAGTTCCAGACGATCGGGCGGAAGGCCGGCCTGCATGGACAAGCCTTTGCGGATCGGCTCGACAAGTTCTTCGCGCAACTGCCGCGGGAGCTGCCCTACGCGGTCGAGATCCGGAACGCCGACTATCTCGTGCCGCCATACTTCGCGGTGCTGCGGGAGCACAACGTCGGTCACGTCTTCAACTCGTGGACCCGGATGCCGTCAGTGGGAGAGCAGCTCGCGCTGCCGGGTTCGATCAGCGCGCCATTCATCGTCGCCCGCATCCTGCTCCGGCCCGGCCGCACCTACAGCGAGGCGGTGGACGCGTTCGCGCCGTATGACCGGCTCCAGGATGAGAATCCGGCGCTGCGACAGGATGCCGCCGCGCTGATCCAGCAGGCGGCGCTGCTCAAGATTCCGGCGTATATCGTGGTGAATAACCGGGCGGAGGGCAGTGCGCCCCATACCATCCTGGGGATCGCGCGGCTACTGCGGGACCAGCGTTCGATCCCGTAGGGGCGGGGCTTCGCCCCGCCGCAACAGCGCAATTCCCAGGACCCGCCACCACCTGCCCCGCCCCTGTTCCCGGCCGCGACGTCGTGCCGGTTTTGCCCCTCCCCGCGTCCAGATGGAACACCGCTTGCTCCTGTCAGGGAGCCTGCAGCAGACCCTGGACCTGATGGAGGGGGAGATGCATCAGCGCCTGTATGTCATCGGTATCGCGTATGTCGCGGTCGTAGGGGCACTTCTCGTATTCCGCCGTCCGGGCATTGCCGCCCCGCCTCACGCGCAGGCGCCGCATCCGGCGGGCACCCCCGGGGAGTGGTTCGCCCGGGTCCATCCGTTTTGCAACCCGGTCGAGGTCGACCTCGCCCAGCGGCGCGATCCCGCCCCCGAGGGGGTTGAGGGGACGGCCTATTCCGCCGCCTGCTTCGCACTCGCCGGCAAGGTGGACCGGGCCCGGCTGCTGATCGATCAACTCGCTGCCGCGGATCGGTATCGCGCTGCGGGAGTGGTGTTCGACGTCGCGCATCCGGTCGCCGACGCCGGCGACAACAGGGCCGCAGGCCCGATCATGGAGATGGTGATCGAGTACTGGCCCAACCACTACATGGCGCTCTACCACGCCGGCAGGTCGGAGTTCGCACTGGGGCAGCCGGAAACCGCGCGGAAGAACCTCACCGAGTTCCTCAAGTACTACCACGAGAATGACGGCTGGCATCAGAGTGCCGTCGAAATCCTGAAGCAGCTCGGCGTACCCGAAGCGGTAGAGCGGCCAGGAGCGTGAGCTACTTCGCGCCGGGGACACGTCTGGCGGATCGCTACCAGATCGGTGCCGAGCTGGGTCGTGGCGGCCATTCGGTGGTGTACCAGGCACGGGACCTGACTCTCGGCATCGATGTCGCCGTCAAACTGCTGGTACCGCCGCCGGCGACTCAGGAGCTGGCTCGTGAGCGGTTGCGCCGCGAGGTGCTGGCCGTCCGGCAACTCGTTCATCCTCATATCGTCCCGGTGTACGAGTACCTGACCAAGGGGCCGTGGCAGTTCATCGTCATGCAGCTGGTCCAGGGTGAGGACCTGGAACACCGGGTCAGGGAGGGCGGACCACTCGAGCCCGGCGCCGCCACCAGCCTCGGCCAGAGCATCGCCTCGGCCCTCGCACTCGCCCACCGGGAAGGGATTCTCCATCGTGATGTGAAGCCACGCAACATCCTGCTCGACCAGGCCGGCACGGCCCTGCTCACCGACTTCGGTTCGGCCCGCGTCCTCTCCCAGGGCACGATGACCGAGACCGGTGGACTGGTGGGAACGCTGGCCTATTCCGCCCCGGAGCTGATGGCGGGTCGGCGCGCCGATGCGCGCTCCGACACGTACGCGCTGGGCCTCACATTGTACTACGCCCTCACTGGGCGATTGCCCTCGCAACCCTCACCCCATCTTCCACCGCCGCCCAGCGACCACGGCTATCACCCCCGAACTGAGAACCGCTCAGTGCCTGACTGGCTCGATGCAGCGGTCGCCAGAGCTACCCAGGCCGATCCGGCTGACCGCTTCCCGACAGCCGGGAGCTTCATGGATGCGCTCGGTGATCCGGTGCAGGCCGTGCTGCCAGTCATGGCCTGGGAAGATCGCTGTCTCGTGTGCGGTACGATTGACGTCGAGGGGCTCACCGTCTGCCGGCGGTGCGGTACCATGGAACAGGGATCTGATGGACTCATCTTCCTCGATCCCGGGAGCGCCGAGCACCGGGATGACCGGCTGGCGCAGCTCCTGGTCTGGTTTGGCGGCTCCCGCGCCGCCGGCCATCGCGATGTGGTGCTCGGCCTGAAGCCGCTGGCGCGGGTACCCGATGGCATGGCGGAGGCGGCTGTGGACCGGCTCGCCGCCCGCGGACTCTCGGCTCGGGCAGTCCCGGTGCGGTCGGTGTGGCGGATGATTCCCTTCGGACTCTGGGCGCTCGCACTGCTGGCGGTAGGACTCGGGATGTGGGCTGGGCGAGTGATACATCCGGCGCTGTTCTGGAGCTCCCCGGTGTTCGCGGCGCTGCTGCTGGCGGGCGCGGCGAGCGCTGGTCGTCTCCCTCTGCTCGACCGGAAGCCCCGTGGTGCCCGGCTCAGCCCCGAGCTTGAACGGGAAGTGCTGGCCACCGCGGCGGAGTTGCCGGCTGGCTCCGCCCGTGAGTTGTTCGGCGGTCTCGTCCGCCTGGTGCGTCATCTTGCCGGAAGCGGGATCGTCGACGGGCGAGCGGAGCTGATCGGGGAGATTCTTCCGCTGGCGTGCCGTGGTGCGCGGGGGCTGGCCAGACTGGACGAGGCACTCGCACTTCTGGACCGGGACTCTGATACGGCAGCGGATCCAGCGGCGAGAGGGGATCTTGGACACCGGAGGGACCGGATGGTTCAGTGTCTGCTTGAGACCCAGGGCGGACTGCGACGCATCATCGCGCTGCCACCGGCGGAGGACGGCGTGGAGGCGCAACTCCGCAATCTGGTTGATCGAATCGAACGTGAGGCGGAAGCAGGCAGCGAGGTGAGGGAGCTGCTGCGGCGCTGAAGTCCTGCCCTACCCCACCGCCCTCCGCGCCGGCCGCCGCTTGGCCACGAGCCGCCGCTTGCGGGGACCATCGTTGACCGGCATCTGCGCCAGGGCATGCGCCGCGGCGGTCAGCCGGATGGCGCGCGACGCCGCCTCACTGCCCTGGATCGACGCCTCCACCCAGCGGCCGAAGGGCGCGTGCTCGCTGGTCAGGAACGGGCGGCCGACACGGGTGTCGAGGACGTCCTGCCGATCACTCTCAGGCAGCTTGAGCACGATCGCCGCCTCGAACAGGAACGCGAACATCCGGCCGTGCGTGAAGAACGCATCGGCGCCGAACATCCGTTTCAGCGTCACGTCCGGCATCGCCAGCACCGCGGCGTGGACGACATCGTACGCGTTGTTCCTGGAGCGAGCAATCGGCATGAGACCAGCCCGGGAAAGGCATGGAAAAAGGGTCGCAAACGTATCACCCGAGGGCGGGGGCCGCTAGAAGCATCGCTCCCGAAGAGCAACCGTACACCGCCCCGGACACCCCGCCCAAAAGGGCATGATCAGGGCCACGCCAGATGAATCTGGTAACCCCATGTTTCACCGCACTTGGCCGCCGCGCCGCGACGGCGACCGTGGCATCATTGCTCCATTTCGCGGCTGGGCCCATACGACAGAGGGGAGCGG
>JAWXBX010000314.1:0-22354 GCA_034440415.1 Gemmatimonadota bacterium | reverse complement strand
GCCAATGACCCACCCCCACGCGCCGCCCGAACCCTCGCCGCAGGATGGCGCCTTTCTCCGCTGCTTCTTCCTCACGCTGTTGCTGCTCCTGTGCGGCACCGCACTCACCACCTGGCTCGCTGATCCGCTCGGGGTTTTCGGCACCCGCCTCATCCCTCCCGTGCTCACCGCCGATCGCGACCAGAAAGCCGCGCTCCTCCAGTTACGGACCCCCCGTCCCACCCAGCTGATTCTTGGTTCCTCCCGCACCAAGACGATCGATCCGCGCTGCCTTTCGGCGCTCACCGGTGAGCCAGCGTTCAACTTTGCGGTGAATGGCGCATCGACCGACGATCTGCTTGCGATCCTCCACTACCTGCGCGCGTTGGATCTTCCCCTCCGGGCGCTGGTCGTCGGTGTCGATCCCGAGATGCTGCAGGGACCGGGCGGTCCGCTCCCCGGCCTCACGGCGAGCCGAGTGCTCGGCCCGTTCGCTGGCGCCAGCCCACCGGACCCCATCACCTCCCTCGGCGCCGACCTGCTCGGCTGGCAGAGCGTGAGTGCGTCGGTCCGCTCGGTCTGGTCGCATGTCGCCCATGCCGCCAGCGTGCCACCGACGGTGCTCGAGGCAGATGGACGCCAGCGTTACCCGCGCATCGAGGCCGCGCTCCAGACAGGGACCTTCAGCTCCGCCGAGCAGGTGACCAGCTCGATCCCCGGTATCCTGCGTCGCTATGAGTCGTTCGATCAGCTCGATCCCGATCGTATCCAGGTGCTGCAGGAATTCGCGCGCGAGGCTCGCCAGGCCGGGATCAGCATCATCGCCTTCATCCCCCCGGTGCATCCGGCGTTCGAGCGTGCCGCACGGGGAACAGCGTGGCGCGTTCGCACGGAAGAGACCGTCCTGCTGCTGCGGCGCCTCGAGGGTGAAGGGTTGCTACGGTACTTCGATAGCCAGGCGCGTCCCGGCCTCGGGGCGGACTCGACGGCGTTCGTGGATGCCATTCACTTTCTCGCGCCGGTCGCCGATCGGCTGACCGAGTCGTTCTTCAACCGGCCCGGCGGCTGTGCTATTCAATAGCTACGTCTTCTGCCTGCTCTTCCTGCCGCTGGCGCTGGCGGCGTGGTGGTGGCTGCCCGGGACACGGCTGCGGCTCGGTACGCTCACGCTGGCGAGCTACCTCTTCTACGGCTGGTGGGACTGGCGCTTCGTCCCGTTGATGCTGCTCTCGACCTCGGCCGACTACGTCGCCGGTGGCTATCTGGCCCGCAGTGGCGATGGCGCGCGCCGGCGGGCCTGCCTCGTGGTGCTGCTCGCGTTCAACCTCGGCATTCTCGGCGTCTTCAAGTATTTCGATTTCTTCACCGGAACACTGAACGGCCTCGGGGCACTGCTCGGTGCGCCCATGGACCTCCCACTGCTGCACCTGGTGCTGCCCGTCGGCATCTCGTTCTATACCTTCAACTCCATCAGCTACACCATCGACATCTATCGCGGGCGACTGGCTCCCGCTCGTGGGTTTCTCGAGTTCGCCGCGTTCGTGGCGATGTTTCCCCACCTGATCGCCGGCCCGATCGTTCGCTACGCCGACATGGCGCCGCAGCTCGAAGCGGTGCCACCGCGCCCGGAACGAGCCGCCTGGGTGATGGGACTCTGGTTCCTCGTGCTCGGGCTGGCCAAGAAGGTGCTGCTCGCCGATGCGCTGGCCGACCAGGTCGTGACCCCCCTCTGGCACCAGTGGGCCTCGCTCGACGGCGGCGAGGCCTGGCTCGCGACACTGGGGTACACGCTGCAGATCTATTTCGACTTCAGCGGCTACAGCGATATGGCGGTCGGTCTGGCTTTTCTGCTCGGCTTCCGCTTTCCGCAGAACTTCAATTCGCCCTATCGGGCGACGAACATCGCGGAGTTCTGGCGCCGGTGGCACATGTCGCTCTCCTTCTGGCTGCGGGACTACCTCTACATCCCGCTGGGTGGCTCCGAGCGCGGCGCCGGCCGTGCCGCGCGCAACCTGCTGCTGGTGATGTTCCTCGGCGGGCTGTGGCATGGTGCCGCGTGGACGTTCGTGCTGTGGGGGCTCTATCATGGCCTCCTGCTGGCGGGGCATGCCTGGTGCCGCCGGCATGCGCTGGTGCCACGCGCCGGTCCACTCGCCGCGCTGCTGACCTTCGTCCTGGTCATGCTGGGCTGGGTGCTGTTCCGTTCCTCCTCCCTCGCCGAGGCAACGCATCTGCTCGGCGTGATGACGGGACTCGTTTCCGGGGCAGGAGGCAACGGCGGGCTGCTGGGTGCGTTGGCCTACCCGCTGCTGGTCGTCGCGCTGGGGATCGTCTGGTTTTCGCCGAATAGCTGGGAGCTTCGCTTTCCCCGGACCCGATTCGCCGCGGTGGGACTCGCTCTCCTCGCGCTGGCGTGCGTACTGCGGTTCGCGGCGCCGAGCCCCTTTCTGTACTTCCAGTTCTGACGGCTGACGGCTGATGGCACCGCGTCGGTGGAACTCTTCCGTTCGCTACCCGTAGTCGCAGGCCTTCACCGGCAACTGCCCTCGCCACTTTCTCAGAGGCCATCTCTCATGCGCGCTCGTGTTTCACTCCTCACCGTCGGATTGTTGACGGCGGTGGTCGCCCATGCAGTCGCGCAGGGCAGCGCCCCGTCTCCCGGATGCCCCAAGACCGAATCGCACCAGTTCGATTTCTGGGAGGGCGACTGGAACGTCACCGATCCCACCGGCAAGGTGGTCGGGACGAACCTGGTGACGAGTGAAGAGGCGGGGTGCCTGATTCACGAGCACTGGATAGGGGGTGGAGGCAGTACCGGTCAGAGCTTCAACTTCTTCGATCCCACCACCGGGCTGTGGAACCAGGTGTGGATCGACAACTTCGGCAGCATCCTGCGGCTGTCGGGCAGCTACGCCGACGGCGTCATGCGGTTTACCGGCGTGGCCCCGGGGCCTGGCGGGAAGCCGCAACAGCAGCGGCTGACCTTCTTTCAAAACACCGACGGCTCGGTTCGCCAGCTGTGGGAATCATCGGACGACGAGGGGAAGAGCTGGCAGGTCGCCTTTGATGGAATGTATCGGAAGAAACCCTGAACCCTCGGTCTGACCGGAGCGCCGGGGAGCGCTGTTTCCCGGCGCTGCGGCGACTACCTACAGCGGCGCGAACCGCGCCGTGAAGTGCCGGAGGTACGGCGCCTGCTCGGTGAACCGGTACCCCCGAACCTCGCCGCGCCGAGCATAGACATTCAGGATCGCCTCGACGACATAGTCGATGTGGCTCTGGGTGTAGACCCGGCGTGGAATTGCCAGACGGACCAGTTCCATCTGGGCCGCGGTCTCCACACCCGTCGAAGCATCCCGCCGGCCGAACATCACTGTCCCGATCTCCACTGCACGGATTCCCGCTTCCCGATACAGCTCGGCGACCAGGGCCTGCCCGGGTAGCTCGAGCGGAGGAATCTGGGGGAAGAGGGCAGCGGCGTCGATGTAGACGGCGTGCCCTCCGGGCGGCTCGACGATCGGGACTCCCGCGTCGGCGATATGCCGACCGAGATAGGTGGTCGAGGTGATGCGATAGAGCAGGTAGTCCTCATCCAGCGCTTCATACAGCCCGAGGGCGATCGCTTCGAGATCCCGGCCGGCGAGGCCGCCGTAGGTTGGAAATCCCTCCGTCAGGATCAGCAGGTTCCGCTCCTGCTGGGCCACCTCGGCATCGTTGCTCGCGATGAACCCGCCGATGTTCGCCATCCCGTCCTTCTTGGCGGACATCGTGGCGCCGTCGGCGAGGGCGAACATCTCCCGCGCAATATCAATGGGCGCGCGGTCGGCGTAGCCCGCCTCGCGCTGCCGGATGAACCAGGCGTTCTCGGCAAAGCGGCACGCGTCGATGTACAGCGGGATGCCGTGCCGCCGACAGACCGCGCTCACCGCCCGAACATTGGCCATCGACACCGGCTGTCCGCCGCCGGAATTGTTCGTGACCGTCAGCATGCAGAGCGGAATCTTTTCCGGTCCCACGTCGGCGATGAGCCGCTCGAGTGCCGGAACATCCATGTTGCCCTTGAAGGGGTGCCGCGTCGCCGGCTGGCGACCTTCCGGGATGACCAGATCGACCGCGCGCGCCCCGACGAATTCCACGTTGGCGCGTGTCGTGTCGAAGTGGGTATTGCTGGGGACGACGTCGCCCGGCCTGCACCGGGTGGAGAAGAGGATCCGCTCGGCCGCCCGACCCTGGTGGGTGGGAAAGACGTACTGGAAGCCGAAGATGTCCTGCACCGCCTTTTCAAAGCGGTAGAAGGATGGACTGCCGGCGTACGATTCATCGCCCCGCATGATGCCGGCCCATTGGGAGGCGCTCATCGCCGAGGTGCCGCTGTCAGTGAGGAGGTCGATCAGGACGTCATCCGACTTGAGCTGGAAGACGTTGTAGCCGGCTCCCTGCAGGCGTGCCTCGCGCTCGGCGTGCGTCGTGAGCCGGATCGGCTCCACCGACTTGATCCGGAACGGTTCGATGATCGTCTTCATGGGATTCCACAAGGAGGCAGGGGAAGCGCGGGAAGGGGGAATATGTCAGCATCGGCGCCGAGGCTCCATATTCCCGCATGACTGCGCTTCCGGTGGTGATTGTTGGTGGAGGAGCCGCGGGATGCCTGGCGGCGATTGCGGCCGCCAGTACCGGCATCCCCGTGCTGCTGCTGGAACGCACCCCGGACGGCGGGCGCAAGATCCTCATCTCCGGTGGCGGCCGTTGCAACATCCTCCCGTCGGTCCTCGAGCACGGCCGGTTCGTCACCGACTCCTCTCCGCATCAGCTGCGCAAGATCCTCGCGGGCTGGCCGCTCGAGCAGCAGCGCCACTTTTTCGAGCATGAGCTCGACCTGCCGCTGCAGCTGGAGACGGACTCGGGCAAACTCTTTCCCCGCTCCAATCGGGCGAGAGACGTCCGCGACCGGCTCATGAGCGCCGCCCGCGAACGGGGCGCCGTCCTTCGGTTCGGCGCGCTGGTGCGTGACATCGAGTCTGTGGGTGGCGGATGGAGGGTCCAGCTTGAGGGGGCTGAGCCGGTCGGCGCGTCTGCGGTCGTTCTCGCGACCGGCGGGCTTTCGGTGCCCACCACCGGCAGCGATGGCACCGGCCTCGCCATTGCCCGGCGGCTGCAGCACGTGGTCCATCCGCTCTATGCCGCGCTCACTCCGCTGACCGCAGAGCCAGCACTGCACGCCGGGCTCGCGGGAATATCCCTCACCGTGTCCATCGAGGGGAAGCGCCGGGGCAGGCAGGTTGCGGCCACGGGTGGCTTTCTCTTCACGCATCGGGGTTACAGCGGCCCTGCGGTGCTCGACATCTCGGACATTGCAGTGCGGTCGCGGCAGGATGGCGGTGCCCGGGAGGAACTCCGAGTGCGCTGGGGAGCGATGGACCGGGCGGGCTGGGATACCCGGTTGCAGGCCCGCGGCGCCCAGGCCGTGCTCACCGTCGTGCGGGAGCAGCTGCCCGCCCGGCTCGCGGAGGTGCTGCTGGCCGAGGCGGGAATCGAGTCGGCGCTTCAAGTATCACAGCTCTCGCGTGAGCGCCGGCTGGTCCTGCTCGATCTCCTGACGCGCTACGTCCTCCCCTGGACTGGCGACGAGGGGTATCGCAAGGCGGAGGTGACCGGGGGAGGGGTTGCCCTCAGCGAAGTGCACACAGCCACATTGGAGAGCCGCCGGCACCCGGGTCTCTTCCTGTGCGGCGAGATGCTGGATGCCTTCGGCCCGATCGGGGGCTACAACTTTGCCTGGGCGTGGGCGACGGGGCGGGCCGCCGGTCTGGGTGCAGCCCGCTACGCGGTGGGCGCCGGCAGCCCTGGTTAGGGAAGTTCAGCACAGTGTCGTGGTGACACCGGGTCTCATCCGCAGGGCCCCTCCGGGCCCCCTGCGGTCTCGCCTCGTTCCGGACTCTTGGTCAGCGCTTCCTTTTACAGGCCGCCGAACGAAAAGCCCGCCACGATCGGTGCTAGCTGTGGTTTGATGCCGTCGGTGTAGACGCTGAGATAGCGGCCCTCCACGAACAGGGCGAAGCTGCGACTGCCGAAGGACACGCCCGCGCCTCCGGTGATCGCCGGATTGGTGCTCGAGAGGCTGCCGAAGTTGGGGCCGGTGGTGCGGGTCCTGACGTATCCACCCCCGCCGAAGAGATAGATCCGGTTGGGGGAACGGCGCGAGCCGACCTGGAGCACGAGACTGGCCGTGCTCCCCAGCATACTGGTCCGGCCCGGCGTCGCCTTCAGCACATTCCTGCCGTAGAACCCGTCAATCCTGAACCCGATCGAGGTGGAGGCGCCCGGAAAGAAGGCCAGGTTGCCCTGTCCGAGCCAGCCGGTTTTCACGGCGTCGGCGTAGCTACGCAGGGGCAGCGAGACACCGCCGCCGAGTCCGAGGCGAATGTCCCCCTGTGCATGGGCCGGATGGATGGTGCTGGTGATCAGGACGAACACGAGGAACGGCGCGAGCGAGCGCGACATGAAAGCTCCAGAGATGGCAGGGTGACAGAGCCAGTATGGCTCCTCCCCTCCCCCTCCGCGCGGTAACGAGTGTCACATCGGCTTGTGGGAGTGGCCCAGCCACCCTGTCGCGGGGCTTAGCGGACCAGTGGCACCAGCTGCTTGATCGAGTCGAGCGGGAGCTGGGCGACGAGTGACATCCGGTAGCCCGCCTCATCAAGCCAGGTCGCGACGCTCACGCCGCTGGGCGACGTGCCATACGCCGTTTCGCCGCTCTCCAGCGTGGGGTCATCGATGGGACGGAAGCCGGAACTGTCGGCCGGGATGAGCTGCTGGTCGAGCAGGATGCGGCCGCCCCCGGCGGTGCGGTAGACCACTCGGATGACATCGAGTCCGGTCTGGGCCCCGGGGACAGCGGACGCCGATCCTACCTCGAGGTGGTCCACGCTATAGCCCTGAAGGGAGCGCACCGGACCGCCCAGGCGGCGCACCGCCTCGCTGCGGGAGAGCGGCTTGAAGTTGGGAGACAGCGCCAGTCGGCTTGGGGTGGTGTCGACCGCCGCGCGCGTGGGGACTGTGGGCCGAAGCGCGGGGACCTGGGCTGGTTCGGTCATGACCGGAGGCGGGGTCGTCGCGGAACTGGTGTCATGCGGAAGCGCGGTCGCCGGCGCGGTGACCCGGGGTGCGGCAGACGTTGCGAGCCCGCTTTCGGCCTGACCGCTCGATCCGGCCGACGCGATCATTCCTTCGCTCGACTGCCGCAAACGACTCGCTCCATAGCCGACGACCAGAGCGAGCAGCACTGCGCCGATCCACAACAGGGTTGAGAGATCGACCTCGAACCGCCGTTTCGGTTCCTCCCCCTGTGGCATCAGCACCAGTCCGCCCGGAGTCACCGTCGCGAGAGGCATCATTTCGATCGCCAGGTCGGGATAGCGCTCATCGACCTCGGCGAAATTGTCGCGCCACTCCTCCAGCTTTCGGGCACAGGCGCGACAGTCCCCGACGTGGTTGAGAATCCGCTGCACGTCGTTCGGGGTTGCGGTCCCGCTGACCAGCTTGTCGAGTATGCGCTCTTCGAGGTGCGACATCCGTTCCTGTAGCCGAGTGGTCAGGGAGAATCTACGCCGATCCGCCAGTACCTGGGTACATCATCGCACCCGACGGGCCAGCCCACGCAGGGAATCTGCCGGGAGAAACCCCGTAAGTCCAAGCCGGAGGCCAGTTTGATCGATCCAATTGAGGGTCTGCCTTCCGGCCGGTCCGGCGATCGCGATGGTGTCGCCGACGAGCAGGCCCGCCCGGTCATCGAGCGCGCGGTAGGCGTCACGAGAATCGGCCAGCTGCCGCGCCTGATCGAGCCACAGCTCGCGTCCCGGGGGATCGAAATAGACCACCCTGATCCGGCGGGTGCCGGGCTCGGCTGATTCCACCACTTCCACCCTTGCGGGCACCATGCCATCGACCAGACGAATGGTCCCGCCGAGGCTTCTCACCGCCTCCTCCAATGTGACCGTCCTCACATTGGACCGCTGTCGCCGGAGGTCTGCCTCGGTGGTCTGCACAGCGCCGGCAGCAGCAGGCGCCTGGGCGGCGAGCGCGGCGGGAGCTGGGCGACCGGCCTGCGGGTCGGTGCTTCCCACGACCGCCCGCTCTGCGGCCTCACGTCGCTCTCCGCCCGATTCCGCCAGCTTGCCGACCTCGTCCTTGGCCACGGCGTTGTTGCTGACGAGGCCAGCCTCCGGTGCGGGTGCCTGAATCGCCGGCGTCCGCGTTCCTGCCTCCTCCGGACGTGATATCGCTCCATTTCCAGCGGCCCTCGCTGCGTCGGAGGGTACGGGGTGGGTGGCAGGTGCGGGAGTGGTGGCGGTCGGTTCGGCCGACTTCGCGGTCATCACCGCCTGATCCGCACGGTCCGACTTCAGGTCGGAGATCGGGGCGGCGACGGGTGCGCGGTATCGAAGATCGCTGGCAAACCAGCCGAGTCCGACCGCCACGACGATCGTGGCGGCCCAGCCGAGCGAACGCCACGCCGTCAGGCCGCCGCCTCGTCGGGTCGGTGGCTCGGCAGTCCGCCGGTCGGGTAGGCCGGCAGGAGTATTCGGCCCCGCCGGCCGACTCGATGAGTCGGTGGGCAGCTGCACGGCATCGACTAACGCTCCCGCCTCCCGGAAGAAGCGACGGGTCTCGTCCAGCAACTCCCGGCATGCGGGGCAATTCGCGAGGTGCGACTCCGCCTCCGCTCGCTCCGCCGACGTCAGTTCCCCGTCGAGAAGTGCGGTCAGCTGGCCATCATCAAGATGCGGCATGGCGATCCTTCTCCTGCGTTCGGAACTCCTCCACGAGGCGACGGCGGGCGCGGGCCAGCGTGGTGCCGATGGCACCCTTGGCCAGCCCGGTCGCGGCGGCGATT
Source organism: Gemmatimonadota bacterium (assembly GCA_034440415.1). Classification (GTDB taxonomy): domain Bacteria; phylum Gemmatimonadota; class Gemmatimonadetes; order Gemmatimonadales; family GWC2-71-9; genus JADJOM01. The sequence continues at coordinate 13,482 of JAWXBX010000314.1, read as the reverse complement.
TCGTCATAGTCGAAGCCTTCCGCCTTGAGCAGCAGGATCTCGCGGTCGATGTCGCGCAACTGGTCCAGTGCTGCGCGGACCATGCGGTTCTTGTTGAGGCGCTCGTACTCGTCATCGGCGGCGGGGGCGTGTGTCACTGAGTCCGCTTTGAGCAACTGCAGCCTGCGGCCCTGGCGGACCGCCCGGCGACCGTCGTCCCGCACCAGGTTCAGCGCCACCGCGAAGAGCCACGGCCGGGGATTGTCCGGTGGTGTGGCGATGGCCCGCGCGAAGGTCTCGTGCGCGATGTCTTCGGCACGATCCTGGTCGCCCGTACGGCGGTACAGCATGCGCAGCAGGGGCTGGTGATACTGGGCGTAGAGCTCTTCGATCGTCGCCATGATCTCAGCAGGAGAGGTGAGCGAGGCCGAAGGTAGCGATGCGCGTCGGGCCCCGCACCTCTCCCGTCGGCCCGATGTCTGTCAGCCGCACAGGGCGATCGGTGGCTGGAGCGGGGCGGCGTAGCGCCCCGCCAGCACCCGTCCATCGGAAAATGTCACCCGATACTGGCCATGGATTTCGCTCCCCGGAGCTCCCGAATCCACCCGGACCCAGCCGGCAGTGGCCGAGATGCAGGGCCCGGTAGCGGGGCAGAGCAGCACCGACAGTTCGGTGCCACTCTGATCCGGGATGGCCCACTCTCTTCCCCGGATTTCTTCCGGCGCCTGGTAGATCACCAGTGTCAGATTGGTCTGTGAGGCGCTGTCGCTGCCGGCCTCCTGCGGGATCACGATCCGGGTCGCTGCACCATCAAACGGGGCGCAGTCCGGCCAGGCGAGCGCCGGGGACCACGGAGACTCTCCGCCGCAGGCGAGCACGGCGAGGGTCAGGAGCCAGGCGGACCGACTCATCCTGCCCTCCGGAATTCGCGCACCAGCCGCTGCAGCTCGGCGGCACTCAGGGATTCGCTGCCCCCGTTCACGATCCTGATGCTGGCCTGCCGGCCCGCGATCAGCACCGCATCAGCCACCTTCAGACTCGCGGCCAGCTCAGGGAGGGCACGGGTCAGGGCAAAGTATGCTGGGCTGAATGGCGCGACGGAAACAATCCGGAGCTTCTCCGTGTGGGCCACATCGGTCCAGATCCCGTCCCGTTCAGCGAATACCCGGCCCCCTGCGCGACGGATGGCCGGCCCTCCGCCGACCTGCTTCTCCACCTTTTCGTCCGCCAGCTTGTCCGCCTCTGCCAGGTTGGTCGCCTGCGACATCCTGCCGCTCTCCTGCGCCCGATCAAATGCGGCCGCACCAGTCTGCGCCGCGGGTGACGGTGCCGTCACGGTGGCCGGCGCACTCATCGGCATCATGTCGCGCCGGACGCTCCGGTCATCCGGCCCCCGCGTCGCCAGCTGCGGCTCCTGCACGAGATACGAGGTGTACTCGGTGAGGATCCCGTAGCGCAGCCCCAGGTCACGAATCTGCTGGATGGTGGCGGCGCTGCTGCCCTCGAGCCGGACCTGACGGGTGAGATCACCGATGCGGCGGGAGGCCCAGAGTCGTGGAATGAAGTCGTTGCCCGCCTCCATCCGCGGAAAGACGACGCTGGTCACGAACCGTTCGCGGCGGCCGTTGCGTTCGCCTTCGATGACGATGTCGCCCTCGCCGCTCCCATGATAGCGTCCGAACACCACCAGTTCCTCGCCGAAGAAGAGGTCTGGAAGGGTGCCGGGCGACAGGTCCACCAGCCGCACCGGGCTGTCGACCAGCCGCAGGTTCACCAGCGCGGGCCGGCTGAGCTTGCTCACCAGACTGCCGACCGCCACCTCGACATCGGCCTCGGGCGGGACATACTCCACGGCCCCGTGCCCCTCCTGGGCCAGCCGATCGAGCAGATAGGTGTTCACGTCGTGGCCCACCCCGATGGTGAAGACCCGGTTCCGGCCGATACGGCCGGCAGCGAGCGCCGCGATGCGATCGGGGGCCTGTTCGCCCACCGATGGCACACCGTCGGTGAGGAAGAAGACGATCGGCAGCCGGTTCTCCGCGACAGTCCCCCCGAGGGCGGCGTCGAGGGCGGCGGAGATGTTGGTGCCGCCATCGGCGTTGAGGCCGTCGATGAACTGGCGGGCGGCCTGCAGGTTGCCTCCCCTCGCTGTGGCGAATTCATCACGGAAGAGCCGCACGCCGGAGCTGAACGCGATCAGGCGAAAGCGATCCTCGGGGCGGAGCGAGCCGAGCGCCTGGCGCACTGCGGCGCGGGCCTGCTCCAGCTTCTGTCCAGACATGGAGCCGGACACATCGATGACAAAGGTGAGATCGCGCGGCACCACCGCCCCCTCCTGCCGGAGCGCCGGCGCCAGCAGCAGCATGACGTAGCCATCCTCTCCCGCCTCGGCATGCGGGAGTGCGGTCATCCCGACCAGGCCCTGGCGCAGCGGCAGGAAGAGTTCGAGGTCGCCGCCGGTGGAGGCGTCAATGCTGATCTGGGTGCGCCCGCCAGGGCGAGTGGTGTTGAGTGTGTGGGTAGGCGAGTAGGGCGTCCCGACGCCCTCGCCCTCCGGCAGCGTCACGCGGAGTGACCCATTCGCGGGCCCGCGCGCACCGAAGGGATAACGGAACCGCAGTGCATCGCCGGCGCGATCGAGCAGTTGGGTATAACGCAGGATGATCTTCCGCGTCTCGCCGGGCTGAATGGGAAAGACCTGGGCGCGAACCAGTCCATGACCGGCAAGCGTCAGCAGGGCCGGGTCTTTGAGGCGCCTGACGATTTCCTCATAGATTCCCCGGGCCTGTTCGGCGTTCATCATCTCGCCGCGGACTTCCTGATCTCCCATCCATAACGAAAAATTCTGGAACACCGCTTCGCCCGGCATGGGATACAGATAGCTCCCCTCGGTCACCCGGCTCCCGGTATTCCGGAAGCGTTCCTCGACCTCTACGTGTGCGATGCGGCCATCGAGAGTGACGCGGACATCGGCACTGACACGCTGGAGCTGGGGATCCGCGGCGGTGGAGCCACGGGGATGTTCGATCTCGATCCAGCCCTGCGCCGCCGCGGGAGACGCCGACAGCAGGAGCGCGGTAGCGCCCAGAATGCTGCGAAACATATGTGCCTCTTGGAGAGTGGACGCGCGGGGGATGCGGCGGGGTGGGAGACTTGCACAGGCTGGTCGGCGGTCGGCCGGGCGGGCTCGGACGACGGCCAATTGAACTGGACCGGGGCTGGAGTATTTTCCCGCATGCCGATGATCGAAGTGGTCCAGACCAACCTCGAGATGACCTCGCCGTCCGACCTGATCGGTGGCGGCGCGCCTCCCCCTGGTGTCCGGCTCGAGCGGGTCGAGCAGTGCACGCCGGCCCTTGCACGCTTCCTCTATACCGAGGTGGGCCGGCAGTTCGGCTGGCGGGACCGGGTGGCGTGGACCGACGCGCAGTTCCAGGCCTACCTCGACCGCAGAATCGTGGTCTGGGTGCTGTACCATGCGGGCGCTCCGGCGGGATACTTCGACCTCAGGTCCGATGCCGATGGCTCGGTCGAAATCAACAACTTCGGGCTCATGCCTCACGCGATCGGCCGTGGCTTTGGCCGATTCCTGCTCACCAGATCAGTCCAGGAGGCCTGGGCAATCGGTGCGCGGCGGGTCTGGCTGCATACCTGCACGCTCGATCACCCCAGCGCCCTCCCCAACTACCTGAAGCGCGGATTCCGGGTCGTCGGTGAGGAGCGATACGCCACCAGCGTCCCCTGATCGTTACCCGCAGTCATCAAATCGTTACCGCCTTCCGCTTGTCCACGGTTATGTCACGGGCAGATTTTTCCTCAAATCAGGATAACCCGTTCCCGCCCGATTCTCAGGAGGAAGGCATGGCCCGCTCCCGTATCCCTGCTGCACTCACCCTTGTCACGCTTGCGGGTGCTCTCTCCGCCTGTACCGGCCTGATGGCCGGCCCGGCCACGAGCAGCGCGTCGGTCATTCCCGCCGGGCGGGACTCCACCTGGGTGCGCGCCCGCCGGGCGATGGCGGCCGACTTCTTCACGCTGGATATGGCGGATTCCGTGGCGGGGGTGATATCGGGGGTGCGTCATCCGAAGCCTGGCGTGCTGGCGATGGACCCGTACGCCTGTCGGCTGCACGTGACCTACCTGATCGCCGAGGGGGCCGACTCCACGCCGGTCCGGGTGAAGCAGCAGTGGGCGGCACCGGCGAAGAAGGACGGGGCTCCGACGGTCGACTGTGGTCCCGAGATGGCCGATGTCGTCAGCCGGATGGAAGGGGTGCTGCAGATCGGGCGCTAAGCGCCGCACACCCCGTCTCGGCGCCGAGGAGCTCGGCGCCCGCAGTCCGGAAGACCAGCTCCCAGGGTGAGCGCTCCGCCAGCGTACTCGCCCAGCACTGTCCCGTCTCGGCGTCTCCCAACCTCAGCAGCAGCTGTGCACGCCGGTACCGCTCCAGAGCCCCCGCATGAAAGGGTGAGGCGACGGCATTCTGAAACCAGAGTTCGCTCCCTGCCGCCGCCAGCGCCGCGCGCGCATGTTCCTGATCCAGTGCCGGCCAGAACATCCCGAGCAGCGTGTCCCGCCGGAGAAAGCCGTCCCGGCCGTGCATCGCGAGACAGGCGAGCAGCGCGAGCCGTTTGGACTGGCACAGCACGGTGCTGACTTCGCGGCCGGTGGCATCTCGCAGGTCCACACCACCGAGGACGGAGAGGCGAAGGGTCACGGGGAGGACAGGTTGCGCCCGGGCAACGCCACTGCGCGAGGTTCGGCGGGGCGGTTCGCTCGCATGGCATTTCGCTTTTGCGGCAGGATTCGCATGACTCGATTCATGTTGATGCCAAGTCTGCTGCTGGGTCTCACGGCGGACGCGCGCGCCCAATCGGCCGGTGAAGTGCCCGGACATGGTGGGACGATCGGTCTCACTTTCGATCAATACTACGTCGGTCGGGCCCGGGCGCACGGGGTCTCGCTCCTGGGCATGGGGCCCGGCCGGGCGGGCGTCGCCTCGACGTTCGCTGCCGGGTTCCTGGGCAGCGGGTACAGCAGTCGCATCATATCGCCGCATTCGACTTCGGCATCGGTCATTTGTCGTTCCTGGGGCAGGCGGCGTTGGTGGTCGATGTGGGTGCGACCGGGCTGTTGAGCGCAGGCGCAGGAGCCATCGGTGGGAAGTGGGGTTCACGCTGATGCTGCCGGTCGCGGAGAGGGTCAGGGCGCGGATCAGCCGCTCGAGGCGCGCGTACCTGCCCGATGGAACGGTGGGACTGTGGCTCATCAGCGTTGGCATCACGACGGTGTCGCCCCGGGCGCCGGGTCCGGCCGAGCGGTCAGTCGCCCGGTTTCGCGGAAGGACAGAGTGAAGCGAGGACGCAATCGTCACAGCGAGGGCGACGTGCGATGCAGACCGCCCGGCCGTGCAGAATGAGGAGATGGGAGACCAGGGTCCAGTCGTCCCGAGGGATCAGCTTCATCAGGTCCTGCTCGATCTTCACCGGATCGGTTTGTTGGGTGAGCTGGAGCAGCCCGCTCAGTCGGGCGACATGGGTGTCCACTGTGACGCCCTCGTTCAGGCCGAAGGCATTGCCGAGGACGACATTCGCGGTCTTCCGGCCCACACCGGGCAGCGCGTGCAGCTCGGCCATGGTGCGCGGAATCTCGCCGCCATGATCCGCTACCACAGCCTGCGCCATGCCGATGAGGTGCTTTGCCTTGTTGCGGAAAAATCCGGTGGACTGGATGATGCGCTCGACATCGGGCTGGCGCGCCCGGGCCAGGTGTGCCGGTGTGGGATATTTCTGGAAGAGCGCCGGCGTCACCAGGTTGACCCGTGCATCGGTGCACTGGGCGGAGAGGATCGTCGCGGCGAGGAGCTGATAGGGCGACGCATGTTCGAGGGCGCAATGGGCGTCGGGATAACTCCGCTTGAGCCGGGCGAGGATCTCAGGCGCGCGCTGCTGCGCCGGCGCGGTGGTCCGACGTGATCGTGTGCCGCGGGTGCCGGCCCGGGTCACGCGGTGCCGCGGCGGCGCGCGACATGAAGGAGGAAGCCGTCGGCCGAGCGGGTGTTGAGGACGTCGTCCCGGGTCAGCCAGCCCTTGCGGGCGATGCCGACGCCGAATTCCACGTTGCGAAGCCCGGCGAGGTTGTGGGCGTCGGCGCCGATCGAAATGATGACGCCGGCATCGCGGGCTTGCCTGACAAGCCGCCAGTCGAGGTCCAGTCGGTGGGGGTCGGCGTTGATCTCGATAGCGACGCCGGTGCGCGCCGCCTTGTCCAGCACGGCATCCATGTCGAGCGCGTAGGGCTCGCGCGCCAGGAGCAGGCGCCCGGTCGGATGGCCCAGGATGGCGAGATGCGGGTTGTCCATCGCGGCGAGCACCCGGGCGGTCATCTCCGCGCGGGACATGCTGAAGCGGCTGTGGATGGAACCGATGACGAAGTCCAGCCGCGCGAGGACGGTGTCATCATAGTCCAGTTCGCCGGCGGCGAGGATGTCCGCCTCGATCCCCTTGAGAATCCGGATCCCGCCGAGCGCCTGATTGGCGGCGTCGATCTCGTCGGCCTGACGCAGCAGGTCTTCGGGGGAGAGGCCGCCGGCATACGCGGCGGCCTTGCTGTGATCGGTGATGCCGAGCCACGTGTAGCCCGCGTCCTGACACGCCCGCGCGACTTCCAGCACTGAATTCGATCCGTCGGAGTAGGTCGTGTGACAGTGCAGGAATCCGCGCAGGTCGGCCTGCTCGAGTAGCAGCGGCAGTTTACCCGCCGCCGCGGCGTCGATCTCGCCGCGGCCCTCGCGCAACTCGGGGGCGATCGGCGCGAGGCCGACTGCGGCGTAGAATGCCGGTTCGTCGGCGGTGGGAACAAAGGTGCTGCCCTGCCACAGCGCGGCACCATCGAGGGTGAAGCCCTTGGCACGGGCGAATGTCGCGAGTGCTGCGAGGTGGGGTTCGCTGCCGGTCACCTGGACCAGCACGGCGCCGGCGTTCTTCGGCGTCGTGATGATGATCTGCGCCTGGGTTCCGCCCGTCACCCGCAACGTGACCCGTCGCTCATCCTGGCCGGCAAATTCGTGCACTCCCGGCAGCTGTCCGATCCGCTTGAAGATGTCCGCCGGCGCGACCTCCGCGACCAGCACCACGACAATGTCCTTCACCACTTCCATGCGGCGGCGGACTTCGCCGGCGGTGACGGCTTGCAGCACGCCGGGCAGTTCCGCCAGCGCGCGCCTGAGGCCTTCCGCCGCCTCGGCCGCATGATGCGCCAGCTTGAACCCACTAGCCTGGCGGAGGAAGGCGATGCCCTTGAGGATATTGTCGGCCGTCTTGGGCCCGAAGCGTGGCAGCCGCGCCAGGCGTCCGTCGCGCGCGGCCGCCTCCAGCTCCGGGAGGGAATCGATGTCGAGCGATTCGTGGATCTGGCGAATCTTGGCGACACCGAGTCCGGAGATCTGCAGCATCTCGACCAGGCCGGCGGGTACCTGCTCGCGCAGTTCTTCCAGCAGCGACGCGCGCCCGGTCTGCACCAGCTCCTGCACGATCTGCAGCGTGGCGGGCCCGACACCCTTGGTGGCGGCGAGGGACCCGTCGTCGAGCGCGTCGGCGAGTGAGCCGGCGAGGGCGGTGATGGCGCGCGCGGCGGTGTGAAAGGCCCGTACCCGGAAAGGATTCTCTCCCTTCAGCTCGAGGAACGCGGCGATCTGTTCCAGCACCTCCGCGACGGCCTTCTTGTCGAGCGCCATCTCAGTTCACCTCGAGCGGCTGGTGCGCGCGATGGGCCGGCCCGCTGCAGGCCTGCGCCTCCTGGAGCAGGGGACGGGTCCGTGCCGCCAGCTCGATGAGCTCCTCGCCACCAACGATCGAGAACAGCCCCGCTGCCGCGCCACCGGGCAGCACGGGGGAAAAGAGCGCCGTCCCGTCCTCCCGTGCCAGCGCGCCTTCGGTGTGGCCATCCGCCTCCACCACGGTGAAGCCCTCGTGGCTCGGGTGCATGCTGAAGATGCCCAGCACGAAGTACCCGCCCTCCGGCCATGACCGCACGAAGAGCCCGTCGAGGGGCTGGTGCGGCTCGCCATCGCCCAGGGCCGCCCAGACCAGCCGTTCGGGAAACTGGACATACGCCGCGCGCGGCAGGCCGGCCGGTGCCAGATCCGCGCTGCTGCTGGCCTCAGGCACGAGCAGGCGTTGGGCCCGCGACCGGTTGAGCTGTACCAGCCAGCCGCCCTCGGCCCAGTAGAGATAGCTGTGATGCAGGAGGGCGATATGCTGTTCGATCGCCGCCCCGACACCCTCCTCGGGGACCAGTTCCCGGAGCAGGGTGACCACTGCCCGGTCCAGCATGAACGCATCGAGGTCGTGGGGATCCCGACCGGTGGCGGCCAGCGACTCGCGGATGCGGGGGAAGCGCTCGTCAGCCTGGGGTCCGAAGGCGACGTCAAAAGGGGTGGGGCGCATGGGACGAGAAGGGTAATTCCGGGCTCCGGACGGTGCAAAGCTGGCCGTCACCCGCTCCGCGGCAGGAACGCGTTCAGCAGCGCCACGAAAGCCTCGAATGCCTCGACGTAGGGCACATGTCCGCACTCAGGCAAGAGGTGAAAGTCGGCCCGGAGGCCGTCCGCGGTTTCGCTTGCGGTCTCCCACGGGATCGGATCGTCATCGCCATGCAGCACGATGGCCGGGATCTCCAGGGCGCCGAGGGCGGGGCGGAGGTCGTAGTCGCCCAGGCTCTCCCAGACGCTGCGCTGGGTGCGCTCGGTAAGACGGAATGGTGTGAGCGCGTCCGCCCGTGCCGGATCGTGGAACCAGCCGCCCACCGCCAGCGCAAAGAGCCGCGCCTGATGCGCCGCCGGGTCCCGCTCCCGCAGCCCCGAGTGGCGCAGCGCCTCGCGCGCCGCAACCAACTCGGCAGACTGGGAACGCGCCAGGAAACGGCGCTCGAATTCCGCCCGTCCCCCTTTCCACGCCGGGGCGGGGGCGATCAGGGCGAGGCGCTCGACGCGGTCGGGATAGGTGACCGCATAGAGCAGCGCGAGCAGCCCGCCCCAGGAGTACCCAGCCAGCGTGAGCCGGTCGATGCCCCACAGCTCCCGCAACGCTTCGAGGTCCGCCACCTGTTCGCGCCAGCCCACCGGCGTCTCCCGGTCCACGGGCGAGCGTCCGCCGCCGCGCTGGTCGTAATAAATCAGGGTACGCCCGCTCGCGAGCACGTCGAAGGCAGGCAGGAGGTAGTCGTGGTGCGCCCCGGGGCCGCCGTGCAGCACGACCGTCGGCGGACCGTCGCCGATGCGGCGCTCGAAGAGGGTGACGCCATTGAGGGTGCGGGTGGCTTCCATCAAGGTGGCAGGTGGCAGGTGGCAGGGAAGTGCAGGATCGTTGGATCTGCCGTGGGGCGAAACTCAGCGCGTCAGTACACCCACCTGCCCGCTGCTGCCTAAAGTACCACCATCAACCCATCCGCCACCGCCCGCACCGCCGCTTCCTCATCGGGGGTGAACGGATCAGGGACATCGCTGTCGACGTCAATCTGGCCCAGGATCTTCGGGCCTCGCCGGATGAGGACGACCAGTTCTGAGCGGGTCACGGTGTTGCACGCGAGATAGTTTTCGACCGCGCGTACGTCGCCGACATTCTGGTCTTGCCCTGTGGCCACCGCCGTTCCGCACACGCCCTTGCCCACCGGGATGCGCGTATGGTCCGTCTCCCGGCCGCGGAACGCTTCGAGGACGAGGTCGTCGCCTTGCAGCATGTAGAGGTAGACCGAGGTGTATGGCGGTCCGGCCGCCTGAATGCGATCGGCGGTGTACTGCAGCAGCGCCTGCCGGCTGGCGTCACGGCAGAAAAGCCCGCGCAACCCGGCGATGATGGGGAGGGGGTCGAGCCGTGCGGCCATCTCAGCCTCCGCGCCTGCCGAGGGTGATCGTGAGCCGCTGCTCCGCGCCGCCACGAAGGACGTGGATTTCGACCACGTCCCCGGGTTGATGGCTGCGCAAGGCGTCGGTCATCGCCTGGAGGTTGTCGATCTCCCGCTCGCCGATCCGGGTGATGATGTCATCGCCCCGCAGCCCGCCGAGCTCCGCGGGACTGCCCGCGCGCACCCCGGTCAGGCGGACGCCATGAGCAGTGCCTGACATGTCGGGAATGGTGCCGAGGTAGGCGCCATACCCGGAGGAGGTGGTCGTGGTACCGGCCGCGACGGGCTCCGGCGCGTTGATGAAGGTGAGTGGGGCGACGCGATCCGCCAGCGTACGTACCAGGCGCGCGGCGAAGTTGGCGACCTGACCCAGCCCGTCGGCGTTGATCTTTTCCCAGTCGTCGGTGGTGCGGTGATAGTCTTCGTGCAGGTCGGTGAAGAGGTGCAGGACGGGCAGGCCCGCGCCGTAGAAGGAGGACTGGTCACTGCGGCCCCAGCCATCTCCGCTATACGAGAGGTTGAAGTGCGCCTCGCTGTTGACCGAGTCCAGCAGCGCGGGAAACTCCGCCGCGGTGGCGGAGCCATAGACCAGCAGCCGATCGTTCCTGAGCCGGCCGACCATGTCGAGATTCACCATCGCATAGGTCCGCGTGAGCGGGAAGAGCGGGTGCTTCACGTAGAAGTCGGAGCCGAGCAGCCCGGCCTCCTCGCCGCTGAAGGCGATGAAGACGACGGTGCGCGCCGGCGGTGTGCGCGCCAGCTGGCGGGCGATGTGAATCAGCGCGCTCGCGCCGGAGGCGTTATCGTCGGCGCCGTTATGGATGTGGCCGGTGCTGTCGGGGTCGAGCGCCCCGAAGGCACCGGGTCCGAGGTGATCATAGTGCGCCCCAACCACAACGATCTCATTGCGCAGTTCCTGGTCGTGGCCCGGGAGCACCCCGATGACATTGCGACCAGTCGCTCCGCCAATGCCGGCCTGGATGGCGGCGGGTGCCTCGGGGGCGACGGCAAAGAGCTGGAACCATCCCCCCGGGGCAGCGCGCAGCCCCGCCTGACGGAACCGGCGGGCGAGAAAGGTTGCGGCGCTGTCGGCGCCGGCGGTGCCGATGAGGCGGCCGCCGAGGGCATCGTCGGACAACACGCGGATGTCGTTGAGCAGCGTCACCGCGTCAAATGTCGACTGGGCGGAAACTGAAGTACGGGGGCAGAGCGCCAAGGCCCCGAGCAGCAGGGCGGCGATGCGGAGACAAGTACGTGGCATGGCTGCAAGTTAGCGCGGCCCGAGCCTCAGGGTGAAGCGGGCGGAATTCCGGTCAGGTTTCGGTACCATAACCCATTGCTGGCTATGGGTCTAGCCTGTATCTTGTGCCTCACTACCACCCCATGACGACACCCTCGACCCTCCTCGCCGATCTTGCGCAGCTCATACTCCTGCTCCGGGACCATCCGGACCAGAAGGAGGAGCTGAAGCTCGCCTTCAAGGGCTTCGCCGCCGGCCTGACGGACAGCGACCACGTCCTCACCGTCACCCGCGGCGCGTTCCTCTGGGATGATGTGGAAGTCGCGGCGGGACGGGGAGAGGTTGGCGCCCTGCATGAGCACCTGCGGGGGCAGGGCATCGGAGAAATCCGGTTGCCCGGCGGGCTGATGACGTCCACGCTGCTGTCGCTGCTGCGCATCATCGCGGCGCCGGTAGGTACCTACGGATCGTTCGACCACCTCGCCGCGCGGCTTGATGCCGCCGGTTGCGGCGTGGTTCCGGTGCTGCCCTTTGATCTCACCGCCGCGGGACGCACCCGGCCCTCGCAGGGCCTCGCGCCCGACCTCATGGGTCGGGTCTCCGAAGACGGTCATATCAACGCACTCGGCCCCGACGCGGTGACCGAGGATTCGGTGGGGTTGATGCACTTTGTCACCCTGCGGACCGACGCGGTCGGCCCGCTCGACGACCTGACCTCGCAGCTCGGGCATTCGGGAACCGCCAAGGAAACCACCGACCTGCTGAACCAGGTGCTTGCCGCCGGCGAGCAGGCGGCTCAGCGGGCCGACTGGGGCGAGCTGATCCGGGCGGCGAATACACTCATCGGGCTCGAGGCGAGGAGCAAGGAGTCACGCGGGTACGGCATCGCGCTTCGCCGGCTGCTGCCTCGATCGGTGCTCGAACGGGTGGCCCGGCTCACCGCGCGCGGCACGCTGCGGACCGAGGCCGCCGCCGTGATGCGCCGCATGGGCGCAGACGGGACGGAGGTGCTGCTCACCCTGCTCGTCAACGCGGAAAATGTGAGTGAGCGGCGGAGCTACTTCAGTGCGCTGAAGGAGATGACGGAAGGCGGCGAGCTGCTGGTGCACATGCTGAGTCATGACCAGTGGTTCGTGGTCCGCAATGTCGCCGACCTCTGTGGTGAGCTGAAACTCGAGAGCGCCGTGCCGGCGCTGGCCCGGCAGATGGGACACAGCGATGAGCGGGTGCGGCGCTCCGTGGCCGGGGCCCTCGCCCGCATCGGCGGTGCGAGCGCGGTCGAGCCGCTCCGTCGCGCCCTCCGCGATTCCGCCCCTCCCGTGCGGCTGGAGGCGGCGCAGCACCTCGACGGCCGGAAAAGCAAGAACCTCGCGGCGACGCTGATGGCCGCGGCGGAGGAGGAGACGCGGCCGGAGGTGCAGCGGGAGATGTATCTCGCTCTGGGTCGGATCGGGTCGGTCGAGGCGATCCAGGCGCTGAGCCGCGCGGCTGAGCCCGGGGGACGGCTGTTTCGCCGGAAGCCGACCGCGTTGCGGCTCGCGGCGGTCGCCGGGCTGCATGCTGCTGGTCCGTCCGGGTCGGCGGCGCTGAAGGACCTGCTGCGGGATGACGACAGGGAGGTGCGCGAGGTGGTGGAAAAAGCCCTCGCCACCCTGTGGGAGTAGTACTGCCGCCCACACGTGGCGCCTGATCATCAGGATCATGGCCCCGGGGGCGTGTCCCCGGGGCCATCGTAGCTATCGGGGGATAAAATCCGTCGCCGAGGTTACCCGGCGGCTGAAGGCTGCCAGCAGCCGTGCGGTGCGTGCGACATCTTCCAGCGCGACCATCTCGTTGGGGCTGTGCATGTAGCGCAGCGGGACGGAGACCAGCCCGGTTGCGATGCCCCGCAGCGCCGTGAAGATGTTGTCCGCATCGGTGCTCGTCGCCCGCGCCGCCCCCTCGACGGTGTAGGGAATCCCCTCCGCTTCCGCGGAAGCCACCAGCAGATCGAAGACCACCGGGTTCATCGCGGCGCCGCGGGTCAGGACGGGGCCGCCGCCAAGCTTGTAGTCGCCATGGCGGCGCTTCTCGACCCCGGGATAGTCCGTGGCGTGGGTGACATCGACCACGATCGCGACGTCCGCAGCCAGTGCCGCCGCGCCAGGGCGGGCGCCGCCGCCGGTAGAGCTGATCTCCTCCCGGGTCGTCGCCGCCGCGGTCACGCGGGCCGCGGGGCGATCGGTGGTGAGCAGCCGCAGCGCTTCGAGGACGACGAAGGCGCCGATCCGATTGTCGAGCGAGCGGCTCACGATCCGCCCATTGGGAAACTCGAGCACCGACGCCGCGAGCACCCCGGCGTCGCCCACCCGCACCCGTGC
>JAWXBX010000313.1:0-3924 GCA_034440415.1 Gemmatimonadota bacterium | reverse complement strand
TCCCCCGCCCCCTTCCCCGCGGCAGGAGCAGCCCCATGTCCGTTGGCACCGGCTTCCTCGAGCAGGTTAACCAGTCCTTCGATCGTGCGGCACAGCTGACGAGACACGATCCCACCCTGCTCGCCAGCATGCGCGCCTGCAAGAACGTCCTCTATACCAGCTTTCCACTCAAGCGGGACGACGGGACCATCGAGGTCATCCACGCCTGGCGGGCCCAGCACAGCCACCACAAACTCCCCTGCAAAGGCGGCATTCGCTTCGCGCCGGATGTCGACGCCGACGAAGTGCAGGCGCTGGCGGCGCTGATGACCTTCAAGTGCGCCCTGGTCGACGTGCCCTTCGGCGGAGCCAAGGGCGGCATCCGGATCAATCCCAAGAAGTACTCGGTCGCAGAACTCGAGCGCCTGACTCGGCGCTACGTCTTCGAGCTGGTGCGGAAGAACTTCATGGGCCCCGGCATCGACGTGCCGGCGCCGGACATGGGCACCAGCTCGCGCGAGATGGCGTGGATTGCCGACACCTACGCCCAGCTCAAGTCAGGCGAGATCGACGCGCTGGCCTGTGTCACCGCCAAGCCGGTGAGCCAGGGCGGCATCCGCGGACGGACCGAGGCGACCGGCCGGGGTGTCTTCTTCGGCGTGCGCGAAATCTGCGGCGTGACCGAGGACATGAAGATGCTCGGGCTCACGACGGGGCTGGCGGGCAAGCGGATCGTGGTGCAGGGACTGGGCAACGTCGGGTACTACGCGGCCAAGTTCTTCGTCGAGGGCGGCGCCGTGCTGGTGGGTGTGGCCGAATCGGAAGGCGGCATCAGCAATCCCAAAGGCATCGACCTCGAGGCGCTCATGGCGCACCGCAAGGAGCGGAAGAGCATCCTCGGCTTTCCCGGCGCCACCAACCTCGCGAAGCGGGAAGAGGCGCTGGAGCTGGAGTGCGACATCCTGATCCCCGCGGCGCTCGAACGGCAGATCACCGGCGAGAACGCGCCCCGGGTCCAGGCGAAGATCGTGATCGAGGCGGCCAACGGTCCGACGACGCCGGAGGCCGACGCCATCCTGGCCACGAAGGGTGTCATGGTCATCCCCGACGCCTACATCAACGCCGGGGGTGTCACCGTCTCGTACTTCGAATGGGTCAAGAACCTCGGTCATGTCCGCTTCGGCCGGATGCAGAAGCGGTTCGAGGAGGGAGCGTATGCCAGGCTGCTGACGGCGGTCGAGGGCATGACGGGGCGCAAGTTCACCGTGGCGGAGACCGAGCGGCTGACGCATGGCGCCAGCGAGGAAGACCTGGTCAACTCCGGCCTGGAGGAGACGATGATCAGCGCCTGGCAGCCGATCCGCGAGAAATGGAAGCAGGCCGGCGCCGGTGTCGATTGCCGCACCGCCGCGCTCGTGGTCGCCATCGACAAGGTGGCGGCGAGCTATGAGCAGCTGGGGATTTTTCCGTAACAGCGCGCGCCCCGCCAGCCCCGGTGCACCTCCTCCTGCATGATCTCCAGGGCCCGGGCAGTCGGCATCGCCGGCGTGTACGGCCGGTTGGTCGTCAGGGCATCATGGATATCTGAGCATCACCTATCGAACTGCGGGCGCTGAACGTCTGCGGCGCCATCGCCCTCGAACGCGGCGGGCTGCATGAGGCAACTCACTTCTTTGCCCGGGCCCGGGAGCAGGCACTGGAAGACAGTGACCTGGTCACCGTCGGCCGCTGCGCCAACAACCTCGGCATAGTCGCCAACCTGCAGGGCGAGTACGGCCGCGCCGTCGGCGCTGGGGCAGACCGCGGAGGCCGAAGCCCTGCTGCGCGAGGTGATGGTGCGCGGAGCGCAGCGCGCTCGGCCGCTGCTGGTGGCGATTACCCAGCGCGACCTCGCCCAGCTGCTCGCCCGGCTGGACCGGACCACCGAGGCACGGGAGTTCGCCCAGGAGGCGCGCGCCACCTGTGAGCGACTGCGCGCTGATCAGGAGATCAAGAAACTCGATGCCCTCGTGGCCACGCTGGCGGTCCCGACGCGGTAAGGGCCGCGACCGCCAGTCAGGCAGCTCATTCCGGCTTGAGGCTCACCGCCGGCAGCCCGCTCAGCCAGGAATAGGGATTCAGCGTGAAGCCCTCCACCCGCCGTGACACCGCGGCGATATTCACCGGCGCATAGAGAAACAGCGCCGGAGCGTCGGCGTTGAGCGTGTCAAAGGCGGCCCGCCAGGTCAGCCGCGCCGCGCGCGGGTCCTCGGTGGCGCTCGCCTGCTCCACCAGGCGGTCGAACGCGGGACTGGCATACCGACCGTAGTTGAGCTGCCCGATCCCCACCCCGGTCCACTGGTCGACCAGCCCCCGCGGGCTCGGCTCGGTGAGCCAGGCGCCGATGTGGCTCTCGAATTTCCCCTGGCCCAGCCGCTCCATGAACACCGGGAAGTCCACCAGTGTGATCGTCACCGTGACCCCGACCTGGCGCCACTGCTCCTGCAGCGCTTCCGCCAGCCGCTTCCGCCCCAGGCTCGTCGCGGGCACCAGGATATCCAGCGAGAGCAGCCGGCCGCCCTTCCGGCGCATGCCGTCCGCAGCCGCAAGCCAGCCAGCTTCCGTCAGCGCGTGGGCGGCGCGCGCGGTGTCGTAGGGCAGCACCGCGGTGCTGTCATCCCAGATCCACAGCATCTGCGAGATCGGCCCCGGGGGCGCCTTGGAGCCCGCGCCGTAGATCGCGGTGGCGAGGGTGGAACGGTCCACCGCCATGTTAAGTGCTCGCCGCACCTTCACATCCGACACCGCCGATCTTCCCCCCCGTCCGCCTCCCAGCTGGTAGCCGAGGTAGCCGTACACCGCCGCGGGGTAGCGCAGCGTCCGCAGCCCCGAATCGGCTTCGACCCGGGCGGCGCGCTCGGGAGTGCCGACGGTCTCCATCAGGTCGGCCTCCCGCGAAAGCACCAGGTTAAGCGCCGCGTCGGGATCGGCGGCAAATCGCCAGATCGCGGTGCCCAGCTTCGTCCGCCGGCCGTTGATCGTATCCGCGACCAGCGTGATGGACTGGCCCCGCTCCCAGCGCGCGATACGGTAGGGTCCGCTTCCAGCCAGATGGCTCAACGCGGTGTCGGCCCCCCAGGCGTCACGCGCCATGCCGCTCCAGATGTGCGCCGGGAAGATCCGGACGTGGAAGGTGGCGTCGTAGAGCTGCTCGGGATACGGCTGCTTGAATCGCACCAGCACCGTGGCCGTATCCTCGGCGGTAACGTCGCCCACGCGAATGAGCGCCCCGCGGGCCGGCGTATCCAGCAGCGAGTCGGCAAAGGCGGCGAAGGAGAAGACCACGTCGGCCGCGGTGACCGGCGCGCCGTCCTGCCACCGGGCGCTCGGGCGGAGGTGAAAGCGCAGGGCGAGCGAGTCCACTCGCTCCCATCGTGCGGCCAGACCGGGCCGGTACGCGGCGGTATCGATCGGGGCGCCACCGGGCGCGAGATCGGCGAGCTTCTCGAACAGCTGGTCGCTGATGTCGCGGCCGACGGTCTCCTGCACCAGGGGCGGCAGGATCGAATTGGGCTCGCCGGTCGCGGCGATCACGATCGTATCGCACCGCGCGCAGGGAACCTCCCGCTGGCAGCCAGTGAGGGCGAGGACGGCGACGACGATCAGACGGATTCGGTCGGACATGCACGGTACTCCGGAATTGGCGGTCGGCCTGCCCCCTCCTGCACCCACACTTCATCGCGGCATGACGTCCAGGAACCGTGACATCGCCGTCTCGCCTGACGGCCGCGGGCGGTGGCGCAACGGCGCCAGAAAGGAACCCTGCGCCCCGGGCAAAAACAACACGCCGGGGCCGCATGGCGTAGGGGCCGCACGTCGTAGGGGCCGCACGTCGTAGGGGCCGCACGTCGTAGGGGCCGCATGTCGTAGGGGCCGCATGTCGTAGGGGCCGCACGTCGTAGGGGC
>JAWXBX010000312.1:0-8467 GCA_034440415.1 Gemmatimonadota bacterium | reverse complement strand
GAATTGATACGGGCGCGGGCACGGGCGGGGATGAGCGACAAGGGCGGCGCTGCACTCGCCGCGGAGCGGGCCGTCGTGGCGCTCTCCAGCGGGTTTGGTCCCGACAACCCGCTCATCCGGCAGGCGGAAGCCCTGCGTACCTCGCTCAAACCGTAGAACCCAGAGCACTCGAGGCCACTCGCCTCCTGGGGAAGCGCTGCCGAAGCGCCGTGAGAACTCCGGGGCTCGTCCGCAGGATCCCTGCGGCCTCGTCCCGGTCCAGCGTCCTGGGCAAAGCATCCCTCTAGGTCGAGGGGAGGGCCTCCCCAACATCCGCCTGCAGCGTGCGGTGCAGCAGCATCCGCGCCTTGCGCCAGTCGCGCTGCACGGTCCGTTCCGCCACCCCGCGAAACTCCGCGATCTCCACCAGCGAGAACCCGCCGAAGAAATGCAGCCCGACCAGGTCCGCTTCCATCGGACCCGAGGCCCCCTGGGATAGTGCTTCGGTCACGGCGGTCGCATGTGAATGATGGGAAGCACCACGGTTGAACGGCGCGCGTACGGCGACGGTACCACCCGCTGGATGCCTGCGTACCGATCTCCCGGCAGATCACGCTGCTCGCTGGAGCGCCAACCCGAAGCTGCAGCAGGTCTCCTCTGGCCACAAGACCGGCGTTCGATTGCGCCTCACTGCAGCGATTCGGTACAACACGCCGCTGCCTGACTTCCCAACGTGTCAGCATGCCCACAGCACAACCGCCGGAACCGCCCTACGAACGCCTGGACGCCTGGCGCGCCTGCCATGAGCTAGCGCTGGTCATCCATCGATCCACCCGGAACTGGCCCCTGCCGGACGGCGACTGTCTCATCGACCGGGTCCGCTCCGCCTCCTGCCGGGCCGCGGTCAGTCTCATGGAGTGCGCCGCGCGGGCCGGGGCCCGCGAACGTGGACGCTGTGTCGTGCAGGCGCTCGGGGCGATCGCGGAGGTGACCTATCTGATCCTGCTTGCCCGGGATGTCGCGATCATCGATGCCGACGAGTGGCATCTCCTGAACGGACTTGCCACCCGTGCGGGGCAGCTGACCGGTGGACTGAACCGGGCGCTCAAGAACAAGCGCCCCGGGCTGCCAGCTCCACTCGCTGCTCCCCGGCCGCGCTAGCTCCCCCGCCACTCGCTCCACCCATCGGTCGCGGCCCGGGGCGGTCCATCGATGGCGTCGCGGTCACGGTCGCGCGACTCGAGGACGACCGGCATGGCGAGAGAGTCGTCGGACTGGCTCCCCGGCAGAGAGTCATGCCCCTTTCAGAAAAAACGAAGGGGCGGTAGCGGCCGCCCCTTCTGAGGATCATCACTGTCGCCCTGTCCTGGTCAGGGCACCCCGAGTGTCACCCCCGGGAGACTGGCGACCCCTGAAGAGAGATCTAACCGTACTCCCCCTCGCGGAGCGGTGACCTGCGCCACACCACCCCGGGCAAAGCTCAGGATTTCTCCCGTCGCGGCATCCCGCACCAGTGCCATCGGATAGGCGGCATCCCACCGCAGCTCCACCACGCCCGAGGCCAGCCGCCGGCTGCTCGGCGCTGCTGCGGGAGCGCGAATGGCCGCCGGGCGGGAACGCAGGGCGGTGAGCCCGCGCGCCGTCAGCTGCACTCGCGAGAGACTGGCCCGCTCCACATCATCCAGCGGCAGCACAAAGGCAAAGTGCTGCTCCCCACCGCGCGGCAGATCGGCCACCGACTCGGCGTCGAACGACAGGCTGAAGACACGGCGGCCGGCAGCGGTGAATCCCTCGATCCGGTTACTGCCCGGCCGTGCCGGAAGCTGCACCGGTGCCGTGACGGTGAAGGACGGTTCCAGGGTGACGATCCCATCGCGAATGCGCCCCCAGACCAGCAGTCCGGGACGCGCCGGCGTCGAGGCGGACGCCACCACCGGTCCGGGACCGCGGTAGCTGAGGATCGCGCTGTAGTTGTAGTCGCTGATCCAGTCGGGATTGCAGTAGCTCATCAGGTCCACAAAGTTACCGGGCGATTTGAGTTGCAGGGCCGGCAGATCGAGCCCCCAGGCACCGATCGACGCGTTCGCGTAGGGATAGGCGGGGTCAGGACCACTGGGACCTCCGCACGGGGCATGATTGCGGCCAAAGTTGTGCCCCAGCTCGTGGGCGATCACGCCGGGCGCGCTCGAGGCCTTGTCCCACGAGACCGAGGCAGGCGCGCCGATGTAGCCCAGTCCGGCGATCCCGCCGCCGTAAGTAGTCGGCACGATACCGACATACTCATCCCCGCTGCCATCCGCCGAGCGGAGCGCATACATCTCGCTCAGGATCTGGCCCCATCCGCCGTTGTTGTCATTGGCGTCCAGCACTGGAGCACTGGTGGTGTACGTGGCATGCACCGCCACGTTGACCACGCCGAGCGGCATCATCCGCTTCGTGGTCTCGGCGAGTGCGTCCTTGTTGGCGCCGCTGACGGCGCCGGTCGTGTTGTTGGCGGACTGCCGCACCGGCACAAAGGTGATCCCCAGCGCGGGCACGGTCTGCACCGTCACCGCACTCGTGGTCACGCCGCCAGGGAAGCGATTGTTGCCTTCATCGGTCTCTGCCAGCTGATCGCCCGGGTCCACTTCCACCCGATACGCCATGCCGGCGGCGACCCGCGCGCCCGGGACAACCACGTTCCATGACGTCGCGAGGTTTGCCGTATCGACCACCGTTGGCGTCGAAGCGCCTGGCGAAGTCACATCCAGCGAGTCCACCTGGGTTGCGCCCTGGTAGAGTCGGACCCGGATGGCGGGTGTCAGCGTGTTTGCCGTATTCGCCGTCACGAAGACGCGCAGCAGCGCGTCGCGCCCCGCGATCATCGGGATGGTGCCGTCGGTGCGCTGGGTGCTCTGAATGAGTTGCACGCCAGACACCCGCAGGTCGGTACTGGGCGGCGGGCCACCGGTGTAGGTCACGGTGACGGCCGCGGTATCCCCCGTCGCCACCGTCACGCTCCCTGCGGAAACCGACGCGCTCCACGTCTGGCTCTGCGCGTTAACGTACTGCGCGCCGATGGCATACGTGCCGGCGGCGAGACCCCCGATTGTCCTGGATCCGGTGACCTGGGCGGTATACCCACCGGGTCCGCTCACGCTCACGCGCGCGGACGCTCCGGTCGGCAAGCCGGCGATAGTGAAACTCAGGTGTGCTCCGCCGGTCGGACCGGAGGGCGACTTCGAGTCGCCACCGCAGGCGGCCAGGAGCGCGACAGCGACCAGGCCAGCAGGGCGAAACCAGCGCGGCCTCGGAGCCCAGCGCACCAAACCGGGGGCGACCAGGACTGAACCAACGGGAGAATCGAGTGTCATTGGGACCTCATGGATGGACACCGGAGTGGAAAAACCGGGCCACCACCTGAGGAGAGGGGGTTGAGACGGGAGGAACTCGGCAAAGGAGGACACCGGCAAATGTGCCCAGCGTCACCCGGCCAGCTGCATGTCGTTAAATGACTTGGGGTTCTTCTTCCGGTTCCCCGCTGGGCCGGAGCACGACGCCTGAAGTCCGAAGCTCCCCGGCTGGGCCCACAACCCGGTTGCGGCCCCCCTGTTTGGCCTCGAACAGCCTTGCATCCGCCCGGTCGAGCAGGTCTTCTGCCTCGGTCCCGTCGTCGCCCAGGACCGCCAGGCCGACGCTGATGGTGATCCGGACCACATCCGACCGCCGCGGCAGCCCGATCGGCAGCGCCGCCACCGCCGCCCGGATCCCCTCCACCCGGGCCATGGCATCGGTCGCATCCATGCCGGGGAAGAGCGCCACGAACTCCTCACCGCCGTAGCGGACGACGAGATCGCTCTGCCGCACCGAGGCCTCGATGGCGCGAGCCACCGCGCACAGGGCGACGTCGCCCGCCGCATGACCCCACGCGTCGTTGAACTGCTTGAAGTGGTCGACGTCGATCATGGCCAGCGCCACCGGCTCCCCGTAGCGCCGGGCCCGCGAGAGCTCCGCCAGCACTCGCTCATCGAAGAAGCTCCGGTTGGGCAATCCGGTGAGCCGGTCGCTGCGGGACTGGCGCCGGAGGCGCTGACTGCGCCGCACAATGGCCACCGCCAGCATGGTCATCACCACCAGCAGCACCAGGCGCGACAGCTGCGTTGCCCAGTCGAACGTCCCGTAGGATGTCGAGGTCAGCGCGGCATCGTGCAGGTCGAACATCGACGATGCGACAAGCACCAGCACCAGGTACTGCGCGACGGCCATCGCGCCGGCGGCCATGCTGATCCGAGTGTCGTACCGCAGGGCCGTCGCACCGATGGCGACGAAATAGACCTCGAACAGCAGCCGGCTGTTGACCGTCGTGATCGGCTGCCCGAGCAGCATGAAGGCACCCAGCCCGCACCCGACAAGGCTCACATCGAGCAGGCTCGTCGCCAGACCGAGCCAGGGCCGGTAGAAGTCGCGTCGCAGCGCCTGCTGGACTCCAAGGGCAATGCCGAGCGCGGTGAGATTGACGCCGAGCCCGACGAGCCCGGGGATGCGATCCTGGTCGAGCAGGAGATTGATGAACGGGATCGGCAGCAGCAGTAGGACGAGGATCGTGCGCACCCGCGCGACGATGCGCTCTCCCTCGGCCCCGGCATCCATGTGCAGCGGATCAGGCGGGGCCATGAGCCGGCGCCAGATCGGCTGGCCCGGTGGCGCCGCCAGAAATTCCGTCCCACTAATGGCGCGGGATTTCCGCCGGGAGTGCTCGTAGCCGAGACTCATCGCATCACATGAGCCGGTACTTCGGGCCGCTGCCACCCTCGCGTGGCGTCCACCGGGGGCCGAGGACGTCGGTGGCCTTGCAGTCGATGCAGTTCGGCACGTTCACCTTCAGGGTGTCGCCCACCCGCTCGTAGACCCCGGCCGGGCAGAGATGGGAGTAGAAATCCGCCAGCTCGGGCGAAATGTCGCTGCCCACCAGCAGGTGTTGCGGAACCGTGTCGCGGGTCGCGTTGCCGGACTTGAAGACCGCGTCGAGCTTGCTGAGCCCCGGCGCCGAGCTCGGGGCAGCCGACGGGTGCACGGTACGGCGCTGCTCGGCATCCTCATGCATCTCGATCCGTGCGCCGGGGAAGCGACCCCCGCTCAGAGTCATGAGCCCCGCCTTCACCGCGCCGGAAAGAAATCCATCCTTGAACGCCAACCGCATGTTCCGGGTGCGGTACATGTCACTCACGATGTAGCTCTCATTGACCATCCGGTCATAGCTCGCCAGCGCGGCCGCGCTCGTGTCGCTGCCCTTCAGCGCCTCGAACGCCGCGCGCGCCGCGTACATGCCCGACTGCATGGCGTAGTGAATGCCCTTGAGCGACGGCACGTCGACGAAACCGACGGTGTCGCCCGCCAGCAGCAGGCCGTCGCCGGAACGGCGTTCCGGCAGGGCGTAATAGCCCCCCTCGGGGATCGTCTTGGCCCCCCACTCCAGCAGCTCCCCGCCCTCGAGATACGGCTGCACCAGCGGATGCTGCTTGAGCTGCTGCAGCAGCGCGTGCACGTCGAGCGAGGCCTCGCGATAATCGAGGCCTACCACCAAGCCGAGCGAAATCATCTCCGGACCGAGCGGGTACATCCAGCTCCCGCCGAACGCGGACGACGGCAACGGCCATCCGAGCGTGTGGATGACCCGGTCGAGCGGCCTGCGGACGCGCCAGACTTCCTTGACGCCGAGCGCAAAGATCTGCGGGTTGGGCGACGTCACCCTCTGCCATTCGCACCAGGCCTGGGCCAGCGTGCCACGGGTACCCTCGGTGAGCACGGTAATCTTCGCGGTGATGTCGGTCGCGGGCTGGTAATTGTCTCCCGGTGTTCCATCCCGGCCGAGCCCGCTCGGCGTCGTCCGCACCCCCCGCACCGCCCGGCCCTCGACCAGCAGGGCATCCGCCGGGAATCCGACAAAGAGGTTCACCCCGAGCGCCTCGGCCTGCTCACCCAGCCAGCGCACGACTTCGCAGAGCGACGCAGTGTAGAATCCACTGTTATGCATCGTCGGCGGTGTGGGCAGCCGCTGGGCGCGGCCCTCGGTGAGGTAGTAGACCGCCTCGCCGGCCACCGGCTGACGGAAGGGGAAATCCTTGTCGCTGAGTTCGGGGAAGAGCTCGCGCAGCGCCCGTGGATTGATCACGGCGCCAGAGAGACTGTGCTCGCCCAGACTGCCGGCCTTCTCCAGCACACCGATCGAGAGTTCACCGATGGCCGGATCCGCTTTGGCCTGGCGGGCCAGGGCGATGGCGCCAGCCAGACCCGCTGGCCCCGCACCGACAAACAGCACATCCATCTCCAGCGCGTCGGCGGCGGGAGCATCGGTGAGGATCAAGCGGTCGAGTGGCAGCGCCGGCTGATGCCGACGCGGTAGGATCGGGGTCACGCGGGCAGACTCCTTGAAAACGGCGAGACAAGACCCACAATAGTAGGCCACGAAGCCGGCCGGCGACAACCGGGAATGGAGATTCATGGACCTGCATAAAGCGGTGCGCGACCCCTGGGTCTGGGGGCAGTTCATCCTGTTCGCGGCGATCCTCGGCGGGTTGCCGCTCCTGCATACCGTCCTTCCACTCGACGCCGGGATCGCACCCTTCTTCTCACCCGCGACCCTTTCGTGGCGAATGCTCGCGGCCGTCCCGTGGCTTGGCGGAGCCATGATGGCGATCTGGGGCGCCCGGTCACTGGGACCGAATCTCACCCCGGGGACGGAACCGCTCGCCGCAGGTGTCCTGGTCGAGCGTGGCGCCTATCGGGTGGTGCGTCATCCGCTCTACCTGGGCATCGTCCTGCTGCTGTGGGGGACGGCGTGGGGGATGACCAACGCGGGGGTCGGCGCCGTGAGCGGACTGGTCGCACTCGCGTTCTTTGATCGCAAGGCTGCCGCCGAAGAGCAATGGCTCATCCGCCGTTTCCCGGCGTACACCGCCTACCGGAGCCGCGTGCCCAAGCTCATCCCGCCCCTGCCCCGGCGGCCTTGAAGCCGCGAAACCAGTGGGCGGCGGGCGACACCAGGGACGCTCGCGAAGGCCAGGCTTGAGAGTGCCCACCCACCACTCGGGGCCCACTATACTTGAGCGCCGTACGAGGAATCCGTGCACCGGGCTCGGGACCGGCCACAGAACCGGGCACCCGAGCCAAGCCCGAGTGATTCACCCCGACCCTGGCACACCGCACAGCGAGCCACGATGCAGGCACCACAGATTCCGGGGTTCCGACCCGTCCCCTTCACCGGCGTCATCTACGTCATGGCGGAGGCCGCGCGCCACGGCTATCGCTACGGTCATCCCGACTGGTGCAACCTCGGCCAGGGGATGCCGGAGACGGGCCCGCTCCCCGGCGCGCCGGACCGGATCCAGAACGTCACCATCGCCCTCGACGATCAGGAGTATGCCCCGGTCCCCGGCATCCCCGAGCTGCGCCAGGCCGTTGCCGCGTTGTACAACACGCTCTACCGGCAGGGGAAGGCCTCGCAGTACACCGAGCGCAACGTCTGCATCTGCGGCGGCGGGCGCGCCTCGCTGACCCGCGCCGTGGCCGCACTGGGAGAGATCAACCTCGGCCACTTCCTGCCGGACTACACCGCGTATGAGGAGCTGCTCGACATCTTCAAGCTCTTCACCGCGATCCCGATCCTGCTCGACAGCGCCCGCGGCTACGACTTCCCGGTCGAGGAACTGCGGCGCGAGATCACCGGCCGGGGCCTGACCGCGGTGCTGCTCTCCAACCCGAACAATCCCACCGGGCGGGTGCTGCAGGGCGAGGTGCTGGAGCGCTGGGTCCAGACCGCGCGGGAGTTGCAGTGCACGCTGTTGTTCGACGAGTTCTACTCCCATTACGTCTGGGCCGGGGCGCCCGACGGCATGGTATCGGCCGCCGCGTTCGTGGACGACGTAGACCGGGATCCGATCGTCCTGTTCGACGGCCTCACCAAGAACTGGCGTTACCCCGGATGGCGCTGCACCTGGATCGTGGGCCCGCGCGCCGTGATTGATGCGGCCTCCAGCACCGGCTCATTCCTGGATGGCGGCGGCAGCAAGCCGCTGCAGCGAAGCGCCGTGCCGCTGCTCGCACCGGAGATCGTGCGCGCCGAGACCGCGGCGATCCACGCCGCCTTCCGCCGCAAGCGCGATATCCTGCAGTCCGGGCTGGAGGCGGCCGGCATGCGACTCGACCTGACACCGGAAGGCACCTTCTACTGCTGGGCCGATCTCTCGGGACTGCCGGAGGGACTGAGCGACGGCATGTCCTTCTTCAAGGCCGCGCTCAAGGAGAAGGTGATCTGCGTCCCCGGCGAATTCTTCGACATCAATCCGGGCAAGCGGCGCAGCGGGCGCCCGTCACGCTTTCGCAGCTACGTGCGATTCTCCTTCGGTCCCGAGGAAGCAGCGGTGGTGGAAGGAGTCCGGCGGATTCAGCGCCTGGTGGGGAGGGGGAGTGAGGAGTGAGGAGTGAGGAGTGAGGAGTGAGGAGTGAGGAG
>JAWXBX010000311.1:0-8959 GCA_034440415.1 Gemmatimonadota bacterium | reverse complement strand
GGTCCAGCGGTTGCGCAATCGGAGAAATTCACCCCGACCCTGCGCCAGATCCAGGGAGAGATACCCCTCCTCCTGGTAGATGCGGAGTCGCCGGACCTGCGCCTCCGCGATGCGCGAGGCCGTCACACTCGCGACGAGTCCGGTGTTGAATTCGACATGCGCATGCGCCACGTCGAGGTGCGCCGAGAGGACGGCGGCCCCATTGGCGCGCACATCGACAGCTTCCAGCAGCGCTCCGCCGGCCAAGAGGAGAATGAGGTCAAGATCATGGATCATCAGATCGAGCACGACCGGGACATCGGTGCCGCGCGGCTGGAACGGTGCCAGTCGCTCGCCTTCGATGAACAGCGGCCGGTCGAGAAACGGCTGGGCACCGCGCAGCGCTCGATTGAACCGCTCGATGTGGCCTACATGCAGGATGACCCCTTCCCGCCCGGCCGCCATGATCAGCGCGTCGGCCTCGGCCAGTGTGGCCGCCAGCGGCTTCTCCATGAGGAGAGGGAGACCCGCCTGGAGTACCGCCAGCCCCACTTCGCCATGGTTCGCGGTGGGTACCGCGACGGTGACCGCCCGGGCCAGGGTCAGCAATTCCTCCCGCGACTGGCAGGCGCGGGTCCCAAGCATCGCGGCGACATGCCGGGTCCGCTCCGGGCGGATATCGTAGACTCCGACGAGTTCGACATTCGGCATGGCGGCGAGGTGGCGCGCGTGATGCCAGCCGAGCACCCCGACGCCAATCACGCCGACCGGAAGACGACCGTTCATACGGGGACGCCGCGCCGCGCAGCGGTAACAAAGGCGACCAGCCGCGCCACCTCCGGCGTGCGGGCGGCGGCGTCCTGCAGTTGCGCCACCGCCTCCGCCCGCGGCAGGGTGGCGTTGAACAGGAGCCGGTAGGCGTGTTTGAGATCCGCCAGCGTTTCGCTGCTGATGCCGGCGCGGGAAAGTCCGACCGTGTTCAGGCCGAACAGCCTGACCGGATTGCCGACGGCCTTCACGTAGGGGGGAATGTCCTGCGGAATACGCGAGGCCCCCCCGACAAACGCCGCGGTACCGATGGTGACAAACTGGTGGACGGCGATCAGCCCGCTGAGGGTGACCCGGTCCTCGACGGTCACATGCCCCGACAGCTGTGTGGCGTTCGCGATCGTAACACCATCACCCACGCAGCAATCGTGGGCCACATGGACATAGGTCATCAGAAAACAATCAGCCCCAATCGCCGTGAGGCCGGTCGCGCTGGTGCCGCGATTGACCGTGCTGTGCTCCCGGATCACCGTTCGCGGGCCCACCGTCACGCGAGTTGGTTCCCCTCGGTACTTCACGTCCTGCGGGTCCGACCCGAGCACCGCTCCGGCGCCGATGACGACGCCGGCCGCCAGCTCCACGTTGCGCTCGAGCACGACATGCGCGCCGAGACGGACCCCGTCGCCGACCACGACACCCGGCCCGACCACGGCATACGGTCCCACCTCGACGCACTCGCCCAGCTCGGCGTCGGCATCGATGACGGCGGTCGGGTGGATCGCCAGCGTCACCGATCCACCACGCATGCCATCATTTCAGCCTCGGTGGCCACCTGGCCATCCACCAGCGCCACACCTTTCATCTTGGCGATCTTGCCGCGGAACTGGAGCATCTCGATCTCCATCCGCAACTGGTCACCGGGGACCACCGGGCGGCGGAACTTCACGTTGTCGAGCGACATGAAGTAGACCACCTTCTTTTCCCGGTCGGGGACCTGGCCCATCAGCAACAGCCCGCCGGTCTGGGCCATGGCCTCGACAATCAGCACTCCCGGCATGATCGGGTGCCCGGGGAAATGTCCCTGAAAGAACGGCTCGTTGATCGTGACATTCTTCAGGCCCACGATCCGTGTCGTGCCCTCGACCTCCAGTATCCGGTCCACCAGGAGGAACGGATACCGGTGCGGCAGCGATTCCATGATCTTCACGACGTCAATCATCCGTCCTCCTCGATACGGCCCGCGCGAGCCAGCGAACGCATGCAGGTCAGGTTGCCTCGGTGACTGGGCCGCTCGGCCGTGATCCGCACCCGCGGCCGGACACCAAGGAGCGCCAGATCGCCGAGCAGATCTCCCAGTTTGTGCCGGGCGAATTCGTTCGGCCAGCGAAGCGTCGTGTTCACTACCGCCGTTGCGGAGCAGAGAATCGCGCTGTCGAGCGTGGCTCCGGCGAGCAGGCCACGGGCCCGAAGCGGTGCCACCTCCGCCTCGAATCCGTAGGTCCGCGCCCCCGCACAATACAGCGCGAACGCCGCGGCGGTGACCGTCAATTCGGCACTCTGTCGGCCAATCACCGGCTCGCTATGCTCGAGTGTGACCTTGAGCCGGAGCCTCGCCGCTGGCTCCACCCGGTACCGCGACTCGCCGTCACTCACCTCGAACGCGCGATCCAGCAGCAGCGATCGGCGGCTCCGGTGATGCGCTGCGCGACCCGCCTCCTGCAGCAGCGCGACGAACGGCGCAAAGGAGCCATCGCAAATCGGGAGTTCGGGCCCATCAACTTCGACCGTCAGGTCATCGATCTCGGCGGCGACGACGGCCGCGAGGAGGTGTTCGACAGTCGCGACACCGGCGGGCCCGCTCCCCAGGACCGTGCGCCGTTCGGACCCGGTCACCTGGTCGAGGGTCGCCGGCATGGTCTCGACTACCGGCCGATCCGTCCGCCGGAACACGATGCCCTGCCCCGCTGCGGCGGGCACGAGGCGCAGCTGCACCGCGCAGCCAGTGTGAAGGCCGACTCCTCCGAGTTCAGCGGTGCGCGCGATCGTCTGCCGCACGCGCTGCCAGCCGATAGAGAGTCGCCTGGGCCCGCAGGAACAGCCGATGCGGGCGTGCGGGATACCCGCTCACCACCGCCCCGGCCGGCACGATCCCCGGACCAAAGACCACACTCTTTGCCCCGATGGTCGCCCCATCACCGATCGTGACATGATCGGCGATTCCCACCCCTCCCGCGATGATCACATCATCGCCGATGCGGCAACTGCCGGCGATGCCGGTCATCGCCATGACCAGGCAGTCCGCCCCCAGACGCACGTTGTGGCCGATCTGCACCAGATTATCGATCTTTGTCCCGCGCCCGATCACGGTGTCCTCGAAGCCCCCGCGATCGATGCAGCTCCCCGACCCCACCTCCACATCATCCTCCAGCACGCACCCGCCGAGATGCGGCAGGCGGCCGTGCCCGGCCACGCCACGCAGGAAGCGAAACCCCGGACCGCCAATCACCGCTCCCGCCTTGAGGATGACGCGCGAGCCCAGCGTCGTACCAGGGTAGCATGCGACGCGCGGACCGATCAGGCAATCCTCGCCGCAGCAGAACCCGGCCCCGAGCCACGCGCCAGCTCCCACCTGGGTGCGCGCGCCGAGCCGTACACCCGCCTCCACCACGGCAAAGGGCCCGACATGAGTGCCGGGCCCGGACACGACATCCGCTGCGATGCGCGCATCCGGATCCACACCTTCCGGCGTCATCGGCGGCGGCCGGAACACCTCCGCCGCGGCCGCGAGTGCCCGCACGACATCGAGCACCACAATCCGGGTAGCCGGGCCCTCACTCGTTACCGGCACCGATTCCGAGACGATAACCGCCCCCGCCAGACTCTGGCGGAAGGCGGTCAGGTACCGGGCCGAGATGAGGAAGCTGAGGTCCGCCGGCCCCGCCCGATCGAGCGGGACCATCTGCGATACCGCGACGGTGCCATCACCTTCGAGCCGGCCACCCAGTCGTTCCGCGAGCGCCGCGGCGTTCAGGAGGGGGCGGGGCACTCGGGGCTCAGGGCCGGGCCTTCATCTTGTCGAGAACCTTTTCGGTCAGGTCGAGCGACTTGTCGGCCGCGACGATCAGTCCGTCGTTGGCACTGACATCGAAGATGATGGCGAAGCCGCCGTCAGCCCGGACCGCCTCGATCGCCTCGTTGACCCGGCTGTGGATCGGGGAGAGGAGATCCTGCTCTCGCTGGCCCGCCTTATCCTGCAGTTCCTTCGCCCGGGCCTCCAGCTTGCTCCGCTGCTCCTCGAGGTCCCGCCGGCGCGCGGTCTTGGCCGTCGCGGAAAGCATCACCGACTTCTGTTCGAAATCCGCCGCCGCCGAGTCCAGCGAGGACTGGAGCTTTTCCACCTCGGTTCGGAACCCGACCAGCTCACGGTTGTAGGTGGATTCCGCCTGGGCGAATCCGGGCGTGGCAAGCAGCACCGCGCGCGCGTTGATGTACCCGATCTTGACGCCGGCCTGCTGGGCTGAGAGCAAGGCCGGAGCGGCGGCCAGCGCGAGCACGAGCACGAGCATCAGACACCGACCGAACAAACGACGGACCATCGCGAACTCCCTGCAGGAGGGTGATGCCCGACCTAGAAGAACTGGCCGAGCTTGAAGTGAAGCTTCCAGCCTGGGTTTGGGCTGCCATCCCGCTTCACCCGGTCGAATCCGTAACCGAGATCGATGCCGATTGGCCCGAGCGGAGAGACGACGGCGACGCCGAAACCCGCACCACGGTAGAGCCGGCTGGGGTCGTACTGCCGGGTCGTGCGATAGACATTACCGGCGTCGAGGAAGGCGCTGGCATACAGCGACTGGCTCAACCGGGCACCGGCTTCGAGCGTGAACGCCGCGTAGGATTTGCCGAAGGCATCGACCCCTGCCGCTGCACTCCCGCCGGCGGAGGGGTCGAACCCGTTCGGCGTGATGGAAAACTCGTCGTACCCGCGGAGTGGGATGCCGAACTGCGTGCCACCCAGCGAGTACAATTCAGTGAAGAACGGACCGGCGTCGCCGAAGATGAACCCGCTCTTGGCCGTCAGACCGAGCACGAACTGGATTCCGCTGCCCAGCTGTTCGTTCCCGCCAAGCGTGCCGAGGGGCGCATAGTATCGGCCCTCGAAATCAACCTTCCGGTAGTTGCCCGTCCCGCCCAGCGGCCCGCCGTTAAATTCCAGCGAGACGTTGGTCAGCGCCCCTCCGGTCGCGAACGGGAGGCCGAATCGGGTATCCCGCACCAGGCTGGCGCCCACAGTGGAGCGGGTGCAATTGGAGCAGCGATAGCGAGCGCGCAGGTCGACCGAGCCGCCGGTGAATTTGATCTGCTGCAGGCCGTAGGACGCGAAAACCCGGGTCAGCCGGGAGCCGAACAGCGGAAAGCCGAGCTGGAGATTGCCACCGACCTGGCGTCGCCGGCCCAGGTCGCCCACTGTGAACCGCTGACGCGAGTTGAACAGCGAGATGGTCCCGGAGGTCCGGCTCTCGCGGATGGCCGGGTCGGTGTAGCTCAGGGTGAAGTCATTGATGTTCTGCCCGAACTGCCACTGCAGCTTGCCGCGCTTGCCCCGGCCGAAGAGGTTCGGCTCCTCCAGTCCGAGGAAGCCACCGAGACCGGTTCCCTGCCCCAGCGAGGCGCCGAAATTGATGTTTCCGGTGCGCCGCTCCTCGACCCGGAAGGTGATATCGACATCCACCCCGTTGTCGGTCGGCTTGATGTCCGGGAACGGCATCGCCTGCTGGAAGAAGCCGAGGTTGGCGATGTTGCGATAGCTCTGGATCAGCCGGTCGCGGTTGAACAGCTCTCCCGGAATGAGCACGATCGCTTCGCGGATCACCCGTTCGTGGGTGACGTCATTGCCGACGATGTTGATCTTGTTGATCGTGGCGGGCGCGCCCTCCCGGATACTCCAGTGCAGGTCGATCAGCGGGCCGCCCTCAGGACCGGTGCGACGGGTTTCCTCGGGCACTACCTGGGCGTAGATGTAGCCGTTGTTGCTGTAGAGCGTCTGGACGTTCTCGGTGGCCTTCTCCCACTCACCGCTGTTGAACGGCTGGCCGGCTCCTCCGTCCGACCCGAACGGATAGAGCGCGGTGAGGTCTTCCGAGCTGAAGCGGCGGTTCCCGCTGATCTGGAACGTGCCGACCTTGTAGCTCTGGCCCTCCTCGACCCCGAGATGCAGGGTGGCCTTGCCGGTCGCCGAATCGACCGAGATGGAATCGTGCCGGACCTGGAAGTCGATGTACCCGTTGGTGCCGTACCAGGCGGGCAGTCGCTCCCGGATGTCCTGCTGCAGCACATCATCGTCCAGCCGGCCGCGCTGCCACCAGAAGAAACCCTCGGGGCGGGTGGCCATATGCTTCACGATCGCCTTGTCCCGATATCTCTCGTTGCCGTCGACCCGGACCTGGCTGATCGCGACCCGACTGCCTTCCTCCACGGCGAAAACAATCCCACTCTGCCCCGGTCCGGGGGTCGTCTCGATCACCTTGACCGATGCGGCGTAATAGCCCTGCGCCCGGTACAGCGAATCGATCGCACCACGCCCCCGCTCCACTGCGGCCCGGTCAATCGGCCGCCCCTCGGACAGCTTCACTCGCTCCTTGACCTTGCGTTCCGCCAGCTGCTCGACCCCCTTCACCGCCCACCGGATCAGCATCGGTCGCTCGGTGACCTGGATGATGAGGATCACCCGCCCCGTCGTGTCGTCGGCCTGACGAATGCTGACGGCATCGAACTGGCCGGTCTTGAACAAGGCGATGAGACCACGCTGCAGATCCCGGTAGTTGGTGGGCTGCCCGAGCGGCACACCTGCCGTCCCCAGGATCTGTGCGACGGTCAGCCGGGTGTTGCCCTCGACCGCCACGCTGTCCACGACGGGGGAGGGAGGCGCGGCCGGAGCGCCCTGCTGGGCCCGCAGGGGCTGGATCGCGAACGACCCGAAGATCAGGGCAACAGTAGAGGCGTGCCAGAGTCGCATTAGGCGGGGATCCCGCGGCGCCTCGGAGGAGGCAGCCGCAGGCAGGAGGGTCAGGACTTGGTGGATCCGGTCAGGGCGCGGAAGGCGAGGCGGTCCCCCTCAGGGGCCACATCCACCTCGATCTCCTCAGTCCGGGTGAACTCCCCGAGGAGGATCTTTTCGCTCAGCGGATCTTCGATGTACTTCTGGATGGCCCGCTTGAGCGGCCGGGCCCCGTAGTTCTGGTCGTAGCCATGCTCCACCAGGAAATCGGTGGCCGCCGGTGTGAGGCGCAGTGCTTCGTCGCCCACCCGCTTCTGCACTTCCTTGAGCAGGATGCCCACGAT
The DNA here is from genome assembly GCA_034440415.1 of Gemmatimonadota bacterium. Lineage (GTDB taxonomy): Bacteria > Gemmatimonadota > Gemmatimonadetes > Gemmatimonadales > GWC2-71-9 > JADJOM01. The sequence goes on along the minus strand of JAWXBX010000311.1, from coordinate 1,873 downwards.
CTGGGAAATATGCTCCTTGTTCAGCGGGTGGAAGACGATCACGTCGTCGATCCGGTTCAGGAACTCCGGATTGAACACCTTCTGGATCTCGTCCTTGATTTTTTCCTGCAGCTTGTCAAACGAGGTCTTGAGATCCTGACCATGGAAGCCCAGCGTCTTGCCCTGCATGATATCACGGGCCCCGACGTTGGACGTCATGATCACGACGGTATTCTTGAAATCGATCACCCGGCCGTAGTTGTCGGTCAGGTGCCCCTCATCCAGCACCTGCAGCAGGATGTTGAACACATCCGGATGCGCCTTCTCGATCTCGTCCAGCAGGACGACCGAGTAGGGCTTCCGGCGGATGGCCTTGGTGAGCGTGCCGCTGTCCTCGTAGCCCACATAGCCGGGCGGCGCCCCGATCAGGCGGCTCACCGAGAACTTTTCCATGTATTCCGACATGTCCACCCGGATGAGGGCGGAGGCGTCAGCGAACAGGAACTTGGCCAGGGAGCGCGCCAGCTCCGTCTTGCCCACCCCGGTCGGACCGCAGAAGATGAACGAACCGATGGGATGATTCGGGTCCTTGAGCCCGGCCCGCGAACGACGGATCGCGCGCGAGATCGCCTTGATGGCCTCATCCTGACCGACCACGCTCAGATGCAGCTCATCCTCCATCCGGAGCAGGCGAGACGCCTCGTGCTCCTGCAGCCGGGTGACGGGGATGCCGGTCCACCGGGAGACGATGAAGGAGATCTCCTCCTCGCCAATGACGGGGCGCCGGGTCTGCCGCTCCTTCTCCCACTCCTCCTGCTTGAGCCGGATCTGGGTCTGGAGATCGCGCTCCTTGTCGCGCAGCGCCGCGGCCCGCTCGAAGTTCTGGTCCCGGACCGCATCCTCCTTGTCCAGGTTGACCTTCTCGAGATCTGCCTTCAGCGCCGCAACCTCCGCGGGAGGCACCTGCGAGGCCAGCCGCGCACGCGCGCCCGCCTCATCGATGACGTCGATGGCCTTGTCCGGCAGGAACCGGTCGGTGATGTAGCGCTCGGAGAGCTTCGCGGCCGCCTCGAGGGTCTCGTCCGGGATGATGATCCGGTGATGGTCCTCGTACTTCTTGCGCAGCCCCTTGAGGATTTCAATCGTCTCCGGGATGGACGGCGGATCGACGAGCACGGTCTGGAACCGCCGCTCGAGTGCACCGTCCTTCTCGATGTACTTGCGGTATTCGTTGAGCGTCGAGGCACCTACGCATTGCAGCTCGCCCCGCGCGAGCGCCGGCTTGAGCATGTTCGAGGCGTCGATGGCCCCTTCCGCGGCGCCGGCACCGACGAGCGTGTGCAACTCGTCGATGAACAGGATGATCTGCTTGTTCTGGGCGATCTCGTTCATCACCGCCTTGAGACGCTCCTCGAACTGGCCGCGATATTTCGTCCCTGCGATCACCGCCGCCATGTCCAGCGAGAGCACCCGGTGGTCCTTGAGCACGTCGGGGCAGAGACTGTTGGCGATCATCAGGGCAAGGCCTTCGACAATCGCTGTCTTGCCTACACCCGGCTCACCGATGAGCACCGGATTGTTCTTCTTTCGGCGGGCCAGAATCTCCATCACCCGCTCGATCTCCTTGGCCCGGCCGATGGTCGGGTCGAGCTGGCCCTCCGCGGCGAGCTGGGTGAGGTCGCGGCAGAAGTGATCGAGCGCGGGAGTCTTGGACTTCTTTTCGGACTTGGGCGCCGCGACCGGGGTGGGTGAGCTGGTGGGCGCCTGGGCCTGCGGCATATCGCTGCCGAGCAGCCGCAGCGTCTCGGTCCGGCTCTGCTCGAGGTTGACGCCGGCGTCGGTCAGGACCTGCGCGGCAATGCCCTTCTCCTCGCGCAGCAGGCCGAGCAGGAGG
>JAWXBX010000310.1:0-9130 GCA_034440415.1 Gemmatimonadota bacterium | reverse complement strand
GGGCGGGATGGGTCAGGTCTACCTGGCCGAGCATGTGAAGATGGGCCGGCGCTGCGCCATCAAGATCATGTCGCCCGGGATGATGAGCGATCCCGACGCCATCAGCCGGTTCAACCGCGAGGCGGCGAACGCGAGCCAGATCGGGCACCCCAATGTTTGCGCCATCTACGATTTCGGCGAGACGCCGGAAGGGCTGATCTACCTCGCGATGGAACTCATCGACGGGAAGAGCCTCACGGCGCTGCTGGATGAGGCGGGCACCCTGCCGCTGGCCCGCGCCGCCGACCTGACCGCCCAGACCGCCGATGCACTGCACGCCGCGCATGACCTCGGAATCGTGCACCGCGATCTCAAGCCCGACAACATCATGGTCATCACCGGTCGGGGGAAGGACATCGTCAAGGTGGTCGACTTCGGCATTGCGAAAGCGATGGGGGCCGACAGCGGGAATCAGAAGGTGACCAAGACGGGGTTCGTGGTGGGAACCCCGGAGTACATGAGCCCGGAGCAGCTGGCCGGCGATCCGGTCGACGGCCGAAGCGACCTCTATTCGCTGGGGCTGGTCTTCTACCGGGCGCTGACGGGGCTGTCGCCCTTCCCGGCCGACAGTCAGCAGGAGACGATGATCAAGCGGCTCACCGACGACCCGGTCCCGCTCGCGGTGGCCCGGCCCGAGGGGCGGTTCTCCACCGAGCTGCAGCGGGTCATGGACCGGGCGCTGGCCCGCTCGCCGGAGCAGCGCTACCGCACGGCGACCGACCTGGCCCGGGATGTCCGGGGCCTCAACCGGGCGCTGACCGGTGCGGTGGATGTCGAGGCGGGCACCCAGGTGGTGAAAGCGGAGGATCTGAAGGGTACAGTGCCGGCGACGCGGGTTGATGCCGCCGCCGCCGTGCGGGCGAAGCCCGTCGCGCCTCCGGCCGTGGCCCCAGTGGTCACGCACAAGGGGGCACGGATGGTCCCCATCGCCGCCGGGCTGCTGGTCGTGGCGTTGGGCGCTGGCGCGTTCGCGTTCAAGGATCGCATCATGGGCGGGAGTGGGGCGGAATCGACCGGCACCAAGCCGCCCCTCGTCACGCCCGATACCAGCGATGCGAAGCTGGCGGGTGGTGCCCCAGACTCCACCGAGCCGTTCAGTCGGCCGGATACGGCGAAACTGGTGAAGCCGGGGACCGTTGGGACACGGGACCCGGTCAAGCCCGTGGTGACACCGCCACGCAGGGACCAGGCACTGTCCCCGATCGGGCAGACGCCGGGTGGGCAGAAGGTCAGTGCCGAACTGCCCAGTCTCGATGATATCTTGGATGCCGGGACCCGAAACCAGGCCAGACTGGAAGCCAGAGCGATCTACAATCGCACAGAGGTCGTCGACAGCATCCGGGCGGAAGCGGCAGTGCTGGTTGCACAGTCGTACACAGAAGACAAGAACTTCACCGAAGCCGTCCGCTGGTACGATCTTGCCTTGCGGACCTATCCCCGGGATCTTTTCCGCAAGCTCAGGGATGACGCTGTGCGCAACCAGCAGCAGACCTCGCAGCCGAACTGAGGAATCTTGACCAACGGCCCCGTGATCGTCTCCGTATTCGGCAAGACCGACGTCGGCCGCACTCGCGACCACAACGAGGACACCTTCCTCGTCGCGGACCTGAGTCGGCGTATCGCGAGCCTGCAGCCCGATGTGCGGGAGCACCCCGTCGGCCCGCGCGGGTCGCTCTTCGTCGTCGCCGACGGCATGGGCGGTGCCGCGGCCGGTGAAGTCGCCAGCAAGATGGCGGTCGACCAGATCTTCAGTCACATGACGACGGTCTGGCCGGAGGACGGGGAGGTCAGCGCGCAGCGCTTCGCCTACCGGATGAAGGAAGCGGTCGAGCTGGCCAACAACCGGATCCACGGGCATGCGCGCGAGCATCCTGACGTGCGCGGCATGGGCACCACCGCCACCGTCGCGGGTGTCTTCGGCAGCGATCTCTACCTGGCCCAGGTCGGCGACAGCCGGGGATACCTGGTCCGCGGCGGGGTCACCACCCAGCTCACCAAGGACCAGTCGCTGATGCAGCGGCTGGTGGAAGCGGGCGAGATCACCGAGGAAGAGGCGGAGCACAGCGACCGGCGCAACATCATCCTGCAGGCGCTGGGCCCCGATCCGCGCGTGAAGGTGGACCTCACCATCCAGCCCCTCCGCCGCGGTGACGTGCTGGTGCTCTGCTCCGACGGCCTTTCGGGCCAGGTGCGGAAGGACGAGATCGCCGGGCTGGTGGCCGAGCAGCCGGACCTGGTGAATCTCTGCGCCCGGCTGATCGAGCTGGCCAACGAGCGGGGCGGCCCCGACAACATCACCGCCCTCGCCGCGCGCTTCTGGGGCGATGGCCTCACCGAGCCGGACGGGACCGCCGAGGTCGGGCATCAGGTGTATCCGCTGAGTGAGGGGGAGGCGACCACCGAGCCGGTGCCGGTCTATACCGGCAGCCCGGTGCCGGTGCCGTTGAGCCAGCCAGCGCCGCAGTCGCGCTGGCTCACGATCGGCGCCGCGGCGCTCCTCGCGCTGGCCTTCCTCGCCTACCTCGCGTTCGGGTCCCGCTGAACCGCCGCCCGGTGACCCACTGATGAAGGCCCAGTTCAGCTTTCTCTCGGGTTCGCGTGCGGGCCAGACCGACATCTTCAGTCAGCCGCATATCATGATCGGGCGGCATCCGCAATCCACCCTGCGCTTCGATCCTGATCTCGATCTCGACGTCTCCGGGCATCACGCCAAGGTGCTGCTGGAGGGCGATCTCTACCTGCTGCGCGACCTCGGCAGCACCAACGGCACCCTGGTCAACGGCCGGCGGCTCACCGGCGATCATGTGCTCGTGTCGGGCGACAAGATCCGTTTCGGCGTGAGCGGCCCGGAGATCCAGTTCACCGCGATCGGCGAACTGCGCACGCCGCGATCGGTCCCAGCGGTGGAGGCGGCCAGCCCGGCAGGGACCGCGGTCTTCGGCAACGCCCAGGCCACTGCAACACCACCTCCGCCGCTGCCGCCCGTCCTCACTCCCGAGCAGCTCCGGGCGCCGCGCCGCACCCCCGGTCCCGGCGCTACGACGCGAGTCAAGATCGAGGTTCAGCGCCAGACGAAGGGGCTGCGGCGGGCGGCGATCGGGCTCTTCACGCTGCTGGTCGCCCTCTCCGGCGCGCTGCTCTGGCAGTCGTGGGACACCGGGCGACAGCTCGCGGCCCAGCGCCGGGCGCTGCTCGGACAGGTGGACAGCCTCGTCGGCGAGATCAGCAGCCTTTCCTCCACCAGTGTCGAGATGCGCGCCGCGCTGGACTCGGCCCGCCAGGAAGCGGGCCGGCTCCACGTCCAGCTGACCGCCGCCGACCCGGACGATGCCAAGACGATTGCCGACCTGCGCAAACGGCTTGACGCCGCGATGCGGCAGCAGCGCACGCTCGCCGGGGTGGCTCAGTTCGACGCCGGCGCGATTGCCACCAAGAACCAGGATGCGATCGCGATGGTGTTCGTCCAGTTTGCCGACGGGCATATCTTCACCGGCACCGCCTTCGCCGTGCGCTCCGATCCCACCGGCGGCCTGCTGATCACGAACCGCCACGTGGTCACGGACTCCAATGGCGCCGTGGCGACCCGCATCGGCATCGTCTTCCAGGGGACCAACAAGAACTTCCGCGCCGACGTGGTGCGGGTGCATCCCGACGCCGACCTCGCGCTGCTGCGCACCACCATCCACAAGGGCTTCCCCACGGTCGAGAAGCTGGGTGACGCGACCCGTGTGCCCCCCGTCGGTGCTCCCGCGGCGATCCTCGGCTTTCCGCTGGGGCTCGACGTGGCAGGGGGACAGGACTGGGGCCGTCTGGGGGTCGCGGCGACGCTGACCCTCGGCACGGTCGCGCGCACCCTGCCCGGGCTGGTGCAGCTCGACAGCTATGGCGCCCAGGGCTCCAGCGGGAGCCCGATCTTTGACCGGCAGGGCCAAGTGATCGCGGTGCTGTATGGCGGCCAGCCGGGCAGCAACGGGCGGATCATCTACAGCGTCCCGGTCCGCAGGTGCAGGAGCTCCTCGAGGCGGAGTAACCCCCGCTTGTGAGGGCAGTCACGGCCCAATCCGGCCACGCCGCCCATCATGCAGCGATGACTTTCGCCCCCATCTTCACCCCGTCCCACCGCCCCGCCGCAGACCGCCTGTTCCCGGGAATCGCCCTCGGGGGCATCGTGCTATTCGTCGTGGGTGTCACGGTGGGGGCCTGGTGGACGTTGCACCGGATCGATACAGCGGTTCGGGACTCGGTACGGCGGACGCTGACGACGGTGGTGGCGACCGCCCAGGAAGCGACCCATCACTGGGCAACCCGACAACAGGCCCAGGTGGCAACGCTCGCCGCCCTGCCAGCACTCGGGCCGGTGGTGGAGCAGCTCCTCGAGGGCCCCTCGGCCCACCGCACCGCATTGCAGGAGGCCATCCGCCGCAGACTCGACCCCTCCGTCCGCAGCCTCAGTCTCGACGGCTACTGGATCATCAGTGGCGCTGAGTCGATCATCGCGGCGTGGCCGGGAGCCTCGGGCGGTGCGATGCCGGAGGGTTTCCGGCCCGCGGTCGAGAAGGCGTTCGACGGACTGCCCGGTCTCACGCCGCTCACCGGCCCCGGCGCCCCCTTCGGACCGATCATCGTCACCGCACCGATCCGTGATGGCCAGGGCCAGCCGATTGCGGTTCTGGTCCTCCCCGTGCCCGCGCGGCACGAACTGCCCCGCCTCGCCACGGTCACGCACGCCCGTTCGATCGCCCAGACCTTCTTCTTCGATCGTCGGGGACGAGTACTCACCGAATCGGCCCCGGATGCCACGGTACCAAGCCGGGCGGAGCTAGCCGACCTGGCGCGGGCCGGGATCGCGGGCCAACCGGGGGTGAATCTGGATGGGTACATCACACCGGCGGGCGTGCGGGTGGTGGGCGCATGGGGGTGGGACGAGGAGCTCGCGCTCGGCGTCGCCGTCGAGACTGAAACCGGCACCGCCTATCATGTGGTCGATACCGCCCGCAGCGCGATCCTCGCGGCCTGGATCCTGACGCTCGTGTTATTTGGTGCCGTCCTGCTCGGCGTGGTGAACGCCCGTCGCCGGGCGCTGGTCCTGTCGGCGTTGCAGCGGCGACTCGCGGCAGTACTCGAGTCCACTACCGATCCGGTCTGCTTCGCCGACGCTTCGGGCGGTGCCATCTATCTCAACGAGGCTGGCTACGCCCTGCTGGGCCGCGCCCGTAAGCTCGCTGGCGAAACCCCGTCGCTGGCGGCGATCGCGCATGTGCTGCTCCGCCCGGAGGGCCTGGCCGCCGCGTCGATCGATGGGACGTGGAGCGGCGAAACCCGGATCCTCACCCCGGATGGCCGGGACCTGTCGCTTTCCCAGGTCATCATCTGCCATCGCGACACCAGCGGACAGGTGGAGTTCTTTTCGACGCTGGCGCGCGACATCACCGAACGTACCATGCTCGAACGCCGCCTGGGCGAGGAGAAGGAACGCGCCGAAGTGACCTTGGGCTCGATCGGCGATGCGGTGGTGCGGACCGATGCCGCCGGAATCATCGAGTACCTCAATCCGGTCGCGGAACAGCTGCTGGGCTGCCGGTCAGGCGACATCGTGGGTCAGCGGATCAGCCACGTCATCAGCCTGATTCACGAATCATCGCGGGAACAGCTGGAGAATCCGATCGAGATCTGCCTGCGGGAGGAGCGGGTGGTCGGACGAGCCAATCTCTCCCTGCTGATGCGCCCGGATGGGCGGGAGTTCGCCATCGACGACAGCGCGGCGCCGGTGCTCGACCGCGATGGCACGGTCATCGGTGCGGTGCTGGTCTTCCACGACGTGAGCCGGGCGCGCACCCTGGCCAGGCAGCTGGCCCATCAGGCCAGCCATGACTTCCTGACGGGACTGGTGAACCGGCACGAGTTCGAGCGCCGCGTGGCGCGGGCGCTGGGCCGGGCCCAGTCGGAGGGGGTGTCCCACGCTCTCTGTTTCCTCGACCTCGACCAGTTCAAGGTGGTGAACGACACCTGCGGGCATGGGGCGGGCGACGAACTGCTGCGGCAACTCGCCGGTGCGTTGCAGCGGAAGGTGCGCCGGCGGGACACGCTGGCGCGGCTGGGAGGCGATGAGTTCGGTGTGCTGCTCGAACACTGCCCGCCGGGTCAGGCGGTGCGCGTCGCGCATGACCTGCTGGAGACGGTGCAGGAGTTCCGCTTTGTCTGGGAGGGACAGCCGTTCGCCCTCGCGGTCAGCATCGGCGTGGTCCCGATCACGACGGCCAGTGAGAGCCTCGCGGCCGTGATGCGCGACGCCGACGCGGCCTGTTACGCGGCCAAGGAACGGGGCCGGAACCGGGTGCACATCTACGAGCCGAACGACGCGATGATGGCGCTCCGACAGGGCGAGATGCAGTGGGTCAGCCGGATCACCTCCGCGCTGGAGGAACAGCGGTTCCGGCTCTATGCCCAGGTGATCGCGCCACTGCATTCCGGACGGGAAGAGCGCGCGCGGTGCGAGGTGCTGATCCGGATGGTGGAACGGGACGGCACGCTGATCGCCCCGGGCGCCTTCATCCCGGCGGCGGAACGGTACAACCTCATGGGGACGGTGGATCGCTGGGTGGTCCGGGAGGTCGCGGCACTGTTTGGGCGGCAGCCGGCCGGCCGGATCCTGCCGATCACGTCGATCAACCTCTCCGGCGCTTCGCTGGATGACCCGGGGATGCTCAGCTTTGTACGGGAACAGCTGGTCCGCCATGCGCTGCCGCCGGAGATGTTCTGCTTCGAGATTACCGAAACCGCGGCGATCGCCAACCTGCCGCAGGCGGCGCACTTCATCCGCGAACTCAAGAGTCTGGGCTGCTGGTTCGCGCTGGATGACTTCGGCAGCGGCATGTCGTCCTTCGCCTACCTGCAATCACTCCCCGTCGATGCGCTGAAGATCGCGGGTGCGTTCCTGCGGCACATCGAATCGGACCCGGTGGAGTACGCCATGGTCGAGGCAATCAACCGGGTGGGGCACGTGATGCGGCTGAAGACCGTGGCGGAGGGGGTCGAATCGCTCGAGACGCTCGAGACGCTGCGGCGGATCGGGGTGGACTATGCGCAGGGATTCGCCATCGCCGAGCCGATTCCCCTGGAAGATCTGCTGGCCGGGCTGACACCGTCCGTCAGGCGAGGAGCCATGCTCCCAGCCCCAGCATTGCGCCCAGGAGGGCCACGCTCCAGAGCAGCCAGCGCATGATGTCGGCGCGAAGATTGTCGAGCGGCGCCAGGCCGGTCGCCTGCTCCTGCGGCCCCCACCAGCCCCCGGGCCGGACCCGGCGGTAGAACCCTTCCAGCACTTCGGGACGCTCGGGCGGCGTCAGGAGCATCACCGGCACCCAGACCGCCATCGTGCCAAATGCCGTCGCGGCGAGGCGGACCCCGAAATCGAGCCCGGCGAAGGCGGGGAGGTAACTCAGCAGCGCGATCACCACCGCCGAGGCCATTGCCGCCAACTCCGCCGCCGCGTTGACCCGCCACCAGAACCAGCGCAGCAGCAGCACCAGCCCGGGGCCGTTTCCGATGAGAATCAGGAAGCGGAAGACCTGGCCGACATCATCCATCATGAACGATACCGCGGCCGCCAGCAGGGTGAGCCCCACCGAGCCCCAGCGAGCGGCGCGCAGCAACTTGCGGTCATCCCGTTCCCCGCCGAAGCGGGCATAGAGATCGTTCACCAGATAGCTCGCGCCCCAGTTGATCTGGGTCGACACGGTGGACATGAAGGCAGCGAGCAGGCTGGCAAAGACAAGCCCGAGCAGTCCGGGTGGGAGAAATCGCTTCATCAGCAGCGGGTAAGCCAGCTCGGGATCGGGCAGGCCCGGCAGGATGATGAGGGCGGCAAGCCCAACGATGACCCACGGCCAGGTCCGGACCAGGTAGTTGAGGATATTGAAGGCGTGCGTCGCTTTCGCCGCCTGCTTCTCATCGGCGCAGGAGCCAAGCCGCTGCACGAACATCCCGCCGCCATCGCTGTTGCGGAACGCCCACCACTGAATGCCGAGGTAGCCGAACATCGTGGTCAGGGGGACCATCGCGTCGTCTCCATGAGGCACCAGCTGGAGGCGATTCCCCTGGCCCGCGTCACGCAACGCGGTGGTCATCGCATGCAGGCCGCCGATCTCGTGCAGCGCGTACCCCATCACAATGAACGCACCGACCAGCGCCAGGATGTACTGCAGCAGATCCGTCACGACCACGCCCCACAGGCCGGCGACGGCGGTATAGCAGAGCGTGATCAGGACGATCGGCATCAGCGCCCAGAGCCGGTCGTCGCCCGGCAGCTGTTCGAAGCCCTGCAGCAATCCCAGCCCATCCATGACCTTTCGCATGGCGAGCATGCCGTACCCGATGCTGATGCAGTTGAGCGGGACGGCGAAGAGAAAGGCCCGGGTGGCGCGCAGGACGGCCGCCGGAGTGCCACCATAACGCAGTTCGGTGAGCTCCATGTCGGTGACGACATTCGCCCGGCGCCAGAGCTTGGCGAGCAGCACGGCCAGCAGCACGTGGGCGAAGGCGAAACACCACCACTCCCAGTTGCCGGCCACCCCGGCGCGGGCCACGCGACCGGCGACGTAGAGCGGGGTGTCGACATTGAATGTGGTCGCGGCCATCGAGGTCGCGGCGAGCCACCAGGGAATCGCGCGGCCGGCCACGAAGAACTCGGCCATGCTCCTGGCGCCCCGACGCGCCACCCAGAGGCCGAGCGCGAGACTCGCGAGGAGATAGGTGGCGACGACCGCCCAGTCGAGCGGCGTCATGGCGCCCGCATCGCCCGATGCAGCCAGCGCGCCACTGCCCGCTGCATGAGCGGCTGCCGATGCCAGGCCAGAAGCACGGGCGGGCCGGCGGGAATCTCCGCCACCAGGCGCGGATGGCCGAAGACGACCACCAGCGCGGCTCCGGGGGCAAGCGCCGCGAGTCGCGCGAGGCTCTCGGGCCCGAATCCGGCCCGTCCCTTCGCCGCGCGCGGCTCGGCGAAGGCCAGCACGATGCGGCTCCCGCCGATCCGCTCAAGGAGCTTCTGTCGGGCCAGCGTCCGGCGCACGACGTCGCTCGGACCCGGCGC
>JAWXBX010000309.1:0-15058 GCA_034440415.1 Gemmatimonadota bacterium | reverse complement strand
GTCCACCATCGGCCCGATCGAGCCGGAGCGGGAGGACTTCAGCGGTTTCGTCTTCAAGATCCAGGCGAACATGGACCCGAAGCACCGGGACCGGATCGCCTTCGTACGGATCTGCTCCGGCCGTTTCCAGGCCGGCGATGAGGTCCGCCATTCCCGTACCGGCAAGCGGATGCGGCTGGCGGCCCCGCAGCAGTTCCTGGCGCGGGAGCGCACCAGTGTCGAGGAGGCATGGCCGGGCGACGTGGTCGGGATCATCGACCGGGGGACGCTCCGGATCGGAGATACGCTGTGTGAGGCGGGTAATTTCAGCTTCCAGAACATCCCGCGCTTCCCGCCCGAGCACTTCGCCCGCGCCTATCCCGCCGACCCGCTGCGGCGCAAGCAGTTCGACGCGGGTCTGCGGGAGTTGTCGGAGGAAGGGGCCGCGCAGGTCTTCTACGCCGACGGCGAGTCCGGCCCAACGCCGATCGTCGGCGCGGTGGGCATGCTGCAATTCGACGTGATGCGGTTCCGGCTGGAGCACGAGTACAACGCGCCGTGCAAGTTCGAGCCGATCTCCATGCGCTTCCCGCGCTGGGTCACCGGCCCCGCCGAGGCGATCGATCGGGTCGCATCGCTCCGGGGGCGGCTGCGGCTCTACGATGCCAAGGGGAACCCGCTGCTGCTATTCGAAGATGAGTACGGACTGCGGTCGAGCCTCGAGAAGGACAAGGAACTGACCTTCCACGACGTGGCGCCGTAAATCGTGCAGCACCGGCGGGGACGCCGGTGCCTACCCACGCCGCGCCTGAAAGAACTGCCGCAGCAGCGCACCGCACTCGTCGGCCAGTACACCACCCACCACCTCCGGCCGGTGGTTGAGCCGAGGATGCCGCAGCAGGTCGCCGACTGAGCCGGCCATTCCCGCCTTGTCATCCCACGCCCCGAAGACCACCCGCCCCACTTTGGCCAGCACGATCGCCCCGGCGCACTGGGCGCAGGGTTCGAGCGTCACATAGAGCGTGGCGTCCGGCAGCCGATCCGCTCCCGCCGCCGCCAGCGCCCGATGCAACACCAGCAACTCGGCGTGCGCCAGCGGCTGGCCGGTCGTGCGGGTGAGGTTGTGCGCTGCGGCGAGCGGCAAGCCTCCCCGGAGTACCACGGCCCCGACCGGAACTTCGCCGGCCGCCAGCGCCGACTGCGCCTGAGCGATCGCCAGGCGCATTCCGGCCTGATCCGCGGCATCAAGCGGTACCTCAGCCACCGGGTGCCTGACGCTCGAACCTGAGCCCGTCGCCTGCCCGCTCCACGGTGATGGTATCGCCCTCGTTCCACGTTCCTTCGAGTATCTCCAGCGCGATCGCGTTCTGCAGCCGCCGCTGGATGACCCGCTTGAGCGGGCGGGCGCCGTAGACCGGGTCGTAGCCTTCGCGGGCCAGGAACTCCCGCGCTTCCGGCGTCACCTGCAGTCCGATGTTCCGCGCGGCGAGCTGCTTCAGAAGATGTTCCAGCTGCAGGTCCACGATCCGGGCAATGTCGGCACGCCCCAGCTGCCTGAAGACGATGATCTCGTCAACCCGGTTGAGAAACTCCGGACGGAAGTGATGTCGCAACTGGTCCCGGACCTGCGCTTCGACGATGGGCCAGGTCGTTTCGTCCTGCTCGCCGGCCTCCAGAATGACCTGACTGCCGATGTTCGAGGTCATGATGACGACGGTGTTGCGAAAGCTGACGACGCGGCCCTGGCTGTCGGTCAGGCGTCCGTCATCCAGCAGCTGCAACAGCACGTTGAAAACGTCGGGGTGCGCCTTTTCGATCTCGTCGAACAACAGCACGCTGTAGGGCCGGCGGCGCACTGCCTCGGTGAGCTGGCCGCCCTCGTCGAACCCGATGTATCCCGGTGGCGCGCCAATCATCCGCGAGACTGAGTGCTTCTCCATGTATTCCGACATGTCCAGCCGCACCAGCGCCTTCTCGTCGTCGAACAGGTATTCCGCCAGCGCACGAGCCGTCTCGGTCTTGCCGACTCCAGTTGGGCCGAGAAAGATGAAGGAACCGGTCGGCCGATTCGGGTCCGACAATCCGGCCCGGCTGCGACGCACGGCGTTCGCCACCGCCTCCACCGCCGCGTGCTGCCCGACAACCCGCTGCGCCAGCACCGTCTCCAGCTTTGCCAGTCGCTCCCGGTCCGACTCGAGCATCTTGGTCACCGGCACGCCGGTCCATTTGGCGACCACTTCGGCGATATCCTCGGCGTCGACCTCCTCCTTGAGGTACTTCACCCCGGACTGGATCTGGCTCAGGCGCTGCTCCTGCTCCAGAATCTCCCGCTCCAGCTCGGGAATCCGGCCGTACTGCAGTTCCGCGGCGCGCTGCAGGTCGCCGCGCCGGCGGGCCTGATCCATCTCCGTGCGCAGCGCCTCGACTTCCTGCTTGCGGCCCTGAATGCCCTGAATGCCCACCTTCTCCGCCTGCCACTGGGCTTTCATGGAGTTGGAGCGCTCCTTCAGTTCCGAGATTTCCTGCTCCACCGCCGCCCGGCGCTCCCGCCCGGCCTTGTCCTTCTCCTTGAGGAGCGACTGGCGCTCGATCTCCAGTTGCAGGAGGCGACGTTCCACCTCGTCGATCTCCTGCGGCAGGCTGTCGATCTCCATCCGCAGCTTGCTGGCGGACTCATCCACGAGGTCGATCGCCTTGTCCGGCAGGAAGCGGTCGCCGATATAGCGATCCGAGAGGGTGGCCGCGGCGACCAGGGCGTTGTCGGTGATGCGGATGCCGTGGTGGACCTCGTACTTCTCCTTCAGGCCGCGCAGGATCGCGATGGTGTCGGCCACGCTCGGTTCGCCGACCATGACCGGCTGAAAGCGCCGCTCGAGCGCGGCGTCCTTCTCGATGTGCTTGCGGTATTCATCCAGCGTCGTCGCACCGACGACATGCAGCTCACCGCGCGCCAGCGCGGGCTTGAGCATGTTGCTCGCATCGACCGCGCCTTCGGCGGCACCGGCCCCGACGATCGTGTGCAATTCGTCGATGAAAACGATGTAGCGCCCCTCCGCCTCGGTCAGCTCCTTGACCACCGACTTGAGCCGCTCCTCGAATTCACCGCGATACTTCGCGCCAGCCAGCAGCAGCCCGATATCAAGCGCGATGATCTCCTTGTGCTTGAGCGACTCGGGCACGTCGCCGTTGATGATGCGCTGGGCCAGCCCCTCGACGATCGCCGTCTTGCCGACACCCGGCTCCCCGATCAGCACCGGATTGTTCTTGGTCCGCCGGGAAAGCACCTGCATCACCCGCCGCACCTCTTCATCCCGGCCGATCACCGGGTCGAGCTTCCCGGCCCGGGCCTGATCGGTGAGGTTGCGGGTGAAGCGCGCGAGCGACTGGTACTGCCCCTCGGGCGACTGATCCCCGACCCGGTGGCTGCCACGCACCTCGGCCAGCGCCTCGCGCAGATTGGCCGCGGTTACACCTTTGGCACCGAGCAGTTCGCGGGCGGTGGTGCCTTTTTCTTCGGCCAGACCGACGACCAGGTGTTCCGTCGACACGTAGGCGTCGCCCAAAGTCTTGGCGTCGGCCTCGGCGCGGTCGAACACCTTGTGCAGCTCGCGAGACAGCGTCGGCTCCCCGCCCCCCTCCTGACGGGGCAGCCGGTCCAGCTCACGGACGACCTCCTCCTGCAGGGCGGTGACATTGAGGCCCGCCTTCTGGAGCAGCGGGCGAACCACACCCTCATCCTGGGCGAGGAGAGCGAAAAAGAGATGGGTATCGTTGGCGACCGGGTTGCCCCGGCGTGTCGCCTCGGAGGCTGCATCACGGAAGGCTTCCTGCCCCTTGAGGGTCAATCGGTCAGGGCGAATCATCGGTCGTTGGCTCCTTGGGTCGCACCACGAATCACCCGTCCGGGCCACTGAATGCGGCCGGCGGAATGAAGTAACGCGCGCGCGAGGGTTCGCGATAGCGGAGGGCAATCGGCATACCCCGACTCCGCTGCCGGGCTGGCAGGGATCAGCCCGGGAAACCACAATGGCGGAGCTCCCGTGTCGGGAGCCCGCCATTGTGGCTTTCAGCTATTGCCTGACGATCATCTGCCGGGTGTAGCGCGCCCCATCCACGCTGAGCTGCGCGTAGTACAGCCCGGGGCTCACTCTGCGTTTCCCGGTTGGCGTACGGCCATCCCAGAATGCCTCATGGCTTCCACAGGCCAGCCGCAGACCCTCCAGTCGTTCACCATCGGCATTCAGCAGGATGGGTACGCCCACAACCTGCGCCAGAACATTGTAGATCTTCAAACTGACCAGGGGCTGGTGACCTCGCTCGCACAGGTCCGGATTGAGGACGAACGGAATCGTCGTCGAAGGAAAGAACGGATTCGGGTAGTTCTCGCGCAGTTCCACCAGGGGCGGCGGCCGTTCCTGAGCGGAGGCCGGTCCGGTACACGCCAGCAGCAGCACGAGCGACCACCCGGCCCAGCTCCAGCGGGCCATGGGGGGCTCCTCTCAGGAGGTCGTTCGCGTGGTTTGGAAGGCGCCACGCGGTGAGGCCAAGTTTATCGACTGCCTCCCCTTCCGCAAGGAAGGTCAGGGCGGAGTCGAAATGCCCAGTCTCGGGCCCGGAATTCGGTGATCTCCCCGCCGCACCGTGAGGCCCGAGGCGTCAGCCCACTCCAGTAACGGGATCAGGAATTTCCGGGAGAGGCCGGTCCGTTCCCGCAGCGAGGCCGGCCTGATCCCAGCCGGCGCCAGGTCGCGGAGCGCGGCGGTGAAGGTCGTAATCGCCGCCGGAGCGTAGTACCGGTCCGGTTCGACCTGAACCAGACGCCCGGCACGGGCCGCGAGTCGCAGCGCGTCGGCGACCGCCGTCGGGCCGGAGGTCAGCTCCAACTCCCCGATCGATGGGGGCATGAGCCCCGCCTGTTCGATTTGCTCCACCAGCCGGTCAAGTGCGGTCGCGCCCCCGGCGACCCCGGGCTCGAAGCCCGGCAGCGCCACTACCGCCCCCGACCCCAGCAGCTTTCCGGACGCGAGGACCCGTTCCAATCCTGGGTCAGCGGCACCGCGGAACCGGCCGAGCGCCTGGCGCAACGTTTCCCGGGGCATGCCGGGATCCGCTGGATGCTCCTGGTGCCACCCCTCAACCGCGCTCACGGCGAACCGTTGCGCCTCCGCAATCCGCGCCGGAGCGAGGAGGAGATCATGGAAGCGGGTCACTGCCGCGGAGCGGAGCAGTCGCACCAGCTCGCGCGGAGCGACGCCGAGTACGACGGGCGCATGCAGCATCGAGAGTCCATCCGGCCGTCGGGCGACGAGAGCAGGAAGGCGCCCGGCCGGGTCTTCATCGGCGAGGGTCGGATCCCATTCCACCCGCTGTCGAGGCGGCTGGGGGTCGACCACCCAGCCTCCACCAATCGTGGTGACGGGGCTGTAGCTCCGCAGGACCAGGCGGTCTCCTCCACGGGCGACCACCGGCGACTCGAAGACCAGTCGCGCCCGGCTCTCGCTGCCGGGCAGGATCGGCTCGCGCAGGTGGACCCGCGCCATCGCCTCAAGCGTCGCCAGGTGCACCCGGACCCGCGCCTGATGGGTCAGCGGATGGCGTGCGCCGGGCAGGAGCTGGAGCACGACATCGAGCGCGGTGGTAGTCTCCCACCCGCCGCGCGGGCCGACGACCGTGTCACCCCGGCCCACCTGCGCCCGATCCACACCAGCGAGTGCCAGCGCGACCCGTTCCCCCGGGGCAGCGGCCTGGACCGCACCGCCATGACGCTCAATACTGCGGATGCGTGCCTCGTGTCCGGCCGGCAGGATCAGCACCGCATCGTCGGTGTGCCACTCCCCCGACCAGGAGGTGCCGGTGACCACGGTCCCCGCGCCCGGCAACGACAACACGCGGTCCACCGGCAACCGGGCAATATCGCCTGCCACCCTGCCCCGCTGGCCCTGGCACCCGGCGATCTGCGCCCGCAGCGCCTCGATGCCGAGTCCGGTCACAGCCGAGGTGATAGCGGTAGGGCCGAAACGCACCGGGCTGTGCTGGAGCCACGCCTCGACATCGGCCTGGACCAGCGCGAGCCATTCGGGGTCGACCAGATCGGCCCGGGTGAGCACGGGAATACCCTGAGGAACGCGGAGTTGCTCCACCACAGCGAGGTGCTCCCGGGTCTGCGGCATGATGCCGTCGTCCGCGGCGATGACCAGCAGGACGAGGTCGAGTCCGGCGGCGCCAGCCACCATGGTCCGCACCAGGTCCTCATGTCCCGGTACATCGACCACTCCGACGATCCGTCCATCCGGCAGCGTGAGTGAGGCGACATGCAGGTCCAGCGTGATCCCCCGGCGGCGCTCATCGGCGAACGGGTCCATGGCCTTTCCGGTCAGCGCCTGGACCAGCGCCGACTTGCCATGATCGATATGGCCGGCGGTACCGATGATCACCGTGCGACCCAGGCGTGCGTGCCCCAGAATTCGAGCGCGGGGAGCGGGGCGCCTTCGCCGACATGGTGGCGCAGGTACCGCGTGAGGAGACGGCGATGCGCGGCGGCGTGGCGCGGGTCGAGCCGGGGCAGTATCGCGTTCGGGTCCAGCAGCAGCCGAATGGTCTCCACTGCGCTGCGCGGGAGCGTGAGCACCTCGGTACCGCGGGCACAGCCGGCGCAGAGAAACCCGCCATCCGGGACGCTGAAGGCGAGATCGCCCTCGGCAGCGAGTGCGCGCCCGTCACCGGCGCATCGATCCAGCGAGGGCTGGAAGCCGAGCGAGGCAACGAGGCGCCAGACGGCGCGGAGCGCCGCCGCGGGCATGTCGTCCTCCGCCACCTGCTGCAGGGTCAACAGCGCTGATTCCAGCAGGTCGAAGCTTTCGGGATGGGCATCGGCAGGGACCAGTCTCAGCATGAGCTCGGCCAGCATCGTCGCCGTGGCATAGCAGGGCACGCGGGAGGTCAGTCCGACGGGGATCGTCACCACATCGAACGCGGTGAGCGTATGCAGGTCGCGTCGCTCGGAGAGGAGCAGATGCGCCTGCCCGCCAGAAAGCACCTGCAGGGCGGCGCCGAACCGGCTGCGAGGCCGCAGTGCACCCTTGGCGATGGCGCTCTGCACCCCATGATCGCGAGTGGCAAGACGGACGATCTTGGAGGTTTCACCGTAGCGTATCGCAGAGAGAACGATCGCCGGCGTCGAGACCAGCGGCATCAGGGCGCGGCTCCGTGGCCCGCGCTCAGGGCTCGGGCTGGATCTGGACCACCACTGCTCCGATCGGACATCCGGGAAGCGGCAATGCGCGGCTTTCACTCAGATCATTGCGGAGGATGTGCAGCGTCCCGCTCGCCCCCGCGGTGCATGGGCCGGGTTCGATCGCGTAGATGCGGCCGTGGCTGTCGACTGCCACCGACGAGTTGCCCGCGATGGGGACCCCGTTCCCCGCCCCGCGCAGCACCTGGCGACTGAAGAGATCGAAGACCATGAGTCCCTCGGCCGGCGAGCTCACGTACAGCCGGTCCCGGCCATTGTTCGCGATCGGCCCGGGCGCGCTGCCGAATCCGCCGAAACTGCCCAGCTCCCGGCGATTGACCGGATCCACCTGGGACAACCGCCCCTCGGTCGTGGTCCCGACCGGCCCGCGGTTCAGCACGTACAGCGCCCCATCGGGGGTGACGGTGCTGTATGCCGCATTGCCCGGACCGGGCAGGAGAATGGAGTCGATGCCAGTCGCCAGCCGATTGGTCGCAGGATCGACCACCGAGATCCAGCTCGGCGCCCCCGGCGCGCCCCCCAGATTGCCGTTGAGGACGAAAACCTTCCCCCGCGTGGCGGCGAGCCCCTGGGGCGTACGCCCCACCGTGACGCTCGCGGTGTCGCCGGTCAGATAGTTGATGCGGGTGACGGTGTTGAGTCCGGGGTTTCCAATGTACGCAATGGAGTCATCCACGATCGCGGCGCCGGTGGCACCGGAACCGGCGGCGAGCGAAACGACCCGGGAGACCGAATCCCCCCTGAGGTCGACCACCACCGCCGCATCCGCAGGCCCGAGGGGCACGATCGCCCAGCCGTCCCGCGCGGCGGCCTCCGTGGCAGTGGCGGGCGCACCCACCAGCGGAATCGTGATCGCCGAAGCCAGCCCGTCAACCGATCGGACCGAAAGGGTATGCGTCATCGAATCAACGATGAGCAGAACCTCCGTGGGAGGAGGTAGCGGCTCGGACGCGCGGGCGCAGCCGAACAGGACAAGCCCGAGGAGCGGTAGCGCCGACGGGCGGCGGGGGAATCGGGGCATGACAGGAATAATGCCCCTGCCGATTGCCCGGCGCGACCCTCCCGCCTCAGGCAGGTTTCCCCTGCGGGACCAGTGAACCGGGTACCGGTCCGAGCCGTCGGGCCGGAATCCGCGCCTGCGGGACCAGCGAAGGATGCAGGACCCCGGCCAGCCACTCCAGGCTGTCAATCAGGCGCGGCCCGGGGCGGCTGAAGTACCCCACACCATCAACTACCCACGTCTGCCTCTGACGAACCGCAGGCAGCTCGGCGTACCCAGGCAATGCCGCGAGCGACACAGCCGTTCCGGCGGCCGCCTCGACATCAAGGCCGCAGCAGGCGACCACCAGCACCTCGGGTTGCCAGACCCGCACCTCGTCCCATGCGATGCGCCGGCTCGGCGCACCGACCCGGCCGTGACCGTCCTTCCCGCCCGCCAGCGCGATGATCTCTGGCGTCCAGTGGCCACCGGCATAGAGCGGTGTCACCCACTCGAGCAGGGTGACGCGCGGCTGGCGGTCAGCTCCCCGCACAGCGGCGACGACACGATCAGTCCGCCGCGAAAGGGCGGCGACGAGCGTTCGGGCCTTGACGACCCGGCTGACAGCCATCCCGATGTCGAGGATATTGGCGAAGACGTCGGCGACCGTGCGAGGCGCCAGGCTGAGAACCTCCACCCCGGCTGGCCACCCGGCACAGGCCGCCCTGGCCTGCGCTTCGGTGACGGCGCAGACATCACAGAGCCCCTGGGTCACGACCAGATCGGGGGCGAGATCCGACAATCGCCGTTCATCCACCTCGTAGAGCGGCAGCCCGGCGGCGTGACGCTCCCGCACAGCCTCATCGATCTCCGCCGGGCTGGCGTGCTTCGGGATCATGGTGCTCGTCACCTGGGGGAGGCCGAGCACCGCTGGCGGCCAATCGCAGGAGTGACTGACCCCCACCAGGGAATCGATCAAACCCAGCGATGCGATGATCTCGGTCGCGCTGGGGAGCAGGGACACAATCCGCACTAGCGCCCCTCCGGTTCAACTGGAACTGGAAGCAGGTCGGCGTACGCGACCCCATCCCGGATCACCGTGTCGCCGCGCTTGACCGCGATCGGGCGACGGAAGCACGGTCCATCGGTCACGAAGGTATGAAACTCCCCATTTTCACCGCAGGGATCGATGTCAGGCGGCAGGTCGGCCAGCAGCGCCGCATCATAGGCCCGGCCGGCAAACGATGCCGGAAGCCGCGCGAGATCAACAGTGGTGACGACGGAGCGGAAGCCGCGGGCCACCAGCTCCCATGCCAGCCGGTCGGTCGGGATGCCCCAGAGGGGGAAGTGCGCCGTCAGCCCAAGTCGAGCTAGCTGCGCCTCGCGCCAGGCACGGAGATCCGCGAGGAAGAGGTCGCCGAAGGCGACCCGGGTCAACCCGGTGTGTTCGTGCCGGAGTCGGGCCAGCGCCTCCGCAAACACGGTCTCGTACACCGCATTCTCGGGAGAGGCCGGAAGCACCGCCTCCACCACGGGGACCTCAACTGCGGCGGCCTGGGCCTGAAGCAGACTCCGCCTGACGCCGTGGATACTGATCCGATCGTACTCGCCGGTGATCGTGGTCAGCAGGGCGACCACCTCGAGATGAGAATCGGCTCGAAGACGCTCAAGAGCGACAGCACTGTCCTTCCCGCCGCTCCAGGCGAGAACGATCGGCTCACGTATCACTAGAACACGACCCGTGCGCCACCGAAGACGCCGCGCTGCCGCCCCCGGAACCCGAACACCGTCTGGTACTCGGCATCAAGCAGGTTCTCGACCTTGAGCGTCGCGGTCAGCCCGATGCGTCCAGCACCGGACCGAGTCAGGTCGAAGGCGGCATCCGCATCCACCAGCGTGTAACTGGGAAGGGAGGTGCGGGTGGAAGGAAAGGAAGAGAAGTCGACGTCATCCCGCTTGCCGGCGTAGGTCACTGCCCCGCCGAGCGAGAGGCGCTCCCGGAGCCGGGCACGGCCGTCGAGCCGGAAGCTGTGCTTCGGGCGGCGGATCAGCGGCTTGCCGTTTTCGAAGACCCCACCAACCGCACTGGCGAAACCGGCGTCGTCCACATTGGTCTTGAGATAGGTGTAGGAGGCACCAAGGGTCAGTTGCCGGACGGGCCGGACGTTGGCGGTGAGCTCCAATCCTCGACTGGTCGCCCTGGCGATGTTCTGATAGTTGGGCACGCCGGTGGCGACACCGCCGTTGTACTGGATCAGGTCACGGAAGTGCTGGTCGAAATAGGTCGCGGCGAATGTGGCGGCCCCGCCGGCGAGGCTCTGCTCCAGCCCGAGTTCCCAGCTGGTGGACTGTTCCGGCTTGAGGCTGGGATTGCCCAGCTCGAAGGCACCCTGGATGAAATTCTCCCGGAGCGACGGCTCCTTGAACGCCGTGCCCACCGAGCCGCGGGTCCGAAGACCAGCGCCCAGCGCGACGACCGCACCGGCGCGGACGGTTCCGTGGGTACCAAATTCCTGGTTGTCGTCGAGACGCCCGCCGAGGTTCAGCAGCACCCTGCTGGTCACGTCGACCAGGCCCTGGGCGTAGAGACCGGCGTTGCGGCGGCTCGGGGAGAATGGTGGATCGGCCTGCAGCGTCCGGCCGAAGCCGAAATCGTACTCCGAACGACTCAACTGCCGCAGTTCCTGGTACTCGGCGACACCCCCGACGGTCAGCCGCAGCCGTTCCGTCGGCTGGAAGATGCCGCGCACGTCGGCGGAGCGGCGCAGCAGGCGGGACTGACCCTGCGACAGGAAGAACCCGAGGGTATCGCCAGGACTGTCCGGCTGGTTGTCGTCGAAAATGCTCTCCGCGTAGGAGCCGACCAGCACCCGGACTTCAGCCCGACCGGAGAGCCGTCGTCCGACGTCCAGGCTCAGGGTGGTGCCTTGCAGCACCGCGGTCTGGTTGCTGTCCGACGGAACGCCGTCGCTGCCGGTGGGAAAGTGGGTGGTGTTGTCGCCGCTCCGGGCCGACAGCGTCAGGTCGGTCCGCTCATCCGGCCGGACAGTAAGCGACCCGCTGGCCACCGTGTTGGTGTACTGGCTGTTGAAGCGATAGATCCCGTCGGTGGAGAAACGCCCGAGCGAGGCGCTGTAACTCAGCTGTTCGGTTCCGCCATGGATGCCCACGTCGCCGCTGTAGCTGCCGAATGCGCCGGCGCGAGCGGACACTTCCGTCGTCAACGGGCCCGCACCTCTCCGGGTGAAGATCTGCACTACACCGGTGACGGCATCGGTGCCGTACAGCACCGATGCCGGTCCACGCACCACTTCGATCCGGTCGATGTTGTCGGTCGTGAGGCCGGCGAAGTTGAAGAGCCCGCCTGACTGATTCTGGGCGACCCCATCGACCAGCACCTTCACGTAGCTGCTCTGACCCCCGCGCAGAAACAGCGACGTCGCTCCACCATAGGAGCCGGTCGGCACAACCGCCGCGCCCGGCACCGCGCGGAGCGCATCATCCAGAAAGTAGACGCCGCGCCGGCGCAGCTCCTCCCCGGTGATCACCGTGGTAGATGCGATGTTGCGCGCGGCTGGTGTGGGGAAACGGTCGGCGGTGACGACGATCTCCTGGAGTGCGACCGT
Source organism: Gemmatimonadota bacterium (assembly GCA_034440415.1). Lineage (GTDB taxonomy): Bacteria > Gemmatimonadota > Gemmatimonadetes > Gemmatimonadales > GWC2-71-9 > JADJOM01. The sequence goes on along the minus strand of JAWXBX010000309.1, from coordinate 3,222 downwards.
ATCCTGGGCGGCCTGGGCCGCCAGCGACGAGATTCCCGGCGCGGCACTGGCGAGGGCGAGGCCAAGCGAGAAGCGGGAGAAGCGCATGTGGGACGCCACGATAGTCCTTTCAGACTGCCGGCGATTCGCCGGGCTTGAGTGGGATGACCTGCGGTGCACCGTCGCACCAGGTGGTGACGGCGACCGGCCACTGGAACACTTCGGCCAGGGTGTCCGTGCGCAGCACATCGGCGGGAATGCCATCTGCCACGAGTTGTCCCTGGTGCAGCAGCAGCATGCGGTCCGCGTACCGGGCCGCCAGATTGAGGTGGTGGGTTACCAGCAACGTGGCCATGCCCTGGTTGCAGAGCCGCCGCACCAACTCGAATACCTCCATCTCATGGCGCACATCGAGCGCGGCGGTCGGCTCGTCGAGCACCAGCAGGCGTGGCTCCTGCGCCAGCGCGCGCGCGACACGGACCCGCTGCCATTCACCGCCGGACAGAGTATCGGTGCGCCGGGTGGCGAGCGCGGTCACGTCGGCTCGGCGCATCGCCTCGGCCACCGCAGCTTCATCCGCCGCGCCCGGCGCCGCGAACGCGGACAGCCTCGCATACCGGCCGAGCCCGACGCTCTCCACCACGCGGAGGGGAAAGGCCATCTCCTCCCGCTGGGTCACGACGCCAACCACCCGGGCCAGGGCGCGCGGCGCCCATGAACCGAGGGGGTGATCCATGATCGCCACGCTGCCGGCAGATCGTATCAGCGTCCCGAGCAGGGCACCGAGCAGTGTCGTCTTCCCACTGCCGTTGGGCCCGACAACGGCGACCAGTTCGCCGGCATCGACGGCGACGCTGACCCCGTCCAGGGCGGGCATCGTCGCCCCGGGATAGCGCACCGTGAGCTCAGCAGCGCGGAGAATCACCGGAGTGTCCGCCGCAGCAGGATCGCGAAGAGCGGCACGCCGACCAGGGCGGTCACCACGCCAACGGGCAGTTCCAGCGGGCTGGCCACCGAGCGGGCCAATGCGTCTGCGATGACCAGGAACGCACCGCCGAGCAGAAAGGATGCCGGAAGCAGGACGGTGTGCAGCGGGCCGGCGACGCGACGGATGGCGTGGGGAATGATCAGTCCGACGAATCCGATCATGCCACACTGGGCGACGGCCGCAGCGGTGAGTATGCCGGTCGTGATGAATGCGAGGCGCTTGAGCCGTTCGGGGTTGGCGCCGAGATGGCGTGCGGTCTCGTCGCCGAGGGCGAGCAGGTCGAAGTCTCGCGCGTGCCGGAGGAGGAGCCCCAGCGGCACCACGGTGTAGGTCGCAAGGATCAGCAGCGATGGCCAGGAGGCGCCACCGAGCCCTCCGAGCATCCACAGGAAGGCATTGCGCAGTTGCGCCGCGCTCGCGAGTGAGAGGATGGCGCCGACCAGCGCTCCAGTAAACGAGCTCACCACCACACCGGCGAGCATGAGCACATGCGCATCCATCCGCCGGCCCTCCACCAGACTCAGCCGATAGACCAGGAAGAGCGCCGCGCTGGCGCCGGCGAACGCCGCCATGGGAAGGGCCCAGGGCGCGGTGAGTCCCAGGGCGATCACCAGCACCGCGCCGAGTGCGGCGCCACCGGAAAGCCCCAGGAGGTAGGGGTCGGCGAGCGGGTTGCGAATCAGCGCCTGCAGCACGGCTCCGCAGACGGCGAGACTGCCGCCCACCAGGAAGCCCAGCAGGACGCGCGGCAACCGCAGCTCGCGGACGATGCTTGCCTCGACCGCGTTGGCGTCGAACAGCGCTCGCGCCACCGCTCCGGGCTCCAGCGGGACGGCGCCGAGCGCGAGGCCGGCAATCACGGAACCGGCGGTCAGCAGGCCAAGTCCGAGCCAGAGCCGCCTCATCGCTGGGCCGAGTCGATCAGCGCCCGCAGCTCGCGCAACACTTGGGGTGCACGCGGGCTGGGCCGGCCAAAGGCGCCATTCCGCAGGAGGAGGAAGCGACGCGCGCGGACCGCAGGTACCACCTGCCACTCCGGCCGCCGCGCCAGGCCGGGCACAACGGAATCGTTGACCAGGAGGAAATCCGGGTCGCGCGACAGGATCGCCTCGATGCTCACCGTCCCCGACGGCACCGCCAGGTCGGCGAAGATGTTTCGGCCGCCGGCGCGAGTGACGAGCTCGCTCTGGAAACTTCCCCCCCCGATCGCAATCGGTGGCTGGTCCCACGGGAGCAGGAGGAGGCTCGGACGGTTCGGCGAGCTCGTGTCGCTGACCGTCGCCGCGGTGAGGTCCCGTTCGAACGCGATGGCGAGCGACTCCGCCGCTTCCGCCCGCTCCACCAGCGGGCCGAGCAGGCGCGCCGTGCGTGGCACATCACTCAGGCGATCGTTGGAAAGCTGGATGGCCGGGATGCCGACGGCCCGGAATCGGGCGGCGGCGGCGGCGTTCTGCGGTGAACGATACAGCAGGACGAGATCCGGATGGCGGGCGAGCACCGCTTCGACATTCGGCGGCATGGCGTCGCCCACATCCGCCACGGCGAGCGCTTCCGCCGGATAGTCGCACCAGCGGGTGCGGCCCGCCACCCGATCGCCGGCGCCGATGGCGAAGAGGAGTTCGGTTGTCGCGGGGCTGAGGGAAACGACGCGGTGAGCGGACGCGGCGAGGAGGACCGTGTCGCCGGCATCGTCAACAAAAACCCTGTGGCCTGAGGCGGAAGGCGCCGGTCGGCAAGCCACGAGAGTGATGCTAAAGAGCAGGAGGTGAGCCGTGGAGCTGCGCCGCAATGAAACCGCCCATCCCCGGGGCACTGGAGATGGGCGGAACGCAGCCAGGATGAAGCAGGCTCGTTGCGCCACCTACCCCTCCCCCGAGGGTGATAGTGGTGGCACGAGTCGAGAGGTCTCCTGACTCCGGGCGTCCGCCCGCCTTCCCGGTTTCCCAGTGGCGTGATGAGCGGAATTGTAGTGCTGCCCGTTACAGTGGCGGGGCCGTGCCGGATTTTCACCGGCTTCCGAGCGTCCCGACTCGCGTGCTGATTGAACGACGACGCTAACCTACGACAAATGCTTCTGCCGGGCAAGCTCCGTGGACAGGACCTGCTTGAGGCGGTTCCGCTCTGCGAGGTAGGCGGCCCACTCCGCGGCGGCCACCTCCGACTCCTTCCCGGCATACCGCGCGTCGAGCGCCGCGATGTCGTTCAGCGTGGACTGCGTGCCCCCCGCGGCCTGCACCGGTGCCGGCGCGCGCCGG
>JAWXBX010000308.1:0-20998 GCA_034440415.1 Gemmatimonadota bacterium | reverse complement strand
CGTGCGCTCGGCGGCCCGGAAGTCCGGCAGCTGCAGGCCGGTGTCGGCATCCACCACGCCGACCAGCGTCACGTTGGGGAAATCGAGCCCCTTGGCGATCATCTGGGTGCCCAACAGGATATCCACCTCTCCGGCACCGACCCGGTCGAGAATCACCTGGTGCGACCACTTGGCGCTCGTCGTGTCGAGATCCATACGCGCCAGCCGGGCACTGGGGAACCGGCTGGCCAGGAAACGTTCGAGCTGCTGGGTCCCGACCCCACGCATCCGCTGCACCACACCACCGCACTCGCCGCACGCTTCCGGTACCGGCTCATCGTGTCCGCAGTAGTGACACCGCATGCCGGGCGGTGCATGATGCACCGTGAGCGAGATGCTGCAGCGGGGGCAGGTACGCACCGCGCCGCAGTCGGGGCACTGCAGCGTCGCGGCGAAGCCCCGCCGGTTGAGCAGCAGCAGTACCTGCTCTGACCGGTCGAGCGCCGCCTGGACCGCGGTGTCGAGCCGGATGGACCAGGGCACCGCGCCCGCCTCCCGCAGCCGCGGAGCGCTCCGCAGGTCCACGATCTCGACCGGTGGCAGCGGCTGCAGTTCCGCACGCTCAGGCAGGCGTACCAGCGCGAGCCGTGGTCCCACCCGCGCCATGGTCTCCGCGGCGGGCGTCGCGCTCCCGAGGATCAGTCGCGCCCCCTCGAGCCGGGCGCGCACCAGTGCGACGTCGCGCGCATGATAGCGCGGGGTTTCCCCATTCTTGTACGTCGCCTCATGTTCCTCGTCGACCACGATGACGCCGAGGTCACGCACCGGCGCGAACACCGCGGAACGCGCCCCGACGGCGACCCGACGCTCGCCGCGTCGCAACGCCCGCCAGGCATCGGCCCGCTCGCCGTCCGACAAGCCGCTGTGCAGCACGGCGACCTGGTCGCCAAAGACGCCACGCACCCGGCTCACCGTCTGCGGTGTCAGCGCAATCTCCGGCACCAGCAGGATCGCTCCCCGGCCCTCGGCCAGCGCACGACGAATCGCCTCGAGGTACACCAATGTCTTGCCGCTGCCGGTAACGCCGAACAGCAGGACACCGTCACCCGGCGCCTGTGCCGCGATCGCGGCGAGCGCGGCGAGCTGGGCCACTGTGGGATGCGGCGGCGGCGGGGTGATGGGAAGGTCGCTGAAGGGATCACGCGGCGCCTCGATCTCGGTGACCGTGGCCAGGCCGCGCTTGACCAGTGACGCGATCACCGTGCGCGAGATCGAAAGCTGCTCCAGCAGGTGACGCAGTGGCACCGCGCCGCCCAGCTCCTCGATGGCCTCCAGCGCGGCGCGCTGCACCGGGCTCCGCCGGAAGAGGGGCTCACGCTCGGCGAGCGGCGGGACGGGTTCCGTCAGGCGGACAAGTCGCTCCATCGCGACGCCCCCCGCCGTCGGCGGGGCCTCGACTCGAAGCGCGATCGCCCCGATCCGCACCAGGCGGTTAATGGCATCCCATACCGGCCGCTTCAGCGCCCGGGCAATGCTGCCCACCGCGGCTTCCCCACCCTTCCGTTCCAGGAAGCTGCCGACGTCGCCAGCCACACCACCGGGCACGGCCGCACCGGTCAGCCGCGCCATCACGCGCGAGCTGCCCCACAACGCCGCCGGCAGCATGGCCCTGAGGGTCAGGCCGAGCGGAGCGCCGTAATAGCCGGCGAGCCAGTGGGCGGTGTCCATCAGCGGAGCGGTGAGGGCCGCCTCGGGGTCGGGGCAACTGAGGATGTCGCGGGTGGGGTGTTCGGGTTCAGGGAGACCAGTGGCGGTGACGATGCCGACCAGTTCGCGCTCGCGCACCGGCACGACGACGCGGGCCCCGGGCACGACCCGATCCGCGAGGCTTTCAGGAATGCGGTAGGTGTACGGCTCGGCCAGGGGCAGCGGCAGGGCCACCGCCCCGAACGCCTGGGTCATCGCCGGCTCAGGCCGAGCCCCGGACCGGAGGGAAGGCGTACCTGGCCGCCATCGATCGTGGCGCCGACGAACGGATCGTTGGACAGCAGCGCCGCGCCATCAAGATCGACGATGTCCACCAGCGGAGTGAAGTGGGCCGCCGCGGTGATGGCGATCGACGTCTCGATCATGCAGCCCACCATGACCATCATCTGATGCGCCCGGGCGATGGCGATCATCCGCAGTGCCTCACGCACACTGCCACACTTGGCCAGCTTGATGTTGATCCCGTCCACTTTGCCGACCAGCCGCGGGATGTCGGCAGCCGTGAGGCAACTCTCATCGGCGATGACCGGGATGCGGGCCGCGCGCGTCACCGTCGCAAGGCCGTCGAGATCGTCGGCTGGCAACGGCTGCTCCAGCACGGTCACGCCGAACTCCTCCAGCACCGGCAGCATCCGGATGGCGCGCTTCACGGTCCAGCCGGTGTTGGCGTCGACCCGCAGTTCCTTGTCGGTCACCGCGCGGATGGTCTGCAGGATTTCGTGGTCCCGGTCGGTGCCGAGCTTGACCTTGAGGATGGGATAGGACTCCGCTTCCAGAACTTTGGTCCGGATCTTTTCCGCCGTATCGATGCCGATGGTGAAGGTCGATTGCGGCGCCTTGGCGGGATTCAGCCCCCACAACTGGTACACCGGGACGCCCATCCGCTTGCCGGCAAGATCATGCAGCGCGGAGGACAACGCGCCGCGCGCCGAGGGATTCAGCTGCAGCAGCGTATCCCAGTGCCGCTCGGTGTCTTCCAGCAGCAGCGGATCAGCGGGCAGGTGCTCGGCGTAGGCCTGCAAGGCGGCGAGCACCGTCTCGGTCGATTCGCCGTAGATCCTCGACGGGGCGGCTTCGCCCCACCCTTCGAGGCCGTCGCGGTCGATCAGCCGCACCCAGATGGTGCGGTAGTCGCTCTGACCGCCGCGGGCGATGATGAACGGGTGGCGGGTGCGGACATTGAGGACTTCAGCTTCCATCCGAAGTGGCTGCGGCACGGGAACTCCATGAGACGGTAGTTGAACACTTTCCGATATTTCGCACGGTGGCAGACGAGACGCCACTCCCGCGGTTCCTGAACCGCTACTCGAGCGCCCGCACCGTCGCCCAGACCCCCTCGGCCACGCGCGCCGGCGCGTAGCCCCCCTCCAGCAGTCCGACGATCGGCACCAGCGGCAGGCGGTCGCGCAGACGGGCGATGAGCCCGGCATAGTCCCCTGGCTCCAGCGTGAACCCGCCGAGGGGATCGCCCAGCATCGCGTCGTATCCGGCGGACAGCAGGATCATGTCGGGCGACCAGTCGTCCGTCGCGCTGACCATCGCCGCCCAGAGGTCGGCCACGTAGCGCTCGGCCGGCGCACCCGGGCCGCGCGGCACGTTGAAGACGTTGCCCACCCCGCGCTCCTCGGCCATGCCCGTTCCCGGATACCAGGGGTGCTGGTGCAGCGAGACATAGCGGATCGAGGCATCCGCCTCCATCAACGCCTGCGTCCCGTTGCCGTGATGCACATCCCAGTCGATGATCAGCACCCGCTGACGGCCGAGTCGCTGCGCCTGCCGGGCGGCGATGATGACATTGTTGACCAGACAGAAGCCCATCGCCCGCGCGGCGAGTGCGTGGTGTCCCGGCGGACGCACCGCGGCAAAGGTGTGATGACCAGCCGCATGGGCCTCGGCGAGGGCGGCAGTCACCGCACCGGTCGCCCCGAGCACGGCACTCCAGCTCGCGTCATTCATCACGGTGTCGAGTGACATCACGCCCCCCCCGCTCCGTGCCATCTCCTCCAGCCGTACCAGATGCCCCCCGGCGTGCGCCAGCAGCAGCTCCTCCCGGGCGCCCGCAGCGGCCTGACGGACGGCAACAGTCGGATCGGCTCCCAGCCGCGCGAGCACCGCCGCGAGGCGTTCCGGCGTCTCGGGATGACCGGGGCCGGGGTCGTGACGCAGGCAGTCCGGGTGGGTGAATACGATCGCGGTCACGTGACCCCCGGCCTCACTGGTCCCGCACCAGATTCCGCAGCGAGCGCGCCTCGTCGCGCATCTCGGCCCGGGCGTCGGCGAGTTCCGCGAGGCTCCGTCGATGACGCTGCCAGAGCTGCAGCACCCCGCCGGCCAGCAGCAGGCAGACGGTACCGCCCACGCCCGCCCACAGCGTCCGCGACCAGAGCCCGATCAGCAGCAGCAGAACGCCGTCGAGGACCAGGACCCCGACGGCGAAGAGCGTGATCGTGCGGCCCCGGACCGGCGTGGCGGGGATCGGCATGGTTCGCCTCAGCGCACCGGCTGGCGACGACGGGAGAGCACAATCAGGGCGGCGTTCGGCACCACGCCGGCGTCGGCCAGGGAGCGGCTCTCATCGAGTACCTCCGCGCCGCGGTACTTGACCAGGTACTCCTCCGCCCGTCCCGGCGTATGGGTCAGACTCAGCGCCCGCTGCTTGATCTCCGCCACCGTCGTGGCGGCCGGCAGTTCGAGCTCCACCTGGTCCCACATCGCCTCCACCATTACCCGAACCGGCAGCACGCTCATGCCGCCTCCGTCACGACGGGAAGGGTCGAGAAGAACCGGCCGATTGCCTGGTCGAAAAACAGGGTCGAGGCCCGCACTCGTGTGCCCCCGGCGGATGTGGCCGCGGCGAGCGCGATCTCTTCTCCACCCTGTCCACGGAGCGATACAAAGCCGGGACCTTCCTTCTCGGGAAAGGCCGCCGTACCGGGCAGGCGCTCCTGAAAGAACTGTTTCGCCCGGGCGAGGACATCGGCAGGGGAGAGCGTCGTGAGGACTTCGTGTGTCATGGGCAGTCAGTTCCGGAGAATGGACACACCGGTCGGCTGGGCCGGGACCGGTACCGTCGAGACAACCCTGCGGGTGGTGAGGTCGAAGATGTCGATCGCCCCCGGATCGGCGCCGATCGACTCCTGGCTCACATAGGCATAGCGCCCGTCGGGCGACCAGGCGATACCATGCACGATCTTCTTTGTGGTGGCTGGCCGAACCACTTCGGTGAGGCTCTGCGCATCGATCAGGCTGAAGCTCTGGGCCTTCTTGTTGGTCACGATCACCCAGCGACCGTCGGGCGACGGCTCCACATTGTAGGCCCCGGCCCCGACCGGAATCTCCTTCGTCTTCGTCAGCGTCGCCGCATCCCAGACCTGCAGCGTCCCCGAGTGATTGCAGGCGGCGTACAGCGTCCGGTCATCGGGCGAGACGCTCACAAACGTCGGCCCGCACTCCCCATCCGATGCCGCCGGCGGAGCCGGCGCGCTGGCGGCCGCCGCTGGTGCGGGGGTCCCATGGTTCATGCTGCCGTGATCCATCCCCGCCATGCCGGCGTAGCTGTGCCCCACCCCGGTCCTGGCCCGCCGGATGATGCGGAACGTGCCGACCTCGATCTCCAGCAGTTCGTCCGACATCATGCAGGAGATGTAGACCGACGTGCCCGCATGATTCGACTTGACGCCATGGGGCATGTCGCAGGCGGGCAGCGCGGTGAGCGTCGTCATCGTCGGGGTATGCACCACCGAGATGACGTTCATGCGGGGATGATCGCCGTGAAAGTCCGAATTGGCGACGAACGCCAGTTCCCCATCGGGCGTCAGGCCGATCGTCGTCGGAAACATCTCCAGCGGCGCCCGCCCCACCAGCGTGTCGGTCTTCGCGTCCATCTTCCACAGCGTGCCAAAGGGCGTACCGTGGGCGATCGACACATAGTAGAACTGGTGGTCCGGAGAGACCACGAGGTTATGCGGGCCATCGATATCCGCCGGCATGATGCCGACGGGGACCACATGATGGCCAGTCAGCGTTCCGGCGCCGGGCGTGAACCAGCTCACGATGTCACCCGACTCACTGACGATTCCCACCCGGTACGCCGGGGCGGCGGACTGCGCGGTCAGAGTGACGGGCCCGAGCAGGGCGGCGACAATCAGGATGGGCTTCATGGGCTTCGTCCTCAGGTCGGCGAACACGCGACAACTCGGCCGGGAAGATAGCGCGCCGAGGCCAGCGCCGGGAACTGGCGACCGGGAGTGGAGTCATCGGACCGCAAGCGGAACCTCAGGGCGGGAAGAGTGTGGACCGGCCGCAACAGACTCCGCCCCCTCCCTCCCCATCCCCACCGCGACGACCCGGCAGTCCCGCATGGCATTGTCATTGCACTGGTGCTGTTCATACCTCCTGACAATTTGAGCCCAATGCCACCTGCTCCCATGTCGAACTTCGACCTGTCCGTGCTGTTCTTTCTCCAGCTCGCGTTCATTCTTGGCATCTGTCGAATCGTGGGCGCACTCTTCGCCAGGATGGGCCAATCCCAGGTGGTCAGCGAGATGATCGCCGGTGTCATCATGGGGCCATCGCTCATGGGGGCGTTCTTCCCGTCGGCCCAGGCCTACATGTTCCCGAAAGCCTCGAACACCATCCTGTTCGCGGTTGCCCAGATCGGTCTGGCGGTCTACATGTTCACCATCGGACTCGAGTTCGATGTGAATCTGATCAAGTCCCGGATGAAATCCGCGCTCTCCATCTCCGCCGCCGGCATCATCGCCCCGTTCTTCCTCGGTGGTGTCATCGCCCTCTACCTGTACGGCCGGCCGGAGTTCTTCGCCCCCTCCGCCAGCTCCACGGAAGTGATCCTGTTCATGGGCGCTTCGATGTCGATCACCGCCTTCCCCATGCTGGCCCGCATCATCTACGAGCGCGGGCTCGCCGGGACCTCCCTGGGTACGCTGGCGCTCGCTGCCGGCTCGCTTGACGACGCGGCGGCCTGGTGCGTCCTGGCGATCGTGCTGGCCAGCTTCACCGACACCCCCGCCTTTGCCGCCACCGCCATCGGCGGCGGCGTGGCCTATGTCCTCGTGGTCATGCTCCTCGGCCGGCCGCTGCTCGCCCGGCTGGGGAAAATTGTCGAGCGCGAGGGCAGGATGAGCAACGGGATGCTCGCGGTGGTCCTGAGCCTCGTCATGCTCGGCGCCTGGTTCACCGACTACATCCATATCTATGCGGTCTTCGGCGCATTCATCATGGGCATCGCGATGCCGCGTGGCCTCTTCGCCCGGGAAGTCGAGCGGCTGGTGGGGCCAATGACCACCACTTTTCTATTGCCGCTCTTCTTCGTCTACTCCGGCCTCAACACCAAGATCGGTCTGGTCAACACCCCGGCGCTCTGGCTGCTCGTCGGGGCGGTGATCTTTGCCGCAACCCTTGGCAAGGGATTCGCCTGCTGGGCGGCCGCCCGCCTCAACGGCGAGAGCAACAGCGACGCGCTCGCGATCGGCACCCTGATGAATGCCCGAGGGCTGATGGAACTGATCATCCTGAATATCGGCCTCGAGCGCGGCATCATCACGCCGACGCTGTTCACCATCATGGTGCTCATGGCCATTGTCACCACCCTCATGGCGACACCCATCTTCGAACGGGTCTACCGGCGGGTGCCGCACGCCGCGGGGGCCGTCCCGGGCACCGTGCCCGACGCGTTGCTCTAGCGGTTTCGCGGCCCAGACAAACGGGCCCGCCGCCGATCCCCGGGGGGCGAGCCCTTCGCCTGAAGCCCTGGGGCACCGGACCTACGGGGCGTAGCTCAGGATCTGCAGCCCGCCCGCCCCCGCCCCAACCACGGCGGTCGAGACAAGCTGGCCGGTCCGAAGGTCGAACAGATCCACCGCGCCGGCCTCCGCCGCACGCCCCTCGCACGACACCAGCGCAAAGCGCCCGTCCGGCGTCAGCTGCACACCGCTCGGCACGGTATGGGACGTCTTCAGCTGCGCGATCTCGCGCCCCGAAACCAGATCGATGACGCTCAATGCCTGCTGGCCCTTGAGCGTCGCCGCCAGCACCCGCCCATCCGCGCTGATGGCGAGGTTGTAGGGTGTCTTCCCCGTCGGAATGCGCCGGGTGACTTCCAGCGTCCCGGCATCCACCTCGAGCACCTCCGCATGCCGGTTGCATGCCAGATAGAGCCGTGTCCCGTCGGGACTCGGCTGCACCCACGTCGGCGCGCAGGTGGTGCTGACCCCCGAGGCGGGCGCATCGTGCGACATGGTGCCGTGCATGGCATCCCTCTCGCCCGGCATCATCGCGCTCGTCGTCCGCATGACGTGCTCACCACCCGGCTTCACCGAAGCCACTCGGGTGATCGCGTATGTCGCGGGGTCCATCTCGACCAGCTTGTCGTCCATCATGCAGGTCATCCACGCGCGGCTGCCATCCGGCGCGACCCGCATTCCGTGCGGCATCAGGCAGGTCGAGATGCGGGCGACTTCCTGCATCACCGGAGTGTAGACCACCGAGATGGAGGACGGCACCATGTCGCCGTAGAGGTTGAAATTCGCCACCCAGGCGAATTCCCCGTCCGGCGAAAAGCTGATGGTGGCGGGAAACCGTGACAGCACCGCGATACCGACCAGGGAATCGGTGTCCGTCGTGAACTTCCACAGCGCCCCGTTGGGGGTGCCGTGCGCCACGCTGGCGTACCAATAGCGATGATCCGGCGAGATATTCAGGTTGTGCGGCCCGTCCGTCTCGCTCGGCCGGGGATCTACCTTGATCACTTTCTCCACCGTCGCGCCCTCGGGCCCGAAATGGATCCGGCTCACTACATCCACCGCCTCGCTGGCGACATAGGCGGTGATCGTGGGCAGCGTGTCGCCGGGGGCGGCGCGGAGCAGGAGGGCAAGGGGGAGCAGGTGCAGCATGGATCCTCCGTCAGGTTCGCGGCCGTTGGCCTTTAGCCATTGGCCAGCTGCGTTCGGATGCAAGGCCGCGGCCGTCGACTGCTGGCACTCGCCAACGGCCAACGGCTCACGGCCAACGGCCCCTACGGAATCAACGGACCCTGTTCGTCCACCTTCAGCACCCACAGCCCGCTGTTCATGTCCGACACGAAGACGTTGCCCTTGAACGGCTGGGGACCCCAGGCCATCGGCGCATTGGGCGTGAAGCCCTTGTCGGTGGCGGTGTGGTAGAACCCGATCTGGCGGCCCTGCCGGTAGAGGTCGCCGCGCAGGTCGCCCGAGATATCCACCACCCGCAGTCCGCCCTGGTAGTAGGCGATGTACAGCTTACCGTTCTCCGCCCACATGTTGTGCGCCCCCGCCTCCGGCACCTCGAACTTGCCGACTTCCACCGGATGATCGATGTCGGCCACGTCGACCACGTGTACATAGCCGCGCGGGCCGCCGACGCACTGCGGGCAGCCGAAGATCTCGTCCCCGATGAACAGGTAGTTCCGGTCGCGCCAGACGTTGTGGGTGTTGCCGATCGGGTAGGCGAACTTGGAGACAAACACCGGCTTGGCAGCCGTACCCCCGCGGTTCAGGCCGCCCACATCGAGAATCTGCACGCCGTCATTCCAGTAGGACAGGTACATGATGCCATCGCGCACCCAGACGTCATGGAGGTACCGGTTGTTCGGGTCGCCCGTCTCCCAGCGCCCCACGTGCCTGGGTGCCTTCGGGTCACTGACGTCGATGATATGCAGGGCCCCGGTGCCGTCGTTGGTCACATACACCACGTTCTGATAGAACCAGGTGTTGTGGATGCCGGCGGTGAGGCTGTCGGTGAATTCGGACAGGATCTTCGGATGGGCGGCGTTGCTGACATCCAGGACGACCAGGCCGTTCTTCCGGTCGGCGGCGCCTTCCCGCGTCAGGATACCGATCGTCCCGGCATCGTTGACCAGCACGTCGTTGATGACCCTCGCATTCACCATGATGGAGTCGGTGAGCGCCGGCTTCGCCGGGTCGGTCACATCGTACACGAACACCACGTTCCCGGTCACGTTCGGCCGCACCCCCGCCGCATGGGTGCCGACATAGGCGTAGTCCCGGCCATCGCCACCGGTCCACACATGCAGCTCGGACGTGGAGTGGTCGGTCTGCAGCCCCCGCCCGACCAGCCTGACCGGCCGGCCGCTGTTGCGGGGCTCGGCTTTGATGGTCACCCGCGCCGAGCGCTGCCCCACCGTCGCAACGACGGTATACAGCCCCGGCTCCTCCGCCACGAACGCCCCATCGGGCCACACCCGGGCGCCCAGATCGTCGGTGAGCTGCTGACCACTGACCGACCAGAGCGGCACCACGCCAGTCACCGGGCGACCGGCAGCGCTGAGCGCACTCACCGTGAAGTGGACCACATCGCCCGTCCTGGCCTTGTCCATGCCGCCGCTGATGCGCAGCTGCGCGATCGGATTGGCCTGCACCGTGATCTTTGCAGTCGCGGTAATGGACCCGGCCTTGACCGAGAGCGTCGTGGTGCCCGGCGCCACCGCCGTCACATGCCCGAAGCGGTCGACCGTCGCCACGCCGGAACGGCCGGTCGACCACATCAGCTCGGCGTCTTCGCTCTGACGGCCATCCTGCACGTACGCGCGGGCACCATAGCCCAGCGTAGTACCGGCGTAGAGCGTGCCGGGGGCGGGCTGGATTTCGACCCGCACCACCGGAAGGTCCTGTACCACCAGCACCGCCGACGTCGCGATCATCCGGGCCCGCTCGCCCGGGGGCGCCGGCCGGAGGACAAAGGCGCGAATGTCACCCCGGCCCGGCTTCGTCCCGGCGATCCGGTCACTGCCAACCAGCACTGCCTGACGGCCGGGAACGTTGAACAGAATCCGTGCCGCCGGCACCGGCTGCCCGGCGGCGTCCAGCGCCACCGCCTGCAGGGAGACGGTGTCGCCGACCCGGAGCGTGAGGGTGTCAACGAGGAGCTTGACCTGTTCCACCCGGAGCGAGGCCCGTTGGGCCGCGGTCATGGCCGTGGTGTCAATGGCGGTGGGCTGTTGAGCCGAGAGCGGGCTTCCGGCCAGAACGAGTGCCGCCACCAGAATTGCTGTACGCATGAATAGTGTCCTCGGAAGTGTCAGAAACTCGGTCCTTGTACGCCGGTGGAACGTCGAAGTTTCGGGGCCCGTGCCTGGCCACAGCGAGAAACAAGCGCGGGCGACCACCTGGCCGCCCGACCCGCCAGCCGTCAGCCGTCAGCCGTCTACCAGAAGCTATACCAGCCGCTCCCTGACGAACTCGACCAGCTTGCTCGTATCGACCCGGACCTGGGTCATTTCATCGCGGAGCCGCACGGTGACCGTGCCATCCGCGGCCGTCTGGCCATCGACGGTGCAGCAGAACGGCGTCCCCGCCTCGTCCATGCGACGGTAGCGCCGGCCGATCGCACCGGAGTCGTCATAGAAAACGGGAAAGTGGCGCTTGAGATCGTGATAGATCCGCTCGGCAAGCTCCGGCATTCCGTCCTTCTTCACCAGCGGCAGCACCGCCGCCTTGATCGGCGCGATCCCGGGGTGGAACCCCAGTACGACGCGGGTTTCGCCCTCGACTATCTCCTCCCGATACGCATCCACCAGCAGGGTCAGGGTGACCCGGTCCGCACCCGCCGAGGTCTCGACGATGAACGGCAGATAGCGCTCGTTGGCCGCCTGGTCGAAGTACTCCAGCTTCTTCCCGGAGTACTCCTGGTGCCGGCCCAGGTCGAAGTCGCCCCGGTTGTGGATCCCTTCAATCTCGTTCCAGCCGAAGGGGAATTCGTACTCGATGTCGTAGGCCGCCCTGGCGTAGTGCGCCAGCTCGCCCGGCCCATGCACGTGCCAGCGAAGCCTGGCCGGCGCCAGCCCGATGCTGCGATGCCATTCCATCCGCCACTCGCGCCACCGCTCGAACCACTCGGCGTCGGAGCCCGGCTTGACGAAGAACTGCATCTCCATCTGCTCGAACTCGCGGGTCCGGAAGATGAAGTTGCCCGGGGTGATCTCGTTGCGGAACGCCTTGCCGATCTGGGCAATGCCAAACGGCACCCGCTGGCGCGAGGCGTTCAGGACATTCTGGTAGTTGACGTAGATGCCCTGCGCCGTTTCGGGACGCAGGTAGACCGTCGCCGCCTGCTCCTCCACCGGACCAATGAACGTCTTGAACATCAGGTTGAACATCCGCGGCTCGGTGAGCTCGCAGGTGGTATGGTCGCCCGGCTTCTTGCTGGGCTTCTGGGGACAGCGGGCATCCTCCAGCTTGTCGGCCCGGAAGCGGGACTTGCAGGTCTTGCAGTCGACCAGCGGGTCAGTGAAGCCGGCGACATGCCCCGACGCCTCCCACACCCGCGGGTGCATGAGAATCGCCGCATCGAGCCCCTCGATGTCGTCACGGGCATGGACCATCGCCCGCCACCAGCGGTCTTTCACGTTTTTCTTGAGTTCGACGCCCAGCGGGCCGTAATCCCAGACCGAGCCGAGGCCGCCGTAGATCTCCGAGGACTGAAAGACGAAGCCGCGTCGCTTGCACAGCGACACGATTTTTTCCATTACCGAGGTATCTGCCATGATCTGCGGTGGAGGAGAGGAGGGACAGACTCGACCGGGAGGGGGTAAGTCTAGGCCGGGACCGGACTTCGGGCAAGCGTCCGCGAGCCGATTGACCGACAAGCCGGTGAGCGTAAGGCGTATTGCTATCTACCTGTCATACAGCGACTTAAGGTGCCATTGCGCCACCGGAGCCCCACTGCCAGCTGCTCAGGAGTGAGACAGTGGAATATCGTGCGATTGACCCCCCGGCAAACGAGAAGCATTATGGTATTCGTGCGTTACTGTCCTGCACGGGCCGCCTTGAGCCCACGCTCGACACGACACCTCGCAGGCCAAGGAACATCCATGAGTCAGCTGCTGCGAAATCGGCGCGGTTTCGCGCTTGAAGCCTCCCTCGTTCTTCTGGTGCTCATCGCGGCCCTCATCGGCGCGGCAGTCCTCGGGTCGATGATGGTGCAGCGGAGCGCCGGCGTGGACTATCGGAGTGCACGGGTCAACTACGCCGCGGAGGCCGGAGCCGACAACGCGATGGCCCAGCTCGAGGTCGCCATGTCGGATGGCCTCATCACCAGCGCCGAGCTGGCCGCCCTTGCCTCGCCGACGCTGACAGGCTTTACGATCACCACCAGTGGTGCGCTGAACGGCGGACCGGTCCCGCGGACCATCACGACCGGCTCCTACACTGGGCTCATCGGGATCAACCAGCGCATCGACATCACTGTCTCCGCCACGGACGCGCTCAAGAACCGGTCGGATGCGGTGGTCGGGGTGAATGCCCAGTCGATCCCGCTGTTCCAGTTCGGCGTCTTCTACGAGGGAGACCTGGAGATCCACAACGGCCCGCCGATGACCTTTGCCGGCTGGGTCCATTCCAACAGCAACATCTATCTTTCCGCGAGCCCGACCAATTTCCTGGACATCATCACCACGCCGCACAAGGTGATTCACAACAAGAAGTGGACGAATTCGGTGCTCGGCCCGATCAATATCAACAACGCGGTTGGCACACCGACGGCGCTGTACTTCGACAGCCGGAGCAATTCGGCGGCATTTGCCAACAACTCCCTCACCAGCTATGACAGCCGGCTGCAGGACAGCACGATGGGGGTGGTGCCGCTGAGTCTGCCGCTGCCCACCGGCATGCCAACGAACGAGTTGATCATGCCGCGGCGCAATCCGGCGCTCGACACTCCGGCGATCCAGGCGGTCAAGATGGCGTGGAAGGCCGACTATCATATCGTGGTCGACTTGAACCTCCTTGCCACTCCCTGCGCTCCCGGGGCAATGACGGTCCTGCCGCGCGCTGCGGTGCCCAACCTCTTCGACTGCGGCCAAATCTTCCAGGGCCGGCCCAACGCCTTTCTGGATGGCCGGGAGAATGTCTCGCCTGATCTGCTGGACATCAACGTCGGGGCACTGATGACCTGGATCAATGTGAACCCGGCCACCAGGTCCACCTCGATCATGTATGTCACGTTCATCAATTGTAACGGTAGCACTGCATGTGACTATCCTGCCGTCCGCCTGGTCGGTGCCCGAACCCTGACTCAGCCGTGGACCATCGCCACCGACCGGCCGGTCTACGTCTGGAAGAACTACAATGATATCGGCTGGCAGCCATCCGCGATCATGGGTGACGCGGTCACGTTTCTCTCCAATGAGTGGGTTGACGCGAATCATTCTGCGGCGGCCGGCTGGCAAGGGCAGGCGAACACGACCGAGATGTGGGTCTACGCCGCGATCGCGGCCGGGCACTCGTCCACTCCCTGTGACTGGTTCACGGGATGCCTGAATCCGCCATACGGCGGCGGCTTGGAGAACTTTCCGCGGTTCCTGGAAAATTGGGGCCCGGGAGTTCGTCAGATGCACTACCGAGGTTCACTGGTTTCGCTATTCGACGCGCAGTACGCCAATTTGCATCTCTGGAACTGGCGTCCGAGCCCGAGATACTATCAGCCCC
This sequence comes from Gemmatimonadota bacterium, assembly GCA_034440415.1. Lineage (GTDB taxonomy): Bacteria > Gemmatimonadota > Gemmatimonadetes > Gemmatimonadales > GWC2-71-9 > JADJOM01. Next base: position 6,770 of record JAWXBX010000308.1, on the reverse strand, counting down.
CCAACCGTGACTGGCAGTTCGATTCCCGGTTCCGCAATCCCGCCCAGCTGCCTCCCGGCACACCAACGGCGGGCAACGTGACCCAGATCTCCTTCAGGCCGGTATACTGAGCATGCAGAGACTTTCCAGCCGGCGGGGCATGTCGCTCATCGAGATGCTTGTCGTCGTGGTGATGATCGGGCTGATGGTGGCCGTCGTGGTGCCGCGCTTCAGGGTCTCGCCGCTCACTCATGCCCGGAACGCCGCCGACCAGCTGGTCCGGGACCTGGAGCAGTGCCGCATCCGGGCACTCTCCACCCGGAGCATGGTCCGGGTCGTCTTCGATCCCACCGCCAATACCTACACCGGGTACCTGGACATCAATCGCGACTCGGTCTTCACGCTGAGCACCGCGGAGACCGACTCGCTGCGCGCATTCGGGACCCGACCGCTCACCGATGGCGTGGTCATCGGTCGCGGCGCCACACCCGATGTCCCAGCCATGCCGGGCCTTGGCAACATCACCTTCGCCGGCAACCAGATCGACTTCGATTCCCGCGGCCTGACCACCCCATTCGGCACACGGGGCGTGGTCTATCTCATTCACCAGGCCAACCCCGCCGCGGTTTCGGCGGTCACGGTCACCTCCGGCGCGGGGATCCGGTCGTGGGTGTATGACGGGACCACATGGCGATGAACCAGACTGGGAATACCCGCGGCTTCACCCTGGTGTCGGTCCTGATCGCCCTGCTGATCCTGACGATCGGGTTGATGGCGCTGGCCAAGGCCCAGGGGCAGCTGGTCTCCACCCAGGGCGACACCGCCAACCGGTCCACCGCCCTGTCGATCGCCCGCGACTACACCGAGGTGCTGCGGTCGCGCGATCCCTGGACCCTCGCCTCGGAGCCGCTCGCGACGGTGGACGATCAGGGTCAGCTCGCGGTCAACGGTGCATTCACCCGCACGACCACCGTGACCATCCTGCAGAACAACCTGCTCCAGGTTCAGGTGGACGTGACCTACCCCCGCGGTCAGCTGCCGGTCAACATCCTCACCATGATCTACCGGGGGTCCTGAGCCATGCCGAGCCGGACATCGTCCCGACCCGCCGGTTTCACGCTCATCGAGATGCTCATCGCCATGGTGGTCGGCGTGCTGGTGCTCTCCGCCGCCATGACCGTGGGCTTGAGCACCTTCCGCAGCCTGACTGGAGTGCAGCTCCGGGATGGAATCGACCGCAACGCCCGTTTCATCGGCCTGGCGCTGCAGCGGGACCTGACCGAGACCGGCGTCGATGTCGACGCGCTCCCCGATTTCGGTACGCTCGCCGTCTGGAATGACACGATCGCCATCCTGCGGGTCCCGTTCGATACCGCGGCCGCACCGATCTACCACCTCGACACACTGAACTTTTCCTACGGCGTCTGCGGCGCGGCCTGCCTGGATATCACGACCACCGGTGCCCCTCAACTGGCGGTCGGTGACCTCGCCCGCTTCCAGCTCAATACCGCGCGCAGGCTGGTCGTCATCACCAGCCTCAGCCCGGTTACCGGCGGGTACCGGGTGAATTTCAGTTCGCTGGCCACGATCCTGAACCACAACTCGGTAATTCCCACCGGCGGCCTCAACGCCGGCAATGCCGCGTCGGCGTTTGTGCAGCGGCTGGCGCTGGTGGCCTACTGGCGCCAGGGAACCCAGCTCATGCGGGGCGTCCAGGTGGACACCTCTGGCGCAATTCTCGGCGAGGCCGTCGCCGATGGGGTGCAATCATTCCAAGTGACCCTGATCTTCACCGATGGTGACGAACTCGACTTCGCCAGCGGGTCCGACGCCGACACGACCAACAATTACGATCAGATTTCCGGGATTCGCACCCGCGCGATCATCCAGGCGGACCGGGCCGACCAGCGGGTCAGCAGCGGGATCCTCCTGACCCGCTCGTATGAGTGGTTTGTCTCACCGCGGAACCTGATCTACGAGCGCAACGCCATACCCTGAGGAGGCGCCGGGCCGGTAGGTGGTGGGTGGCAGGCGACGCGACCCACCGGCAGAAGCCGGCACCCGGTCGACCGACTGTCGCTGAAGCAGCCTTCGCCCAACCGCCCAATCGCCCCTCCCTCGCGCCCATCCGCCCCTCCCTCGCGCCGAGTCGCGTCTTCGCCGCTCCTAAGGCGATTCGGTCACGCCCAATCGCCCCTCCCTCGCGCCGAGTCGCGTCTTCACCGCTCCTAAGGCGCTTCGGTCGCGCCCATCCGCCACTCCGACCAGATAGCGAAACCACTGGCACTCTGCCATCCCGGAAGCGTGGCGGCGACAACGCAACAGTTGGACAAAGCACTACCCGGCATAGCCTTACACGATGGGCAGTGGTTTTGCATTAGAGCGACCACTGAGCACGACCCCGAAACGCTCGAGCATGCGAGCCATTCTGACGAAGCTAATGACGGGAGCAGACTCTCCGTTGCGGGTGACCCGTCACCCGAACGCGACGGCACGAGCGGTAGCCCCCAGCGGCATGTCGTTGGTCCTGTGGCCTGGAGTGAAGGACATGATGCACCAAACCTTGCGGCACCCTTCTGGACGGTCTCCGCGCCAGACGATGGGCGCGCAGAGCGGCATGACGCTGGTCGAGCTGCTCCTTGTGGTGATCATCATGTCGATCATCACCGGTCTGGCCATTCCCCGACTGAATCTCGAAGGCTACAAGGTCAGCTCCGCCGTTCGCGGAGTCACCGCCTCGCTCTCCTACGCCCAACGGCTGGCCGTCTCCCTGCAACACGACATCCGGGTGAGCTTCGATGCGCCGAACCGCCGGATCCGGGTACACGAGGATGCAAACAACAATGGCGTGATGGACATCAACGAGCGGATCACCTATACCAACCTCGAGGATGGCGTCACGTTCGGGCGCGGTGGCGCTCCGGCCATCACCTACACCGACGGAGTGAGCGGGCCGCTCACCTTCAATTTCACCCGGACCCAGGGTGGGCTCCCCCTCGTGGTGTTCCGGCGCGATGGGACCGTGAGCGAGAGCGGTGGCTTCTATCTGAACACCATCAAGAGCATCGCCCAGGGCACCACCAGCAGTGTCCGGGCGGGCGAAATGATCCGCTCCAGCGGCCGCGTCATCTGGTATTCGTACGCCACCACTTCGTGGATCAGGGGGAACTGATGAACCGCAAGGGCTTCACGCTGATCGAGTTGCTCGTGGCGATGGTGATCCTGACCGTCGTCGCCATGAGCCTGGGCCGCTTCGTCGGCAACTTCCTGCACGCGGTCGGAACTTCCACGGTGCGGACCATCGGCACCGCGGTGGCCACCGAGCAGATCGAGCTGGTGCGCGCCCGGAATACCACGGTCTCCTACCCGACCCTGGTAGCCACATTCAACAATGCGAACATCACCGGGTTTCCCGGCTACCCGAGGATGCAGCGGACCACCCGGGTGGTTCGCACCACCCGCAACGTTCCGCAGGCGGACTACACCACCGTGACGGTGACCGTGACCGAGCCAACGATGGGCACCGCAATCAACCTTACCGTAGTGGTGGCCGCCCCATGACCAGACACACTGGACGCCAGGGCGAGTCGGGCTTCTCGCTCATCGAAATGATGATCGCGATTGTGATCCTCAGCGTGGTGATGGGGGCGGCGGTGTCGCTGATGCGCTCGCAGAGCCGGAACTTCGCCCGCGGGGGCAACCGGATGGAGCTCACCCAGAACCTGCGCTATACCGTTTCCAGCATGGAGCGGCTGGTCCGGACGCTGGGAGGGGGCATCGGCACCGGCCAGCCCATGCTGGTCTACGCCGGCAACGACGTCGTCACCTTCAACGGGAATTATGCCTCGCGGCTCCCGGACGGGGTCGCGGTCTACATCAATCCCGATATTCCCGCGGCGGCGGAGCTGGCGATGACCACCGCCACACCGATCACGCTCCCCAATGTCTCACCGACCATCACCTACCCGGTCGCCAACTACTTCTGGGGCGGGGCGACGCCGAGCCGGGCGGAGACCATCTCGATCTATTTTCGCCCCGACTCGTCGACGGCGGACGCCAGTGATTTCGTGATGCTGCAGCGCATCAACGCGACCCGCAGCGAGTTGATCGCCCGGAACATCCGCGCCTACCCCGGCCGCCCCTTCTTCGAGTATTGGTGGGACAGTACCACCGCTCTGGGCCTGACCACCTACAAGCAGCTGGCGCCGGCGCGCATCCCGGTCCGCAATCTGGTGATCGGCGGCGCGACCTTCCTGGCCGACAGTATCCGGACCGTCCGGCTCAACCTGGTGGTCACCAACGGCGATCTCACGGCGGACTCCACCAGCCGGAGAGTATCCACGATGTTCCAGATTCCCAACAACGGCCTGGCGCCGATCAGCACCTGTGGCGACATCCCACTGCAACCCACCGGCGTGCTCGCCACCGACACGGTTGGCCAGGGGTCGGGCGGCGTGCGGCTCAGCTGGAATACGACGCCCGATGAACTCGGCGGCGAGCGCGACATCGGCCAATACAACCTGTACTACCGCCTGCAGGCGGTCCTGACCTGGACACCGCTCACTACCCAGGCGCCCGGGTTCTCGCCGTACTCGACCTCGGTGACGCTGATGAATGATTCAACCTATGTCTTCGCGGTCGCGGCACTCGATTGCTCGCCGGCGGAGTCTCCTCTCGTTTCGAGCACCGCGACCCGGCTCCAACCATGACCACACACCGTTTCCCGCTGGAGGCCCCAATGGCTTTCGCCCCCCTGCGTAACGAGCGCGGGATCGCGCTTCTGCTCACCGTGCTTCTCGCCCTGATGGTGGCGGGGATGGCGGTCGGCATGATCCTCATGATGAGCAATGCCAACCTCATCTCGCGCTTCCATTCCTCCGAAGCGATCATGACGATGGCCGCCGACGCGGGACTGGAGAAGGGGCGCGATACCCTCAATGGCACACCCAATATCGTGCCGGCGGGTTCAGGATTCGACACCCTCGAGCTGAATGCCACGGTGCGGGACGCCAATGGCGCCGTGATCCCGGGCTTCACCCGTTCCACCTACGTCGGGGAGAACGGCGACACCACGGGGCAGTTCGGCAACTTTGCCAGCATCATCTCCGAAGTCCGGACGCCACGCGGCGCGGTGGTGGTCCGGCGGATGCAGCTCCGGCAGGATCCGTTCAGCCGCTTTTCACGCTTCTTCAACACCTGGAGCTGTTGCGCCTGGGGTAACACCGAGGTGGCCAACGGTCCGGTGCACTCCAATCAGGGCATGGCGCTGCAGACCGGCGCGCCAGGCGCCACCTTCAATGGTGTGGTGACGACGGTCGGGGCCATCACCAATCAGGCCAGCGGCAACTGGAATGGCGGCGTAACCACCGGGATCGCGCCAATCACCTTTCCCACGATCACGACCCTGAACGCGATGCAGACCTACGCTACCGCGGGTAACCTGAACATCGCGGGGTGGGCAACGCTGACCGCAACCGATCCCGATACCCGGATCGAGTTCGTCATCCTGGATCTCAACAACGACGGTCAGTTCACCGGTTCCGACGAAGGCTATTTCCGGGTGTGGAAGGCTGCCACTGGCGGCACGGCGGCCCAGCAGACCGACCGCCGGAATTACGTCACGGCCCGCCGATGGGCGACGACGATTGCGCCCGCGGTCACTGCCGCCGGTGGGGTCGGGGCCGGTAACCTCATCACGAGCCTGGCCAGCGACCCCAACCTTATCTCGCCGAATTGCGGCGGCTCGCTCACCGGCGTCGCCGCCCCGGGAAACTGGGCCCGGGCCGACAGTCTGATGTTGACCGCGACCTACCTTCCGATCGCCGGCCTCGGCGCTGCCCGTTCGGTCGCGCGGGTCGCCGAAACCCGCAATATCCTGAACAGCGGCTCGCGCCAGTGCTTTCTGGGAGGCGATCGCCGCTTGTATCCCAGCGCCGCCGGTGTGGGGCGGTGGATCACCGGGAATCAGTACGGCGCATGGCAGACCTGGGCCGGCTATGGTGGAGTTGCCCCAGCCGCACTGGTCAACTTCTTCACGACCAACACTGGCGGCCAGAATCCCATGCACACGAGTGTGGCCAGCGCCAGCGCCCTGGCGCTGACCTTCTGGCCACTGAGCCGGGCCCAGAACCTCAATTTCCAGGGCGTGGTCTTCGTGACCGGCAGCGTGGCGGTGAGCGGCCAGCTTCGGGGCCGGGTGACCGTGGTGGCCACCGGCAACATCGTGCTGCCCGATGATATCACCTACGTCACACCTCCCAGCAGCCCGAACTGCAATGACATCCTGGGATTGATCACCGCGAGAGATGCCGTGATCGAGAACAACAGCGTGAACACGCCGTTCCACAACAAGAATGTCTGGACCGTGCGCTACGACGATACCCCGTCCGAGACCTGGCACGCCTTCATGCTCACGCTAGGCAATTTCCAGGGTGAAGGGATCGCCGGTGACCCGGCGGCCGTGGCACCGGAGAACTGCGGCGCCAAGAGCCGGGGCTGCAAGTCGATCGTCGGTGGCACCATCCAGCAGGGTGTCTCCGGCACGTTCAGCGGCAACAGCGGCTGGGCCGAGCAGGATACCTGGGATAGCTGCGGAACCCGCAATCCGCCGCCGTTCTACCCTACCACGGGCCGGTACTCGAAGAACCGGTACTACGAAATCGATCCGGTCGGCTTCAACGTGGCGGCGTGGTACGCGGCGAATCAGTAGGGGATAGGGAGTAGTACAAGAGCCGGGGGAGTTCCACGCGGAATTTTCCCGGCTCTGCTTTGTTCGGTATCCCCTGCCACCT
>JAWXBX010000307.1:0-6534 GCA_034440415.1 Gemmatimonadota bacterium | reverse complement strand
GGGGGCGTAGCTCAGTTGGGAGAGCGCGTGAATGGCATTCACGAGGTCAGGGGTTCGATCCCCCTCGCCTCCACTCTCAAGCCCCGCAGGTTGGGCCGGCGTAGCGGCTGGCGACATGCCTGAACGATCTGGTTACGCAGGTGCAGGCCGGTTGGTACACTCTCTGGCGCATTCGCGGGAATAGCTCAGTTGGTAGAGCACAACCTTGCCAAGGTTGGGGTCGCGGGTTCGAGTCCCGTTTCCCGCTCTCGGCGGCAGAGCTGAAGCTCTGGCTCACTACGGCGGCTGAAGCCGCCTGGTGGCAGGCAAGAGAGCTGAAGCGCTGCATGAGGGGTGACAGTACAGCAGTTCCGTCGCGGGGTGGAGCAGTCTGGTAGCTCGCCGGGCTCATAACCCGGAGGTCGTGGGTTCAAATCCCACCCCCGCTATTGAGTCGGACGGGCGGACAGTCGGGCAGGCGGACCGGTGCGCCACAGCCTTCTGGCGCGACGGATTCACCGACCGCCTGTCCGCCCGTCCGTCTGACCACAGGGCGGTTAGCTCAGTTGGTTAGAGCGCCACGTTGACATCGTGGAGGTCACAAGTTCGAGCCTTGTACCGCCCATGGCAGTGCTGCGGCACGCAGGGTCCATAGCTCAATTGGATAGAGCATCTGACTACGGATCAGAAGGTTGGGGGTTCGAGTCCCTCTGGGCCCATCAGGACGATTCGGCAGGAACCCGCCGCTCAGACGGACCGCAGGACCAGTGACGGGGCGTAGCGCAGTCCGGTAGCGCGCCTGGTTCGGGACCAGGAGGCCCCGGGTTCAAATCCCGGCGCCCCGATGGAGAGCACCGAAACCCCGTCGCGCAGTCTGCGCGGCGGGGTTTCGTGTGCGCGCGGGAGGATCAGTCGTGCTGGTGCTGGTGCCCGTCGATCGCCGGAGCGGGAGTGGTCACCGTCAGCGGCACCTGTGTGATGCTGTCGAGGCCTTCGGTCAGGTAGGCCATGTCCTTGCTGGTCCGGACGGGCCAGCGGCGCAGGTCGTCGGGCTGAATGAGCCCGTCGAGATGGCCCATCGCGCCAGTGATCGGCGCGCCGGTCGGATTGTGATACCGGGCGACGATCCGATAGCGCCGCTGGGCCCGGAGCCGGAGGCCGGCACCGGCGATACCATAGAGCTTTCGCGGCATGTGGGTGATCCGGCCGGCGGAATCCATGGTGGTGACAAAGTCGGCGAGTACCTTGCCGCTCTCCACCTCCTGCAGCATCAGCCCGGCGCCCCAGTCGTGCATATGACCGCTCAGGGCGAGCAGCCGCCCACTGACCGGCATGATGAACTCGCGGCTGACGCGGATGTCCCCGGGCGGAATGGTGAAGGTGTTGGGTTTGGCCGGCGAATCGGCCACATCGATACTGATGGGCAGCACGGTGGTCGGCGTCGGGACCAGATTGGCGGGCGAATAGCGGATCCGGAGCGTCATCCTGACTCCATCGATATCCTCCGCCGTCTCGTTATGCCACATGATCTTGATGCGCATCTTGCTGCCGGCCGTCAGCGGCATGCCGATCGTTTCGGGGAGGATGAGGCTGCGGGTTTCCCGCCCGATCGCCATGATCTTCTCCTCGAGCGGCAGCAGGAGCTGGCGCCGGTCGCCGTTGATGATCTGGAGATGGTGGAGGAAGCGCTGCGAAATTTTCTTGCCCGTCGCGTCGGTGATCTCCAAGTGGAAGCCGCGCCCCATCCCCTGCACCGGCCAGGGGAATCGGCCGACGAACTGGGGCATAATCGCGTCGTGATCCATCGGCTCCATGCCCGGCATGGCCATCATCTCCATCATCTCCTTCATGGAGGCGAGCCGGAACGGGCCGACGGCGATGACCACTTCGTGCCGGGACGAGTCGACGGTGACCGCGAGTTCCGGTTCGGGGACTGCGGCCTGCGCGATCAGCAGGTGCGCCGGCACCAGCGCGCAGAGCAGGGCGGACGACACTGGGCGGCGCCAGTGAAACATGCGGGACTCGTTGTCGAAAGTGAGCGGCGACACGCGGGCAGCGGAATATAGCGGGCCGTACCTCGGCAGGTGCCGGATCGGGGCGACGGATTCCAGGGCACCGGAGGGCAGCACATGAAGCGGGTGGTGTTGATACTGGTCGATGGGCTGCGGCCGGATGTGGCCGAGGCCGCGCTCGCGCGAGGAGAGCTCCCGGCGCTCGCTGCGCTCACCGCGCGCGGGAGCGTCGCGCGGGGTGTGACCGTCTTCCCGTCGACCACCGGGGTCGCCTACCTCCCGTTCCTCACCGGCTGCACCCCCGGCCGCTGCAACATTCCCTCGATCCGCTGGCTGGAGCGCAGCCGTTATGCGGGCAACTGGTGGCGGGAGCGGGAGCTGGTGCGCAGCTACTGCGGCTACCAGGCGGGGCGTCTGGACGGCGACATCACCCCCGGCGTTCGCACCATCTTCGAGCTGGTGCCGGAAAGTCTGGGCATCTTCACGCCGGTGGCACGCGGCCTGACGCCGCCGCGGAATCCGGCGAGCACCGAACGGCAGTTCTGGGGCGCGCTGGCGCATATCGCCGAGTGGCATCAGCCGGCCGACAACGCGGTCCGCCAGCATCTGCTGCGCGGCATCGAGCAGGGTTGGCGGTTCATCTTCGCCCAGTTCCCGGCGGTGGATGGCTACACCCACCAGAGCACACCCGATGGCCCCAAGGTCCTGCGGGCGCTGCGCCAGGTCGATGCGACGCTCGGCGAGGTGCAGGTGCGACTGCGCGCCCGAGGGGAGCTGGAGGACACGCTCATCGTTCTGGTGAGCGATCACGGCGCGTCGTCGGTGCATACCCATCTTGATCTGGCCGACTGGTTCCGCTCACAGGGCGTGGGCACCATGTCGCACCCGGTGGTGTGGGAGCCGGATCCGGCGGCGGCGGTCATGGTGGCGGGCAACGGCTCCGCGATGGTCTACGCGAGGCCGGGCGTGCCCAGCGCCGCGCGGTACACGATGGCCGAGCTGCGCGGGGCCGCCGGCTTCGGCGTGGCGCACGATCTGATCGCCGCGCTGGTGCACGAGGCCGCAGTTGCGTTCGTCGCCGCCGAAGAACGGCCGGGCACGGTGCATGTCGCAGACCGCGGCGGGGAAGCGCGCATCACCCAGGGCGACGATGGCCGCATCAGCTACCAGCGTATGGGCGGCGATCCGCTCGCCCTCGGCGCCGACCTGACCATGGACCCTGATGCCTGGCTGACTGAGACGTGGGAGGGCCCCTACCCCGACGCCTGCGTGCAGCTGCTCGATCAGTTCCGCGCGGCGCGCACCGGCGATCTTCTCGTTATCGGCCGGGAGGGCTACGACTTCCGCTGCCGCTATGAGGTGCCGGAGCACAAGGCGGGACATGGCAGCCTCATCCGGTCCCACATGCAGGTGCCGATCTGGTCCAGCGTCCCCGTTCCCGAAGTGACGCTCAGGACGGTGGACCTCTTTCCGGCGATGCTGTCGTGGCTGGATGAGCCAATACCGGAAGGCATCGATGGCCAGCTGCGCTGGCAGCCGGGGCTGACCGCGACGGTTGCGTAATGCAGGCGGAGCGGCGAGTTTACCGCTCCCTTGGAACGGTCAGGTGACCGTCGCCACGCGCCCGTAGCTCAGCTGGATAGAGCGCTTGCCTCCGGAGCAAGAGGTCGTACGTTCGAATCGTATCGGGCGCACTCGCACCATGAAGCCCCGCCGTCAGTGCTGACGCGCGGGGCTTTCAACTTCCTCCCCCCAAACGGACCGGCGTGAAAGCCTTCATCGTGGACGCCTTTACCGCACTCCCTGCCGGGGCAACCCCGCGGGCGTCTGCCTGGTGGAGTCGGAGCTGTCCGAGGAGACCATGCTGCGCATTGCGCAGGATTTCAACCTCTCGGAGACGGCGTACGTCCAACCACTCGCTCGCGGCGGCTTCTCCATCCGGTACTTTGATCTCCCAAGATGGAAATCGCGTTATGCGGATACACCACGATGGCGTCGGCCAGGGTGATCCTCCACACCCGGGGAGCGGAGGAGATGCACTTCCGGACCGGCCAGGGGCTCGACCTCAAGGTCCGTGTCACCCCCGAGCGAATCACTATGGATTTTCCCCGGTAAAGGACCGGATGATGTCGTGGCAATCGTCGGCGCGGTCCGGCTTCATGGAGGTCGTACTGGTCGGGGAGCAGGTGCAGATCAGCAGTCAGGCGATCATCGGCTTCGAGGGGACGCTGACGCGCTGATCTAAGGCGCCGCCTGAGCATCCTCTCCTGCCTGTTCGCCTACCAAGCTCCGGACTGCAGGCCGATCCGATTGCCGGTCCTCCCGGGTCAGCGTATCTATATGGCATCGCGACCGTCCGGCCGAGTGCACCCACCGGCCAGGTCCGTCAGAGGGTCCATGAAATTCCCGTCGGCCCATGTTCGTCGGGTTCTCCGATTCGGCTGGGTGCTCCTCGCCGGAGTTCGTCCGTTGGCTGGGCAGGAGACGGAGTTGATCGTCGAGCCGATTCTGGGGCTCGATCTCGATCATCACGTTACCCTCGCCCTCGGCCCCAGTCTCCGCTACTCCAGCACGGTCAAGGGAAAGCGCTGCATCGACTTGGTGCAGCCCTACGGTTATGGCCACTTCGGACGGGTGGGCGCCGTCCTGGGGATCCAGATTGACACCCGCGATCACCCCATCTTCCCGACAAGGGGGATCCTGATTTCCGCGGGTGCCTCGCTCTTCCCCGCCCTCTGGGACGTGCGCAGTACGTTCGGAGCCGCGGACCTGAGTGCGGCCGCCTATCTCGCGGCCAGAGCACTTCCGACCCGGCCGGTAGTAGCGCTTCGGGCCGGCACCAAGCGCGTCTTCGGGACCTACCCCTATCAGGAGGCGGCGTACATCGGCGGGACGGAGACCGTGCGCCTCGGCTGGGTCAACCGCCTGGGCGGGGACCAGGCGGTGTGGGGCAATGTCGAGCTCCGCCTGACTCTCGACAGCTATCGCGTCCTCAAGTCGGGGCAGTGGGGTGTCTTCGGGCTCACCGACGTGGGCCGGGTCTTCCTCGCCGGAGAATCGTCCCGTACCTGGCGCATCGCATCGGGGGGGGTATCTGGATCGCGCCGATCTCGCCATCCAATACCGTGTCCTTCGGCATTTCACGATGATCCGTACGGAGCCGGTTCTACCTGCTCTCAGGCTTCAGCTTCCAGGCGGACGCCTTGTCCAAGAATCCTTCCACCCGGCAACGAGCCTTGAGCCCTTCCGGTAGCGTGGCGCTCCCCAGGGTCACCCCGGGCCGGCTTGTGCTGGCCCTGGGTCTCTGTCTGGTGGCGGGCGCAGCGGCCCGGCTCTCGGCTCAGGATCTCAAAGGGCTCCCACTGCACCAGGTCCAGAGCGTCGGACCGGGCGCGACCCGATTGGCCCTCCTGATCACCGGCGACGGGGGTTGGGCCGGGATTGACCGGGCGATCGCCCGGACGCTGGCCGACAGCGGAGTCTCGGTCATCGGGCTCGATGCCGCGACCTATCTGGGCACCCGCCGCACCCCGGAGGAGGTGGCCGCGGATGTGGGTCGGATCCTGTCCCACTACCTGGTGGCATGGCATTGTGAACGCATCGTCCTGATCGGCTATTCCCGCGGCGCCAACATCGCCCCATTCATCGTCAACCGGTTGCCGGACAGCCTCCGTACCCGGATCGACCTGGTGGCGATGCTCGGCCTGGAACTGCGCGCCGGATTCCACGTCTCACTCTTCGACCTGTTCAAATCCACCTCGAACCCGAAGGATCCGCCGGTCGAGCAGGAGGTCAGGAAGCTGGCCGAGGCCGGGGTCCCGATGCTCTGCATCTACGGACAGGACGAGGTGGAATCGTTCTGCCGGGATGCTCCGGCGGGGTTGATGACGACGATCGTCAAGAGCGGCGCGCATCATTTCGACGGCGACCACGTCGCGCTGGCGCGCGACATCCTCGCGCAACTCGACCGGCCGTAGGGAGTCTCCCGACACCCATGGATATCGAGCGACCGCCCGCCGCGAGCGTCCCAGCCGTCCTGGCGGTGAAGCGCGGCGGTCTGGCCCGGTGGGCCGGGCCGACCCTGGTACTGGTCATCATCACCCTGTCCGGATGGGTCCTGCACCGCGAGCTGGGCGCGGTGCACTATCAGGCGCTGGCCGAGCAGTTCCACCTCATCTCCGGCACCCGCATCGCCCTGGCTATCGGGTTGGCGCTCGCGGCCTACGCCATTCTGCCGGGCTATGATCTCATCGCGCTCCACGCCATCGGCAGACCAATCCCCGCCCACCGGGTCGCGTTCAGTTCGTTCATCGCCTACGCCCTGAGCCAGACTCTGGGATTTCCCCTGCTGACCGGCGGGTCGGTCCGCTACCGGTTCTGGTCAACCTGGGGGCTGGATTCGGCCGAGATCGCCGCGGCGATGGGCTACGTCATGGTCACCTTCACCATCGGCCTCCTGGCGATGGCCGGTGTTGTGTTCGTGGCGGAACCGCAATCCACCGCCGCCCTGCTCCATCTGCCGATTCCCTCGCTCTGGCCGGTG
>JAWXBX010000306.1:0-20667 GCA_034440415.1 Gemmatimonadota bacterium | reverse complement strand
TGATCGGAGGTCGAAAACCGCGGGTTGGTGGCATCCATCGCGGTGGTTGAAATGCCGAGCACCCGGGGTGGCGCGCCGGCCGGACGGGGAATGATCACCGTCAGGGGGTGCGGCTCGTGCCTGATCAGGTGGCGCGGACTCACGGGATCGCTGTCGACCCAGATTCCGTCCGCCCGCTCCTCCACCGCGAATACCGGGACCGACTCCTCCTCGTAGCCTGGGGGGCCCTTCCCGGTGACCACGCTGTACTCCCAGGCGTGCCAGGGGCACATCACATATTCGCCGCGGACCTGTCCCTCACAGAGCGGACCGCCCTTGTGGTTGCATCGGTTACCGATTGCGCGGACCCGGCCATCGTGGAGGAACACGGCAATCTGCTGCCGCTCAACCTTGATGGCGAAGGGGGTGCGCGCCTCTACTTCCGGGCGGGTGCCGAGGTGGTGCCAGGTGGTCATGGGTGGTTGGGGGAGTAGGCGATTGGGCGATTGGGCGATAGTGAAAGAGTGCGGCCCCCGCTGACGGACGTCAACGGGGGCCGTGGTGTTCATGTTGTCATCGCGCTCGGGATGACAGGGTCAGGGCTCGAACCGCCGGACCGCGAGCGACGCGTTGTGCCCGCCAAATCCGAACGCGTTCGAGAGCGCCACGTCAATATCGCGGTGAACGGCGGTGTTCGGCGCACAGAAGAGATCGCAGGCCGGGTCGGCATTGAACTGGTTGATCGTCGGAGGGATCTCGCCCCGGATCGCGGCGAGGAGTGCCACGACAAACTCCAGCGCGCCGGCGCCGCCGAGCAGGTGGCCGGTCATCGACTTGGTCGAGCCGAATACCAGCGACTTGGCGTGCGCTCCGAAGACCCCCTTCACCGCCTGGGTCTCCGCGATATCGCCGAGTGGCGTCGAGGTCCCATGGGCGTTGATATAGCCGACCCGGCTGGGCTCGATCCCGCCCATCTCCAGCGCCATGCGCATGGCGCGCTGGGCGCCTTCGCCATTCGGTGCCGGAGCACTCATGTGAAAGGCGTCGCCGGACAACCCGTAGCCGACCACTTCGGCCAGAATGGTCGCGCCGCGCTTCTCGGCGTGCGGCAGGCTCTCGAGGATGACTGCGGCCCCGCCGTCGCCCAGCACGAAGCCGTCGCGATCGCGGTCGAAGGGCCGGCTCGCGGTGGCGGGATCGTCGTTGCGGGTGGACATCGCCTTCATGTTGCTGAACGCCGCGATGGTCAGACCGGTGATGCAGGCCTCGGACCCGCCGGTGACCATGGCATCGGCGATGCCGTCGCGGATGAGGCGGTACGATTCGCCGACGGCGTGGGCCGAGGAGGCACAGGCGGAGACCGGCGCGAAATTCGGCCCCTTGAAGCCATAGCGCATCGACACGAGGCCGGGCGCCATGTTCGGGATGAACATCGGCACGAAAAAGGGCGACACGCGATCGGGGCCCTTCGTGAGGTACGCCATGCAGTTGTCTTCATAGGTCTGCATGCCGCCGATACCGCTGCCCATCACGACGCCGACCCGGTTGTTATCCGCGGCTTTCCCGTCGAGGTCCGCCTGCACGACCGCCTGATGCGCGGCCGCGATGGCATACTGGACGAAGAGGTCGTACCGCTTGGCTTCCTTGCGGTCGATGTAGAGCAGCGGATCGAAGTTCTGGACCTCGCAGGCGAACCGCACGCTGAGGCGCGACGGGTCCATGCGAGTGATCGGCACCGCCCCGGACCGGCCTGCAAGCAGGCCGGCCCAGGTGCTCTCGACGTCCAGACCCTGAGGCGTCACCAGCCCCAGGCCGGTGACCACGACACGGTGCGCCAAGGGCTACTTCCCCAGCTTTTCGTGAAGGTACTTCAGCGCATCGCCGACCGTGCGGAGCTTTTCAGCCTCCTCGTCGGGGATGTCGATGTCGAACTCCTTCTCGAAGGCCATGACCAGCTCGACGGTGTCGAGGCTGTCCGCGCCGAGGTCTTCCATGAAACTGGCTTCGGCGGTGAGCTTCTCCCGCTCGACGCCCAGTTCCTCGACGATGATGTCCTTGACCCGATCTTCGACGTTACTCATGACAATCCTCGGAAGAGGGAGGTGAAAAGGTGTGCCCGTCAGCCGGCAAAGCCGCCGTCGACCACGAGCACCTGTCCGGTAATGTAGCCCGCCAGGTCGGAGGCCAGAAAGAGGACCGCCCCTGCCACGTCCTCCGGCCGCCCCAGCCGTCCCAGCGTGATCCCTGCGAGCATCGCCTTCCGGGCTTCCTCCGGCAGGCCGCTCGTCATGTCCGTCTCGATAAACCCGGGGGCGATCGCGTTGACCAGAATACCCCGGCTGCCGTACTCCTTCGCGACCGACTTGGTGAAGCCGATCAGGCCCGCCTTGCTGGCGGCATAGTTGGCCTGACCCTTGTTGCCCGTGAGCCCGATGATGCTGCTCACGTTGATGATCCGCCCGCTGCGACGTTTCATCATCCCCTTCAACACGGCCTTCGTCGTCAGGAAGGCCCCCTTGAGATTCGCGGCGAGGACTTCATCCCACTCCGCCTCGGTCATCCGCAGCAGCAGATTGTCGCGGGTGATGCCGGCATTGTTGACCAGGATGTCCACCGGCCCCAGGGCCAGCTCGGCGGCGGCGATGGCGGATTCAATCTGCTTCCCGTCCGAGACATCGCAGGCCACGCCGAACGCGCGCGCGCCCAGCGTCGCCGCAACCGCCCCCGCCTTGCCGGCATCACGGCCGACAATCGCGACCCGGGCCCCCGCCTGATACAGCGCCACGGCCACCGCATGCCCGATTCCGCGGGTCGAGCCGGTGACGAAGGCCGTCTTGCCGGTGAGATCGATCGTTGGAGCCATCAACCGTCAGCCATCAGCCGTCAGCATGAACTTTTCCACTTCATCCGCAGTGCCGAGCGTCAGGGTCGTGGCGCCGGGAACGATACGCTTCACCAGGCCGCTCAGGACATTTCCCGGACCGATCTCGACGAAGGTCGCGCCCGGGACCGTTGCTGCCGCTCGCTCCATGCAGGCGACCCAGCGCACCGGGGCCGTGAGCTGGGCGGCGAGCAGCCGGGTGGCGTCGGCGGCGCGCGAGACCGGCTCCGCCGTCGCGTTCGCGATGATCGGCACGGCGGGGTCGCGGAACGGTGCCCGCGCCAGCGCCTCCGTCAGTCCTGCCACTGCCGGCTGCATGAGCGGAGAGTGAAACGCGCCGCTCACCTTCAGCGGAACCACTCGCTTCGCTCCCCGGGCCTTGCACCCTTCGCCAGCCCGCTCGACCGCCGCCGGGTCCCCCGACAGAACGGTCTGGTCCGGGGTATTGAGGTTGGCCGCGACGGCCACTTCCGTGGCGGTGGAGGCCTCGTGACACGCCGCCTCAACCTCGCCCGTCGCCAGCCCCAGGACTGCGGCCATGGCGCCGGGGCGCCGGGTCCCCGCCTCCAGCATCAGCTCGCCTCGACGCCGCACCAGGCCCGCAGCCGCCTCGGGCGTGAGGGCGCCTGCCGCGACGTAGGCGCTGTATTCGCCCAGGCTGTGTCCCGCTCCCGCCCGCATCGTGGGGGCGAGCCGCTGAGCGACCACAGCCCAGACGGCCGCCGAATGGGCCAGAATGGCCGGCTGGGTGTTGTGGGTCAGGATGAGCTCGCTCTCCGGCCCTTCCCACATGATCCGGGACAGCGAGACGCCCAGCGTGTCATCGATCCGCGCGAACGCGTCCCTCGCCGCCGGAAAACGCTCGGCGAGATCCTTGCCCATGCCGACCTTCTGTGCCCCCTGACCCGGGCACATCAGGACCGTCACCACCGGATCACCGCACTGCCCCAGGTAAAGCCGGCACCAAAGGCGACGAGCAGGACCAGCTTGCCCGGGGTGAGCTGACCGCTCGAGACGGCATGGCCCAGCGCCATGGGGATCGACGCGGCCGAGGTGTTGCCATAGCGATCGACGGTGACGATGACCTTCTCCATCGGGATCGATGCATGGCGCGCCAAGGCATCGATGATCCGGATGTTGGCCTGGTGCGGTACCAGCAGATCGATTTCCTCCATGCGGACGCCGGCTCGGCGAATGGCCTCGTCGCACGCCTCCGCCATGGTGAGCACCGCGTGCTTGAACACCTCGCGGCCGGCCATCTTCATGTAGTGGGTCCGCTCCCGCACCACCTTTTCACTGATCGGATCCAGCGTCCCGCCGCTCGGGATGTAGAGCAGCGGGGCGAGTCGCCCGTCGGACTTGATGAAGCTGGCGAGGATGCCGCGGTCGCCGCTGGTCGTCGCGGAGAGTACCACAGCGCCGACGCCGTCGCCGAAGAGAATGGCGGTGGAGCGATCCTGGTCGTCGGTGATGCTGCTGAGTTTCTCGCCCCCGACCACGAGCACATGCTCCGCCTGTCCGCTCGCAAGCAGTCCCTCCGCGACGGTCAAGCCGTAGATGAACCCGGAACAGGCGGCCGCGATGTCGAACGCGGCCGCCTGTTCTGCCCCGAGCATGGCCTGGAGATAGCACGCGGTCGAGGGAAGGGTCCGGTCCGGCGTGGCGGTGGCGACGATGATCGCGCCGAGGTCCATCGGGGACAATCCCGCCTGCGCGAGCGCCGGGCCGGCTGCGTCGCGGGCCATCGTGGCCACAGTCTCACCCGCGGCGGCGAAGCGGCGCTCGCGGATACCGGTGCGCTCGACGATCCACTGATCGGAGGTTTCCAGCCGCTCGGCGAAGTCCTGGTTCGTCACCACGCGGGTAGGCAGGTAGACCCCCAGCCCGGAGAGGCGGGCGAACGGTCGCCGCATCAGCCCTGCGGCTCCGCGTCGCGCCTGGCGAACTTGGTGCCGATGTGCGCGCTGAGATCGCGGACCACCGACTGGTGCGCGATCCGAATGCCGTGCTTGAAGGCGTTGGGCGATGATGCGCCGTGGCAGACCACCGAGACCCCCTTCACGCCCAGGAGCGGGGCGCCGCCGTATTCGCTGTAGTCCAGGTGGTGCAGGATCTGGCGGATGTCCGGACGCTCGAGGACGCCGGGCGCCCTGGTCTTGGCCAGACGGACGAAGAGCTTGCCCACCGACTCGTAGAACTTCAGCACGATATTGCCCACGAAGCCATCACAGACCACGATGTCGATCTGGCCGAAGCGAGGGTGCCCCGCGACGATGTCGCGACCCTCGATGTTCCCGAGGTAGTTCAGCCCGACCGCCTGACGCAGGAGCTGATGGGCCTCCTTGGCGGCGGCGTTGCCCTTCTCTTCCTCTTCCCCGACGTTCAGCAGGCCGACCGTCGGCTCCTGCCGATCGAGCACATCCCGCATGTAGATCGTGCCCAGCCAGGCAAAACCGAGCAGCTCGCGGGGGGAGCAATCGACGGTCGCGCCGGCGTCGAGCACCAGGACGGGAAGATCGGCGGAGGGGAAGAGCGCGGCGAGGGCGGCGCGGTCGACTCCGTCGTGCAGGCCGAGGGCGAGTGTCGAGGCCACCAGGACCGCGCCGGTGTTCCCGGCGGAGACGAAGGCATCGGAGGCCCCGCGCTTCTGGAGCCCGAGCCCGATGGCCACGCTCGAACGGGGCTTCTTGCGGACCGCGGCGAGGGGCTTCTCATCCATCCCGATCACATCGGGGGCGTGATGCACCTCGATCCGGGAACGATCGATCTCCGGGTGGAGGGCCAGTTCCGCCTCAATGGCGTCCTGACGTCCCACCAGCTGGATGAGGAAACCGGGTGGCAGTTCTGCCAGCGCCCGGCCCGCACCCTCGACTTCGGCCCGCGGGGCGTTGTCTCCCCCCATGGCGTCGAGAGCGATGCGGATCACGCTCAGGCGTCCTCAACCTCGATCATCTTCTTTCCGCGATAGTACCCACAGGTCGGACAGACCCGGTGTGGCAGCTTGGGGGAGCTGCACCGCGGACAGCCCTGGTGCGCCATGACCACGGCTTTATCGTGGCCACGACGCAGGCGCTTGCGGGACTTGGAGACTTTACGCTTCGGGACGGCCATGACAAGCCTCAGTCAGGTTCGGCCGGGGCGCCACAGTGGCACGGCCCGGCGTTCAATTCCGCTCCACACCCGGCACAGAGCCCGGCGCAGTCCTCGCGGCAGAGGGGATAGGCCGTCACCGCGAGCGCGAGTTCTTCGCGCACCGC
The DNA here is from genome assembly GCA_034440415.1 of Gemmatimonadota bacterium. Taxonomy (GTDB): domain Bacteria; phylum Gemmatimonadota; class Gemmatimonadetes; order Gemmatimonadales; family GWC2-71-9; genus JADJOM01. Next base: position 14,550 of record JAWXBX010000306.1, on the reverse strand, counting down.
AGGCCGGAGATCCACATGAGTCAGCAGCGCTGGCAGCGGATAGGCCGAGGGATCGTCCTCGAGTTCCGGATTGGCGCTGAACAGCACCTCGACGTTCGTGTCGAGGGGTACCACCAGATCATGCAGACAGCGCCGACAGGAGGATCGTACCCGGCCAGTGATGTGCCCCTGCCAGAAATACTCGTTGTCACCGGTTTCGGATAGCTTGCCGGAGACGGTCACCGGTCCATCAAGGTCGAGTTCCAGCCCAGCCAACGCCGGATCGTCGGCTGGCAGCACACCAGCCGTCTCTACCGGACCGCGGTCCAGCGAACGGATATCGACCCGAAGCATAGCCGCGAAAACTAGCAGGGACAACGAGTTGGGTCAAGAGAATGGAGTTGAATTAGCCCCAGAGTCCGGCCCGTTCGCCCTCGGTAAAGAAGAAGGCAACCTCGCGAGCGGCGTTTTCATCGCTGTCGGAGGCGTGGATCGCATTCTTGCCCTTCGACTCGGCGTACAGCTTCCGGACCGTGCCCGCCGCTGCTTCCGCCGGATCGGTGGCGCCGATGACGCCACGGAGGTGGGACACGGCATCGTCCCGCTGCAGCGCCATCGGCAGGCAGGGCCCGCTGGTCATGAAGGCGACGAGGTCGGTGTAGAACGGCCTGCCCTGGTGGACTTCGTAGAACGCGCCCGCCTGCGCCGGTGTGAGGCGCACGAGGCGGGTGGCGCGCAGGACGAACCCCTCCTGCTGCAGGTGGGCGATAATGAGCCCCGCCTTGCCGCTGGCGATCGCGTCGGGCTTGAGCATGCCGAGAGTCAGGTGCTGTGCCACGCTTCAATTCTCCTTGGGCCAGGTGCCGTCCCCCGGAACGACCGGAGGATCATGGCGCTACTTCACGACGGATTGGACCAGCTCCACCACATCGATGGGGCGCTTCATCACGCGGATCTTCGCCGCCTCGAAGGCGGCGATCTTCTCCGCGGCGGTCCCCGCCGCACCGGAGATGATCGCGCCGGCGTGACCCATCCGCCGCCCCGGAGGAGCGGTCTGGCCGGCGATGAAGCCGACCACGGGCTTCCGCACATAGGTTCGCACGAAGTCCGCGGCGTCCTGTTCATCGGTCCCGCCGATCTCACCCATCATGACGATCGCGTCGGTGCCAAGATCATCCTGGAAGGCGCGCAGGCAGTCGATGAATGAGGTGCCGTTGAGCGGATCGCCGCCGATGCCGACACAGGTCGACTGGCCAATGCCATTGCGGGTGAGATGATTCACCACTTCGTAGGTGAGCGTGCCGCTGCGGGAGACCAGCCCCACCCTGCCCGGCAGGCAGATATTGCCCGGGATGATCCCGACCTTCGCGGTGCCGGGCGTGATCAGGCCGGGACAGTTGGGACCGATCAGCCGGGCGCCCCGCTCCCGCACGTAGGGAAGCACCCGGGTCATGTCCATCACTGGCACGCCTTCGGTAATGCAGACGATGAGGCCGAGGCCCGTATCCGCGGCCTCGTAGATCGCGCCGGCCGCGCCCACCGGTGGGACGTAGATGACCGAGGTGTTGGCGCCCGTCTCCCGAACCGCTTCTGCAACGGTATTGAAGATCGGGACCCTGCCCTCAAAGCGCAGTCCGCCCTTGCCCGGCGTGACGCCGGCCACGAGCTGGGTGCCATACTCCAGCATCTGTTTCGAATGGAATGATCCGTCCCGGCCGGTGATGCCCTGGACCACCAGTCGGGTGGTCTGGTCGACGAAGATGCTCATGCCGCCTCTTTCGCCAGGGCGACCACCTGCTGCACCGCCTGGTCCATGTCGCTCAGCGCCTTCATGCCGATCCCCTGCAGAATCTTCACCGCCTCGACTTCGTTGGTGCCGGTCAGGCGCACCACGATCGGCACCTTCACCGGGAACTGGGCCAGCGCGGTCTTGATGCCGTTCGCCACGTCGTCGGTCCGGGTGATGCCGCCGAAGATATTGAACAGGATCGCCTTGACCTCGGGATCGCTGGTGATGATACGCAGCGCGTTGACGACCTTGTCCGGGTTGGACGAGCCGCCGATGTCGAGGAAATTGGCCGGTTCCCCACCGTAGTACTTGACGAGGTCCATCGTCGCCATCGCGAGGCCGGCGCCGTTCACCACGCAGCCGACATCGCCGGACAGCTTGATGAACGTGAGGTTGGCCCGCCGCGCCTGCACCTCGCTGGGCTCCTCGGCGGTCTCGTCCCGCAGCAGCGCGAGGTCGGGGCGACGATCCAGCTCGTTGTCGTCGATCGACACTTTCGCGTCGAGGGCGATGATCCGTCCCTCGGGGGTCGTCACCAGCGGGTTGATCTCGGCGAGCGAACAGCCGTTGGCGGTGAAGACGGCGTATAGCTGCTCCATGATCTTCGCGGCCGCGCGCGCCTGGCCGATGTCCTTGTACAGGAAGAGCGCCAGGGTGAGCGCCTGGTGCGGCAGCAGGCCGTAGCGGGGGTCCACGGCCAGACGCAGGATCTTCTCCGGCGTCTTCTCCGCGACCTCCTCGATATCAATCCCGCCCGCCGGGCTCACCATGAAGACCGGGCGCTGGCTGGCGCGGTCCATGATCAGGCCGACATAGGCCTCCTGGGCGATATCCGCCGCCGGGACCACGAGGACCTTCTGCACCACCAGGCCCTTGATGGTCATCCCCAGGATTTTCCCGGCCGCCTCGGCCGCCTCCGCGGGCGACTTGGCGAGCTTCACGCCGCCAGCCTTTCCGCGGCCACCGGCGTGGACCTGGGCCTTCACGACCACGGTGCCGCCGACCCGGCGCGCGATCGACTCGGCCTCGGATGGGGTGGAGGCGACATCGCCGTCCGGCATCGGGATGCCGGCCGCGCGGAACAGCACGCGGCCCTGATACTCATGGAGATTCACAGGTGCCTCATCCAGAAGGAGGTCGGGCTGCGCTCGACAAGACCGAACCGTCGGGGGCAAGCGGCGCGGAAGGTAAGGTTCCTGCTAACCGAAAGCAAGGCTATGACTTAGGGAGTTCCGACCAGCCGCTTGATCGCTTCCCACTGGCGGCCGAACATCTCCAGGTCGCCTCGCCGCAGGGCGGCATCCGCCGCCACAAGGTGCCGCCTGATTTCGAAGAGAACGGTGCCTCGTTCGGTCGCGGAGATAATGGGGGCCGAGAGGCCGAGGTAGTTCTGCCATGCCTCCTCCAGATCGTGGCCGGCCCCGCGTCGATCACCGAGTGCGAGACTGATCCAGGCCACGGCGGGCGGTGCGGCATCATGCCGAGCGAAGTGAATCTGGTAGGCGCCGAGTCCAGTATTCGTCGGCCAGAATTGTACCGGCCCCGCTTCCAGTCGGGCGCCGGTCTTCTCGACCGAGTCCTTGAGCTGCTGAAAGGTGGGGATCCGGCCCCAGCGGGTTTGCAGCGTGGACGGATCCGGCAGCGCGAGGAGGCTGTCCACACGGTAGACGGTCACGGCCTCTCGGCCATCGGCCATGTGAGCCTCGAGGATCGCGCTGATCATCCGACCGTCGGCCCGCTCGAAAGGCACCACCTGGGTGAGCCCGGTGGTGTCGCTCTTCCACAGCGCGTCCACGGCCGGACCGGAGGCCTTCACCTCCTCGGCTCGATCGGAGAGCCGGCCAAGGTTCCAGTGCGGGTGGCTCATGACCCGCAACTGGACTTCCAGCAATTCCACCGGATATGGCAAGGCGCGCAGGATCTCCGCCGGGATGGCGCTGGCCGGCTGGACCATCCCGGGGAACAGCTCCCGCCACGTCTCAGCCACCTGGTCGGCGGTGTGCCGGAGGTATACGGAAGTGACGCCGGTCTCGGCGTGGATCACCCCGACGAACCCGGCCCGCAGGCCGCCGATCCACCGGTCACGCCACCCCACCCTGGTTGACCCCGCAAAGAGCGAGCTGGCGAGATAGCCGTCGACGACCCAGACAAGTTCGCCGCCCACCATCCGAGGCGCCGGGACGCCCCACACAGCGAACGGCGCGAGCTGCTGCAGGCGATCGACGGGATCGAGGTGCCAGAACAGCTGCTTCCCGCCAGTGCCGGTCCCCAGGAGGTCGCCACTCTGCAGCGTCCACGCCAGCGCCAGGCGCCGAAGGCCGGAGCCGATCTGCACGCCCCCCTGAGCCGAGTCCATGACCGCCGGCCTCCCACCGGGCCAGACGGCGTGAGGCGAGAGATTCAGTACCGGTACTCCGGCGGTGGAATGGAGGCTCTCGGCTTCGGCGTAGATCAGCGGCTCGCCGGCAAGGGTGGCGCGATCGTCCAGCACGACCGTGATGCCCGCGCCGCGCTTGCCACGGTCCCGAATCACCAGCCACGCCGGTCGGAGGCTCCGGCCCATGGGCACGAGCGCGCGATCCGCGGAAACCACCTGCCCCGAGTCGGACCGGGTGGCCTCAACGGTGAGCGTTGGCTGCCAGAGCCCCAACGGATCCGGCGGCGTCGGTGGCTGCCCGCTCGGGAGCAGGATCGAGTCCTTCAGCCCCGTGATCCCGTAGGCGAGCTGATCGAGATGGCGACGCATCGCCGGGTCGAGCGGGGAAACCCGGTCGCCCCCGATGAGCGCCGGAATGACATGGTGCCCGAGGAGCGACGCTGCGCCGAGTACGATCCAGATGGAGAGCAGGAGGGTGTGGCGCCCGTTGACGGCCCACCAGAGCGAGAGCAGCGCGGCGGTGAGCGCGATCCCCGTCAGGGCACTGCTGACGCCTTCACGAAAGGGGAAGAGCCCGCCGTGCACGGAGCCGATGACGCCCCCCACGAGTTCAAGCGGCTCCAGCAGATAGCCCCAGGCCAGCACGAGGGCGAATACCACGAGCAGGCCACCGAGGTGGCGGCGGGCATGGTCGTTGATCGCGAGTCGGCGATCCGACCAGCGGAGGGCACCGATCACGAGATAGAGGGTCGCCGCACCGATGAATGCCAGGCTGATGAGCAGGATCAGGTGGCCGTGGAGCAGGCGCCAGGCGGGCAGCCGGGCGAGGTAGAAGCCGAGGTCGCGGCTGAGGAGGGGATCCACCTCTCCGACCGCAAGCCCGCTCCAGGCGAGCACGAGATCCGGCGTCCATGCCCCGACGCCGCGCCCCGCGAACAGGCCGAGCAGCATGCCCCCGCCGATGCTGAGGGCGACCAGCAGCTCCATGTTGACGGCTTCGCGGATTTCGAGATTGCCCAGCCGGCGGTGCAACTGGACCGAACCGATGGCACGGTGGACGATCAGGAGATGCCCGATGAACCAGCTGCAGGCGGTGATGACGCCGAGCGCTTCGACCGCCAGGCGCATGATGGCCCAGTCGGTGACGAATCGTGCGGCAGCGGGGGAGAGCCGCTCGGCCCACCATTGATCGGCTGCGAGTCCCGCCGCCCAGCGGCCGGCGAAGAGCAGCACCACAATGCTGAGGACGGCGACGGTGATGCGTACAGCCCGGGGGGACATGGGGGAGGAAGGTAATGCTGGAAGGATTGAGCTGTGAGAGGAGCCGTCAGTTGTCAGCCGTCAGCCATCAGCAACTGCACTTGTCTGACGGCTGATGGCTTACGGCTGCTTCCCCATTGCGTGCGCCAGCCACCCCATCACCTCCGCCTGATAGGCCGCGAGATCGGCCTCGCTGGTGGCTTCAAAGCGGAGGACGAGGACCGGCTGGGTGTTGCTGGCGCGGACGAGGCCCCAGCCATGGGCGAAGGTCATGCGCACACCATCGATGGTGTTGACGGGGTACTTGGCGGCGAAATGCTTCGAGGCCCGTTCCACCAGGGGGAATTTCCGCTCCTCGGGGCAGTCAAAGCGGATTTCCGGTGTGGTGAACGTCCGGGGGAGATCGGCCAGCAGGACGGCGAGGCCGCCGGGTCCGGCCGCGACGATCTCCAGCAGGCGAGCGGCCCCGAACAGCGCATCGTCGAATCCGTACCAGTCGCCACCGAAAAACATGTGGCCGCTCATCTCTCCCGCCAGCGGCGCCTTGAGCGCCTTCATCCGCGCCTTGATGAGGGAGTGGCCGGTCTTCCACATCTCGGGCACGGCTCCCGCCTCACGCAGCGCGGCGGGGAGCAGCTCGGAGCACTTCACGTCGAAGATGACGGGAACTCCAGGCCCGAAGCGGCGGACCGCGTCGCGGCCGTAGAGCACGAGCAGCTGGTCGCCAAAGATGACCTGGCCGGTCTCGTCGACGGCACCGATGCGATCGGCGTCGCCGTCAAAGGCGATCCCCAGCTCCGCGCCGGTGCGCCGGACGGCGGCCTGGAGGTCGCGCAGGTTTTCCAGGACGGTCGGGTCGGGATGGTGGTTGGGAAACGATCCATCCGATTCACAGAAGAGCGGAATCACCTCGGCGCCCAGCCCCTCCAGCGTGGCGACGGCGATGAGGCTGCCGACGCCGTTGCCGCAGTCGACCACGACCCGGACCGGGCGGCGCAGGAGATGATGCGCGATGATGGCGGCGCGGTAGCGCCCGAGGATCGAATAGTCGGCACTCTCGCCGCCGGCAACGTCGGGAGCGTACCAGCGTTCGAGCGAGATGATCTCGTACAACTGCTGGATATCGTCGCTGTGCAGCGTCTCCCCGGCGAGCACCATCTTGAAGCCGTTGAACTCCGGCGGGTTGTGCGACCCGGTCACCTGCATGCCGCCATCGGCCGCGAGTGCATGCACTGCGAAGTACAGCGCGGGGGTCGGGAGCTGCCCGACATCCACGGCCGTGCCACCGGTTTCCGCGATACCGGCGCGCACCGCGCTGGCCAGCGCCATCCCGGACGGCCGATTGTCCTGCCCCACGGCGAGTACCGGAGCGCGGCCGAGCCGCTGCCAGCCGAGTGTGGCGTAGGCGCGGCCGAGCGCGCGGGCCAGCGCCGGTGTCAGCTCACGACCGACCACGCCGCGAATATCGTACTGGCGGAAGATGGAACGAGGAACGTTCATGGCAGGGATGGGAGGAGCGGGGGGTGGTCCGCCCCGAGGTGATCAGTTGCCGGCGACCGTCTGACCGGCCGACTGGGCCAGCGACGTCGCGGCGTCGCTGGCCAGATGCAGAGCGGGCACGGGCCAGACGCCCAGGACGATGACCAGCAGAACGGCGACCAGCACGGCCAGCCCGGCCGTGGCCGGAAGCCGGGCGTCGAAGAAGACGCGTGGTGCGCGGGCGGGCCGCATGTACATCGACAGGATCACCGGCATATAGTAGCCGGCGGAGACGACACTGGTCACGACGAGGATCACGGCGAGCATCGCCTGGTGTTCGGAAACCAGGCTGGAAAGGATGAACCACTTACCCATGAATCCGATCGTGCCGGGGAATCCGAGGAGGGACAGCATGCAGATGGTGAGCGACAGGGCCATCCAGGGCCGCTGCTCTCCGAGTCCCGCCAGGTCGGTGATGGTGGTGTCGCGCTCGCCATCGCGGCCGATCGCCCCGAGCAGGGCGAACGCGGCGATGCTGGTCACGCCGTAGCCGAGCAGATAGAAGTTGAGCGCCGCCACACCCAGCGGGGTGGCCGACCAGAGCGCGGCGAGGAGGTACCCGGCGTGGGCCACGGAGCTGTAGGCGAGCATCCGCTTGACCGACTTCTGGGTGAGCGCCACCAGGTTGCCAAGCACCATCGACGCGACCGCAAGGCCGAAAATGACGGGACGCCAGTCCAGCGCCATCGCCTGGTATCCGGTGTAGAGCACCCGGGTAAAGGCGATGAAGCCCGCGGTCTTGACCGCGGTCGCCATGAAGGCGGTCACCGGGGTGGGCGCGCCATCGTACACATCCGGCGCCCACATGTGGAATGGCACCGCCGCCACCTTGAAGCCGAATCCGATGATCAGGAACCCGAGGCCCAGCTTGGCCATCATGCTCAGCTCGCCCTGGGAGAACTGGGCCCCGATCTGGGCGAGGTTGGTGCTGCCGGCGGCGCCATAGGTCAGCGCGATTCCATACAGCAGGAAGCCGGAGGCAAAGGCGCCAATCAGGAAATACTTCAGCGCGGCCTCCGCCGAAAAGGCATTGCCGCGATTGAATCCGGCCAGCACATAAACCGCCACCGACATGGTCTCGAGCCCGAGGAACAGCACGATCAGGTCCTGGGCGTTGACCATGAACAGCATGCCGATCACGGCCAGCAGGACGAGGACGTAATACTCGGGCGCCACCAGGCGTTCCCGTTCGAGATACCCGAGGGAGGAGAGCACCGCACCGGTGGAGACCAGCAGGATCAGGGCGGAGCCGAGGTAGCGAAAGCTGTCGAGCGCGACCATCGGGCCGAGGCCCGGATCCTCGGGGGAGCGCGACGCCAGCCAGCCGAGGGCGACGGCGGCGAGTCCGAGGCTCACGAGGGTCGCCATGCCGGCGCGGCGACTATCGGCCGGTCCCGCATGGCGCGCACTGATGAGCAGGACCACGCCGAGGGTGGCGATCGTCAGCACGGTCTCGGGCAGGAGCGTGAGGATAAGGCCGACGGGGGTGGTGGTATCGATCGCCGGGATCACGGGCGCTCCTCCAGGTTCGGTACCAGCGCGGTCGCGGCCGGGCGTTCGAACCCGGGCTGGACCAGGTGGACGTAGCGCTTGGCCGCCGCATCCATCCGGTCGAGGACGGGCTTGGGATAGAGTCCGAGCCAGATCATGCCGGCGACGAGCGGGAGGACGACGATGAGTTCGCGCGGGGTCAGATCGTGCAACCGCTCATTCTCCGACTTGTCGAGCCGGTTGAACAGGATCCGCTGCAGCGCCCAGAGCAGGTAGGCGGCGGCGAAAATCACGCCGGTGGTCGCGATGCCTGTCGCCCAGGGGTAGCGACCGAAGCTGCCGAGCAGCACCAGGAATTCTCCGACGAAGCCGTTCAGCCCGGGCAGCCCGATCGACGCGAGGGCGGTGACGACGAGGATGAGACTGAACATCGGGATGACCCGGGCGAGGCCACCGTAGTCGGCGATCTCGCGGGTGTGCCGTCGTTCATACAGCATGCCGATGAGCAGGAACAGCGCGCCGGTCGAAAGCCCATGGCCGATCATGATCAGGAGCGCGCCCTGCACGCTCTGCAGCGTCGCGGCCCAGATGCCGAGCATCACGAAGCCGAGGTGGCTGACGGAACTGTAAGCCACCAGCTTCTTGACGTCGGGCTGGACCAGCGCGACCAGGGCGCCGTAGATCACGCCGATGACCGCGCAGCTGACGACGATGGCGGTCACCACCGGGCTCAGCGCCACGTCGGGAAAGAACGGCACCGCAAACCGGAGGAAGCCGTAGGTGCCCATCTTCAGCAGGATGCTGGCCAGGATGACGCTGCCCGCCGTCGGGGCCTCGACGTGCGCATCGGGGAGCCAGGTGTGGAACGGGAACATCGGCACCTTGATGGCGAACGCGAGCGCAAAGGCGAGGAAGAGCCAGGGGGCGAGCGCGCCCATCTGCGGCGCGGCGTTCAGGAAGGCGTCGTAGGCAAACGAGGGCTGCCCGGTCTGGCGCCAGACCTCGAACATCATGACGATGATCGCCACCAGCATGAGCAGCGAGCCCGCCATGGTGTAGACGAAGAACTTCATCGTGGCATACAGCCGGTTCTTCCCGCCCCAGATCCCGATGATGAAGTACATCGGGATCAGCATCATCTCCCAGAAGACATAGAAGAGGAACATGTCGAGGGACAGGAACACGCCGAGCATGCCGGTGAGCAGGACCAGGAGCAGCGCGTAGTACAGCCGCTCACGCTCGGTGATGTAGCTATAGCTGGCCAGCACGGCCAGCGGCATGATCCCGGTGGAGAGCAGGACCATGAAGAGCGAGATGCCGTCGAGCCCGACGCGGAAGTAGATGCCCCACTCCGCCAGCCATGGCGCGGTGACGCTGAACTGCATGCCGGGGTTGGCGCTGTCGAAGGCCCACCAGAGTCCGAGCGAGACAATGAACTCGATGGTGGTGAGGGCGAGCGTGGTCTGCTTGGCCTTGGCGACCGGCACAAACGCCACCACCCCTGCCCCGATCAGCGGGAAGAGCAGCAGGAAGTCGAGAATCCACCGATCGTAGGCGATCGAGGCCAGGAACTCGGTCATGCGAAGGCCATTCCGTTCGTTTCGAGATGTGGGCGGACGAATGCGTCCGCCCCTACCAGACTCTGCGAGCTCAACGCCACGACAGACCTCCCAGAACGAAGAGCGCTCCGACGAGGAAGAGCACCACGTACACCCCCACCTGGCCACTCTGCAGCCGGCTGCCGAGCGAGCCGAGCGCCCGGGAGAGCCAGGCCGAGCCGTTCACGCCGGCACCGTCGATCACTTCCTGGTCCACGGTCTTCCAGAGGAAGGTGCGGGAGAAGCGGGTGAGCGGGTCCACGATCACGCGGTCGTACAGTTCATCGACGTAGTACTTGTTGTGCAGCACCTTCCAGAAGCCGGTCTCCGGCGCCGCGTGGTGGGCGTCGACGATCGGCTGCCGGAGGGTGATGAACCAGCCCAGCGCCAGCCCGAGCAGGGCCAGCGCCACGGCGAGCGCCACCAGCGCCGATTCCGTGGAGCCGTGCGGCAGCACCGCCGCCGTTCCCAGCCGTTCACTCACCTTCTGACCGATTGCCGTGACGGGCTCGAGCCAGTGGTGGAGCCGTTCCGTGGCACCCAGGCTGTGGGCAAATGCGGGGAGGTTGAGCCAGCCGCCGACCACGCTCAGCACACCCAGCACCAGCAGCGGGCCGGTCATGATCCAGGGCGCTTCGCGCAGGTGGGAGCGTTCGGCATCGCCGGTGCGGTTGGCGCCGAAGAAGGTCATGGCGACGAGCCGGGCCATGTAGAACGCCGTCAGCAGCGCCGCGACCGCGCCCATGGCCCAGAAGAGGCGGAAGATCGGCTCGTGTTCGCCGCGGCCGAAGGCGAAGGCGAGGATCTCGTCCTTGGAGAAGAAGCCGGCGAAGGGCGGGACACCGGCGATCGCGAGCGTGGCCAGGATCATCAGCGTCGCGGTGATGGGCATGTACTTCGCCAGCCCGCCCATGTTCCGCATGTCCTGCGCGTCGTCATGACTGTGGGTGGCGTGATACGCATGGTGCATGGCGTGAATCACACTGCCGGAGCCGAGGAAGAGCAGTGCCTTGAAGAAGGCGTGGGTCATGAGGTGAAAGACGCCGGCGGTGATCGCCCCGGTGCCCACACCCAGGAACATGTAGCCGAGCTGGGAGACGGTGGAGTAGGCCAGCACCTTCTTGATGTCGTATTGCCGCAGGCCGATCGTCGCGGCGAAGAGCGCCGTCAGGGCGCCCACCCCGGCCACGACGGTCTGGCTGGTCGGGGCCAGGGCGAAGAGCAGATTGGACCGGGCGACCAGGTAGACGCCGGCGGTGACCATCGTCGCGGCGTGGATCAGCGCCGAAACCGGGGTGGGACCAGCCATCGCGTCCGGCAGCCAGGTATAGAGCGGGATCTGGGCCGACTTGCCGGCGCAGCCAAGGAACAGGAAGAGCGTGATGGCGGTGACCAGTGCGCCGCCGGCCGGGAGAACTTCCTGGGCCCGGCCGAAGACATCCGCATAGCTCAGGCTGCCGAACGCACCCCACATCAGGAACATGGCAATGAGGAAACCGAAATCGCCTATGCGGTTGACGATGAAGGCCTTCTTGCCGGCGTCGGCATTGGCCTTCTCGGTAAACCAGAATCCGATCAGCAGGTAGGAGCAGAGCCCCACCCCTTCCCACCCGATGAACATCATCGGGAAGCTGGCCCCGAGCACCAGCACCAGCATGAAGGCGATGAACAGATTGAGGTAGGCGAAGTAGCGGGCGTAGCCCGGGTCGGACTTCATGTAGCCGACACTGAACAGGTGGATCAGGCTGCCGACGCCGGTGACGATGAGCAGCATCACCATCGAGAGCTGATCGAGCTGGAAGGCAAAGTCGATGGTGAGACTTCCTACCGGAATCCAGCTCCACAGGGTCACGATCTGGGCCACGTCCGGGTCGGCCTGCCAGCCGGGCGCGAGCCGCTGGAACAGCAGCACCGCCGCGGCGAAGGCGCCGAGCAGGACACCGGGCCCGATCAGCGATGTCGCCAGCTTGGCCTGTGGCCGCCAGAGGGCGAGGGCGCCGTTGGCGAGGAACCCGAGGAGCGGCAACCCGAGGACCAGGCTGACAGGCAAAAGGGAAGCGTGCATCAGCCCCTGAGCAGGTTGATGTTCTTGAGGTCCACCGACTTGTGGTGCCGGAAGATGGACAGGATGATCGCGAGCCCGACGGCCGCTTCGGCGGCGGCCACTGCCATCACAAAGAAGACGAACACCTGGCCGGCCACGCCGTGGGCCTGGGCCAGCGCGATGAACGTCAGGTTCACGGCGTTGAGCATGAGCTCGACGCACATGAAGATCACGATCGCGTTGCGCCGGAGCAGGACGCCGGCGACGCCAATGCAGAAGATGATTGCCGAAACGGCGAGGGAGGGTCCGAGAAACATCAGATCCTCCGTTTCGCCAGCACCACCGCCCCGATGATGGCGGCGAGGAGCAGGACCGAAGTCAGCTCGAAGGGGACGATATACTGGGTGAAGAGCGGCTGGGCCAGATCGCCGGGGACACCGCGCTCCAGGGTGGCGCGCGCCGGCGACACCAGGGAATCGAAGACGATGGCCGGATCCGCCAGCAGCGGGGACCGGGTGTATTCGTAGGCGAGGCGCTCGCGGCTGTAGCTCATCAGCGGCACCAGCTGGCTGGTCAGGATGCCCACCAGCACCGCAACAAGGCACCAGACCGGGATGCGCTTGTAGTCGCTTTCCCCGCGGCCCAGGTTGAGCAGCATGATGACGAAGAGGAAGAGCACCATGACCGCGCCGGCATACACCAGGATCTGGACGGCGCCGATGAACTGGGCATCGAGCATGAAGAAGATGGCGGCGAGGCACAGCATCGTGTTGATGAGCCAGAACGCCGAGGCGATGGGGTTCCGCATCAGCACGACGAGGAGGGCAGAGACGATCGCCACCCCGGCGAAGAACCAGAAGATCGGGACCGCCATCTACTCGCCTTTCGGGTCGGTGGGGTCCCAGAGGGTCGAGACCGGGTGGGTCTGCGCCGACAGCCGTTCGAGGTCGTACACGAACCGGTCGCGGCTGTACTCCGCGTTCTCGTAATGCACCCCGACGTGGATGGCCTCCTCGGGGCAGACTTCCTGGCAGTAGCCGCAGAAGACGCAGCGGAACTCGTCGATCTCGTAGATCAGCGGGTAGCGGTTGCCCTCCTCGTCCTCGCCGGGAACCAGCTTGATGCAGTTGGCGGGGCAGATCTGGGGGCAGAGGCCGCAGGCGACGCACTTGGAGCGGCCCTGCTCGTCGGTCAGCATCCGGTGGGTGCCGCGCCAGCGGGGCGAGAGCGTCCAGGCGCCGCGCTCGGCTTCCGGCGCGCTCTTCTCCTCGGGGTACTGCATGGTCACCTTGGGCTCGAACATCTTCTTGAAGGTGAGCGCCATCCCCTTGAGCGTCGCCCGGACGTAGCTCACGTCGCTGGTGGGCCGCTTCATGACCTTCACGCCAATTGCCATAGACTCCTCAGGCCGCGCGCGGGAGGTCGCCTGCGGCCGGCTTCCGCGACTGCGGGCCGCCGATCAGCGTCCCGCGATCGAGCACGACGAACACCAGGTAGCCCAGCCCCAGATTGAGCAGGAACAACACTCCCATCATCGCCTTCGGCGAGGTCAGTCCGGCGACATTCTCGGTCAGATAGATGGCGACGCCGATGACCATCACGTACGCCAGCGCGATCGGCAGCAGCACCTTCCAGCCGAGCGCCATGAGCTGGTCGTAGCGGAAGCGGGGCAGCGTCCAGCGGATCCACATGAAGAAGAAGAGCCAGCAGAACACCTTGAGGAACATGACCAGCGCCGTCGCCAGCGACTGCGCGATGCCGGGCGCCTCATCCCAATGGGTGAAGGGGATGTCCCACCCGCCGAAGAAGAGCGTCGTCACCATGGCGGCGACCGTGACCATGTTGGCGTACTCGGCGATGAAGAACATCGAGAACTTCATGGCGGAGTATTCGGTGTGATAGCCGGCGATGAGCTCGCTCTCCGCCTCCGGCATGTCGAACGGCAGCCGGTTGGTCTCGGCGAAGCCGGAGACCAGGAAGACGAAGAAGGAGATGAAGAGCGGCAGGATGTACCAGAGTCCCTGCTGCTGCGACTTGATGATCTCGCCGAGGGCGACATTGCCGGAGAGCATCAGCACCGGCACGAGCGAAAGCCCCATGGCGACTTCGTAGGAGATCATCTGCGCCGTCGCCCGGAGGCCACCGAGCAGGGAGTACTTGCTGTTGGAGGACCAGCCGGCCAGCGCGATGCCGTAGACCCCCATCGAGCTGATGGCCAGCACGAAGAGGAAGCCGACGGGGAGATCGGCCACGGCCATCGGCATCAGGCCGTGATAGGTGATCTGCCCGAAGAGGGCATGGACCACGGTGCGGAGCAGGCCGCCGACCAGTGGGATGCCGCCGAGCAGGCTGCCGAAATCATCGAAATCGATCTGCAGCGGTGCGGCCCAGTGGATCACCGAGCCGAGCATCAGCGCGGGGATGAAGGCGAGGGTCGGGGCCAGCATGAAGAGGACCCGGTTGGCTTCGCCGG
>JAWXBX010000305.1:0-5869 GCA_034440415.1 Gemmatimonadota bacterium | reverse complement strand
CAACGATCTATGTCCATCGCCGCCTCCGCGCTCCGCCGCCCGGTCTCCACCGTCGCCGCCACCCTCGCCCTGGTGCTGCTCGGCCTGGTGTCGCTCGGCCGTCTCCCCGTCGCCCTGCTCCCCGATGTCACCCTGCCTGTCCTCACCATCCGCACCATCTGGTCCGGTGCCGCAGCCGCGGAAGCCTCACGCTTCGTCGCGGAGCCGGTGGAAGAGGCGATCGCCGCGACACCCGGCCTGATCGAACTGCGCTCCGTCAGCCGGAATGGCGAGGTGACCACCACCGCGCGCTTCGGCTGGGGCACCGACATGGCGGCGACGATGCTGGCGGTGCGCGAGCGGCTCGACAACGCCCGCAGCCGCCTGCCGGAGACGGCGGCACGCCCAACGCTCCTCACCAGCGATCCCGGCCAGCGCCCGATCGCCGTCCTCGGCGTGAGCGGCCCGCAGGATCTCCGCGCCCTCGCGCTCCTCGCCGAGCAGGTGCTGGCGCGGCGGCTGGAGCAGCTCGACGGGGTCGCGAGCGTCGCGGTGACCGGCGTGCCGGAGGACGAGATCCGCGTCGAGCTGAACCCGGAGCGGCTTCGCGCACTGGGACTCACGCCGGACGACGTGGCGACCGCGGTGCGGGCCGCCAATGTGAGTGCGCCCGGCGGCACCATCCGCCGGGGCCAGTTCCGCTTTGCCGTACGCGCGCTGACAGAGCTGCAGACGCTGGATGATTTCTCCGACATCCCGCTTGCCAGTCGTCAGGGGGCCCCTCGACTCCGCGACGTCGCCACGGTCTCGCTCGCGCTGGCGGAACCGCGTACGCTGACCCGGCTCGATGGCGCGCCCGGCATCGGGCTGCTGGTGTACAAGGATGCCGGTGCCAACACCGTCAGCGTTACCGGCAACATGACCGAGGCGGTGGCGCAGCTCGCGGTCGAATTTCCTGCCATCAGGATTTCGGTCGTGGCCGCCCAGGCCCGCTTCGTCAACGACGCCCTCGGCAATCTGGGTCAGGAGATCATCCTCGGCGGGATCCTTTCGCTGCTGGTCATCCTGCTCATCCTGGGCGACTGGAAGAGCGCGCTCGCGATCGGGCTGATCGTGCCGCTCTCCGTGCTGGTGGCGCTCACGGCGTTGCAATTGCTCAATGTCACCATCAACGTGCTGTCGCTTGGTGGCCTGGCGCTTGGCGTCGGCCTGCTGGTGGACAACGCGATCGTGGTGGCGGAGGCGAGCGGTCGCTTCCGCGAACAGGGGTTGAACCGGCTCGATGCGGCGCGGCAGGCAGCCGACGAGGTGGCCGGGCCGCTGATCGCGGGGACGCTCACCACGCTACTGGTCTTCGGGCCGATTGTCTTCGTGCGCGGGCTTGCCGCCGCGCTGTTCCGGGATCTGTCGTTGAGTGTCGTCACGTCGCTCACCGCATCGCTGGTGCTGGCGCTGACGCTGATGCCGGTGATGCTGGCGGGGAAACGGGGCGGTCAGGCGGTCGGACGGTCAGACGGTCCGCAGCCACCCCGGACCGTCCGCCCGTCCCCCCGTCCGGATATCAGGCTCGGACACTATCTGACCGAACTCTACGAACGTGGCATGATCTGGTCGCTGGATCATCCGCGCACCGTCTTCGGATCGGCGATCGTTGCGACGGCACTCGCGACGGTGATCGGACTCCGGCTGCCACGCGAGATCCTGCCGCAGGTCGATGAAGGAGTCGCCGTCGTCTCGCTCCACCTGGCCGAAGGCACCGCGATCACCGAGACCGCCCGTCAGGTTGCGCGGCTGGAGCAGGCCGCGAGTGCGCTCGGCGTGCGCGGCATCTATGCCCGGGTCGGCTCCGCCACCGATGAAGAGCTCGTGGCCGGTGCGGCTCCTGGCGGGCCGGGCGAGGCGGAGCTGCTGTTGCCGGTGCCGGCCGGTGCCAAGGCGGAGCGGTTCGCTGCGGCGCTGCGGGCCCGGGTGCCGGATCTCGCCGCCGGTGCACTCGCCATCGATCTCGCGGGACAGTCGGAGTTCGGCAGCCTGATCGGGCGGGAAGGACGGCTGGTCCGGGTCGAGGTGAGCGCGCCCGAGCGCCAGCTCGCGCAGCGCTGGGCGGACAGCGCCGGGACCCGCCTGCGCAACCTCCCTGGCCTGGTCGATGTCCGCTCAGCGCATGCGGGCACCCAGCCGGTGATCGAGCTGGCCCTGGAGCGCGATCGCATTGTCCGGCAGGGGCTCACCGTGGATGAGGTCGCCAATACAATCGCGGGCGGGCTCGGCGGGATCGCGGCCAGCGAGTTGCGCGAGACCGACAAGCGCACGCCGATCCGGGTGCGCTACGCCGGAGTCGGCAACGAGGATCTGGCCACGGCGCTCGCCGCGACGGTGCGGGGCGTGCCGGTGGGGCAACTGGTGCGAGTGCATGAAGTCCAGGATCCGGTGGAAGTCGTGCGGGTCAATCAGCGGCCGGTGGCGGTGCTGGAAGCCGCGGTCGAGAAGGGCGGAACAGCGCGCGCGGTCACGGAGATCGAAGCGGCGCTCGGCACGTTGCCCACTCCTGCCGGGCTCGCCTGGTCCCTGGCCGGGGCTGATCTCGAGCAGCGACGCACGATGTCGGAGCTCGGGATCGTGGCGCTCCTGTCGGTGGCGCTCGTCTTTCTGGTGCTGGCGGGGGAATTCGCCTCGTTTACCACCCCGCTCATCGTCATGCTCACCGTGCCGCTGGCCGCGGTGGGCGGCATTGTCGTCCTCTGGCTGACGGGCCAGAGCCTCAACGCCGTCTCGCTGATCGGCATGGTGGTGATGATCGGGCTGGCCGACAACGACGCGGTCGTCAAGCTCGATGCGATCCGCCGGTTTCGCGCCGAGGGGCACCCGATCCGCGAGGCGATTCTGTTAGGCGGGCGACAGCGCCTGCGCGCCATCGCCATGACCTCGCTGACGACGATCGTGGGCGTCCTGCCGCTGGTCTTCGGCTGGGGCAGCGGCGGCGAATTGTACCAGCCGCTCGCGGCAGGCGTGATCGGCGGGTCGGTCACGGCGACGCTGGTGACGTTCTTTCTGCTGCCGACGGCGTACGCGGTGGTCGAAGCGCGGCGCGAACGCTCCATGACGCATGTGTCCGCCTCGCTGAAAGGAGCGACGGGCCTGGGGCCCGCCGCCACGCGCGCATCGGAAGCGCGCGAAACGGACGAAGCGTTGTGATCCGCTGGAGCGCTGACCGGCCCGCGATCGTCTGGGCCGTCGCCGCCGCACTGCTGCTGGCTGGCGGCGTTGCCCTCACCCGCCTCCCGGTGGCGTCGCGACCGTGGGTAGAACTCCCCTCCCTCTCCGTCCGCATGAACTGGCCCGGCGCCTCCGCCGAGCTGGTGGAGACCTATCTCGGCGCGCCGATGGAGGCGGCGATCCAGGGGGTGCGCGGAGTGCACCGGATCGAGAGCGAGTCGAACGAGGGCGATGTCTCGCTGACGATCGAGCTGGAGCCCGGCACAAACGTGCAGCTCGCCCGACTCGGCATCCTCGAACGCCTCGAACTGCTGCGAGCGGAGTTTCCGCCGGGATCCTCCGGTCTTGCGGTGAGCAACGCGGTACCAGAGGGGCTGGATGAGGAGCCGCTGGTGGATTACACCGTCGCCGGACACTACACTCCGGGGGCATTGCAGGAACTGGTGGAACGCGACGTCGCGCCGCGCATCAGTGCGGTGCCCGGCGTCGCAGGAGTGCAGACGCGGGGCGGGGCGGTGGTGGGGGTATCAATCGCCTACAGCCCAGCCCGACTCCGCCAGCTTGGCCTGACACCGGCGATGCTCGCGGCCGCGCTCGCGGGGGCGCGGGAGGTACGGTCGCTCGGCAGTGAGCGCGCCGGGGCAACGGAACGCGCGGTCGTGCTGCGTGATGTGCCCGGCGCTATCGAAGCCCTGGGCGATCTGCCGGTTGCAGGGCCCGGCGGCCGGGTCTTCCACCTGCGGGAACTTGCGGCCATCCGGCGGGAGGAGGATGACGAGGACACCTTCTTCCGCGTGAACGGGGAGCCGGCGGTGCAGCTCTCGGTCGCCCGGCTTCCCGGTGCCGATGCAATCCAGACCGCGCGCGGCGTGCATGAGGCGCTCGCTGAGCTCGGCCCCAAACTTCCTCCCGGCGTGCGGTTCCGGGTCACGAGCGATGAGAGCATCCGGCTCGGCGAGCAGCTCGGCGATCTCGGCCGGCGCGGCGCGATTGCGGCGATAGCCGTCCTGGTGGTGCTCGTGCTGACGCTGCAGGCGTGGCGCGCGGTGCTGCTCGTCGTGCTGAGCGCGGCGGTGGCCATCGCCGGCACCGTCCTCGGACTCTACCTGCTGCATATTCCCGCCAACCTGTTGACGCTCGCAGGGCTGGGCATGGGTGTCGGCATCCTGGTGCAGAACGGCCTGGTGGTGGTCGATCGATTCCGCACAGTGCCTGACACCGCGGCCGGCCGAGCGGACGCGGGATGGCGGATCACGCCGGCCGTGGTCGGTGCGACGCTGACGACGGCGGTGGTGCTGTTCCCCTTCCTGTATCTCCAGGGCGACGCCAGGGCGGCGTTCACCCCGTTCGCCGTCGCCTTCGGGCTCGCGCTGGCCTGGTCGGTGGTGACAGCGGTGGTGATGGTGCCCGCACTCGGGAACCGGCATGGGATGCATGAGGTGCGCTGGCCGGCCTGGCGGCGGGCCTATCTCTGGCTGGTCGTCCGGCTGCTGCGCTGGCGCTGGGCAACGATCGCCACCACCGTGCTGGTGTTAGGCGGGTTGGCCTGGGTGTTCGTCGTCAAGGTGCCACGCAGCAGCTACGCGGCCTGGTGGGGCCAGCGCAGCACGCTGAGCGCCTCGCTCTCCTTCCCCACCGGCTCCGATCCGGCCAGCCTCGATGCCAGCATGCGGGAACTCGAGCGCGTGGTCATTGGCCGCCCCGGTGTGGATGTCGCGACCGCCATCGGCGGGCCTGCGGGCGCCTACCTCACCGTCGTCTTCAGCGAAACCGTCGCCCGCACCGGCCTGCCGCTTCAGCTGCAGGAGGAGCTCACCCAGCGCGCCGTGCTGATCGGCGGCGCCGCGGTCAGCGTGGTCGGGCGCGGGCCGGCGTTCTCCAGCGGCGGCGGTGCCGGCTCGATGCAGTCCTTTCGCATCAAGATCCTCGGTTTCTCATTTCGCGGCGTCGAGCAGCTCGCGCGTGATCTCAAGGCGCGACTGGAACGCATTCCCCGGGTCCGCGCGGTCGACATCAACGCCGCCAGCTTCTGGTTCGGTCAGGACAAGGCGCGCGACGTGGCCCTGCGCCCCGAGCGGGCACTTCTGGCACGCTACGGGCTCTCCGCCACGGACCTCGCCGGTGCCGTCACCCGCGAGGTGGGTGGTGCCGCTGGCCGGCAGCGGGTGGAGATCGCTGGGCAGCAACTCTGGCTCTCGCTCAAGACCGAGGGGGCGCGGACCCGCACACTCGAGGAGCTGCGTGATGCCGCCGTGCCGGCCCCCGGTGGGGCCCGGGTGCGTGTAGGCGACGTCGCGGTGGTCGAGGAGCGGGCCGCACTTGCCCGCATCAGCCGGGAGGACCAGCAGTATGTGCGGGTGGTGAGTTACGAATTCCGCGGGCCGCAGAAACTCGCGGACCGGACGCATAAGGCGTTCATGGCGTCGATCACCCTGCCGCCCGGCTACTCGGCGAGCGACGAGGTGTTCGGCTGGGCGCCGGACAAGAGCGAGCAGGGACTGTGGCTGGTCTTCGTGATCGGACTGGTGCTGGTGCTGCTGAGTGTGGCGTTGGTGTTCGACTCGGCCTGGGGCGCCATCATAGTCCTGCTCAGCCTGCCGATCGCGCTCGGCGGCGTGGTGGTCGCCTTCTGGCTGGCCGATGCGGCGTTTACCCGGGAGGCGGCGGTGGGGGT
>JAWXBX010000304.1:0-10712 GCA_034440415.1 Gemmatimonadota bacterium | reverse complement strand
TTCCCCTTTCCCCTGTTCTCATGTCCATGCCTCCTGTTGGCGCTCCGGCGCCTGATTTCACCCTTGCCTCCACTTCGGGCCAGAACGTCACCCTCTCTGCCCTGAAGGGAAAGAACGTGGTGCTGGCGTTCTTCCCGCTCGCCTTTACCGGCACCTGCACGAAAGAGATGTGCGACATCACCGATGATTACAGCAAGTTCCAGAGTCTGAATGCGGTGGTGCTGCCGATCAGCGTGGACTCCGTGGCGTCGCTCAAGGAGTTCAAGGCGAAAGAAAAGCTCGCCGTGGACCTGCTGAGTGATTTCAAGCGCGAAGTCAGCCGCGCCTACGGGACGCTGATGGAGCAGACCTTCTTCTCCAATCGCGCGTACGTCGTGATCGACAAGGCTGGCACAGTGTGCTGGACGTTCGCCGAGGAGACGCCCGGGACCAAGCGGGACAACAGCGAACTGCTGGCCCAGCTCAAGGCCATCGCATAGCGCTCCCCGCGCTCGGCACCCGGCTGCTCTCGCCCGATCTCACCCTCGTCGCAGGGTGGGACCGGGCGATTCTGCAGGGGGAAGCGCTGGCGCATGCCGCCGTCGAACGGGCCCGTGCTGGCGTCGCGCCCACCGCCTCCGGCGAATTGCTGGCGGGTTGTCAGGCAGCCGTCGTGCTGCTGTCCGCCGGACGGCGTGAGCCGGCGCGGTCGCTGATCCGGCTGCTGTCGCGCGCCGCGGCTCAGGAGCCGCTTCCCGAGGTGCTTGGTCCCTCGTTGGGGCTCATGGCGCGCGAATTCCTGGCCTGGACCGGCGACGTGGAGTTTCTGGAGAAGTATCCGGTCGGGACGGGGGACGGCGGCGGAGCACCAGGTGATCGGCGCGAGGCGATGGGCGATGCTGCCCTTGCGGTGATCGAGTCGGTGGTGCGTGATAGCTGGGGGATCGTCCCGGCGGCGGTCGAAGAACAGCTCGCGATAACTCTCCAACTGCCGCCTGGTGCGAGTGAGATGGCGCTCACCGGAGTCCGGGTGGGGCGGACGACGCTGACGCTGCGCTACCGCCGCCGTCCGGGGCAGGTGGTCGTGCGATGCGAAGTCACGCGGGGGCCGGCGCTCCGGCTGACCGCGGTGCTGAACGAGCCAGCCAACATGATGCAGGTGAGCGTCGATGAGGTGGCGTTAGGCGGCGGACGGGCGGTGTTTCGGGCGAGTGGGAGTCATGAGGTGGTGTTTCGGGACGACATGGCAGGAGGCAGTTAGCAGGGGGCAGGTACCTGCCGCTGCCTGAAGGCTCGTCCCATTCCCCGCCCCCGCGGCAAACTCGCTCCGCCACCTGCCACCGATTCCCTACTTCCCCAGATTCAGCACCAGCATCCTCGGCTCGCTCATCTCCTCCACCGCGTAGCGCACCCCCTCCCGGCCGAAGCCCGAGTCCTTCACGCCACCATAGGGATAGTTGTCGACCCGCATGGTGGGAAAGTCGTTGGCGACGACGCCACCGACCTCGAGTCCCTGGAAGGCGCTGAAGATCCGGCCGATGTCCTGGGTGAAGACTCCCGCCTGCAGCCCGAAGGTCGAATCGTTGACCCGGATGAGGGCCTCGGCCCAGTCGCGATAGGGCTCGACGATCGTCACCGGGCCGAAGACCTCCATGCAGGAGACCTTCGCATCGGCCGGGACGCGGGCCAGGACCGCCGGCGTGAGTACGTTGCCGGCCCGTCGTCCAGCGAGGAGTACTTCGGCGCCGGCGGCGACCGCCTCTGCGGTCCAGCGCTGCACCCGGTCGGCGGCCCCGGCATCGATCATCGGTCCGACAACCGTCTTCGGATCCAGCGGGTCGCCACAGGCCAGCGCGGCGCTCGCCGCGACGAACTGATCGACGAACCGCTGGTAGACCGGCTGGTGGATCAGGATGCGCTGCACCTTGATGCAGACCTGGCCGGCATAGGCAAACGCGCCAATGGCCAGCCGCCGCGCAACGGCACCGAGATCGGGGACGTCTTCATGAACGACGGCCGCCGCATTCCCTCCCAGTTCGAGACAGACTTTCTTCTTCCCCGCCACCGACTTGAGGTGCCATCCCACCGTCGGGCTGCCGGTGAATGTCAGCATGTTGAAGCGCGGGTCGGCCGCGAGTCGCTCTGCCACGGGGATGGGCAGGTGCAGCACGTTGTATGCGCCGTCCGGCACGCCACATTCCTTGAGGATGGCGCCCAGCCGGAAGGCAATCTGGGGGCATTGCGGCGGGGGCTTCACCACTAGGGCACTGCCGACAGCTATGGCCGGTGCAACTTTGTGGGCCAGCAGGTTGAGCGGGAAGTTGAACGGTGTGATCGCGCTGATCGGTCCCACGGGAAAGCGGTGGACCAGGCCGGTCATCGCGTTGGCGCGCGCATCGATGTCGAGGGGAATCACCTCACCGCCGAAACGCCGGGCTTCGTCCGCCGCGAGGGAGAAGGTCATGATCCCGCGGTCGATCTCGCCCAGCGCCTGGCTGATTGGCTTGCCCGCGCTGGTGGCCAGTTCGGTCGCGAGCGCCTGCCGGTCCCGCGTCAGCGCCATCGCGATCCGGTCGAGCAGATCGCGCCGGGCGTGGCGTGGCATGCTCCGCATCGCCTGAAAGGCCCGCTGTGCGGCACCGATGGCCCGGTCGAGGTCGGCTCCCGTACCTTGCGCGGCCAGGACCGTCGGCGCGCCGGAGAAGGGGGCGAGGATGGTGTCGGTGGCCCGGCCCTCGAGTGGCAGGTGGGCATTGTCGATCCAAGGCGTCAGGACGGGAAGGGCGGTCATATGCAGGTCCGGTGCGGTCGGTGATGGCAGGTCAATCTTGCGGGAATGGCCGACTCCGGCAACTTACACCACGCGATGATCCCCGTCTCCCTGCCGGATTCCTGGTCTGGCCACCGCCCCCCACCGTGGCTCGCCTTCTCCGGACCGGTCGTTGCGGCGGGGGCGTTGCTTGGAATGTGGGTGACCGCGGGACAGACCGAGGAGGTGGTTCGGCGCCGAACCGATTCGGCGCTGGCCCTGCAGGCGGCGGCATATTTTTCGGTCGTCACCCCCTGGTCGGCCGCGGGGTACGATGCTCCCCGGCTGATTTCCGCTGTCAATGCGCTGGGCGACGGCTCCTTCTGGCCCGGCGGCGTCCAGCTCGCTCTGGGCAACGTCGCCCTCGCCACCGACACGATCGGGCTGGCTCCGCTGCCGCAGGCGCTGCTCGATCAGCTCACCCGGCCCGGGATCGCGGTGCATACGACGCACGCGAAGCGATCGGTCAGCGTGGTCCCGTTCGTCGGTCGCGATTCGGCCAGCGTTGCGGGATGGGTCGGGACATGGGACACGCTGTCGCGCGAGGTCCCGGGGCTGCGGGCGGACCTGCTGGCGCTGCTGGCGCTCCTCGGCATCGGTGGGGCGGGGCTCGCCTTCCTGCGGGAAAAGGCGACCCGCTTTCGCCTGCTCGCGCTCGGGGTCTCAACCGGGCTGGTGCTCCTGCTCGGGGCCGATCTTGGCTGGAGCGTACGACTCACCGCCCGGTCGTCGACCGACCTGCAGCTGCTCACTGCCCGGCGGCTGATCGAGGTGGCCGCGACCGGCACCGGTGTGCGGCGGGCACGCTTGCCCGAGATCGCGGCCGGTTTCACGGTCGAGCCGGTCGGCGCGCCACCACCGGGGCAACTCGATGTGGAGCGGGTGGAGGACGCCGACGGGCTGCGGGCGGTGATCATTGCTGCGACGCCGAGGACCCGGGACGGCCTGCGGCTCTCCATGGCGCCGGTCGAGGCCGGGCTGCTGGGCTGCTGGGTCGGACTGACCAGCTGGGTGCTCCTCGCGGCGCTCGGACTGGGGGCTTCGGCCTGGGCGTCACGGCCGAGGGCTGCGGAATAGCGGGGACGGGGAGCTACTATTTGAGGGGCGATAGGCGACGGGCGGCAGGACGACGAGAAGGTTGAATCGCAGTCAACGCCTGCTCCAATTCAGTTTCCAGCTTCTACCAATGGATCGCATGACCGCCACCGTCACCACACCGGACGCCCAGCTCGCGCTGATCGGGACGATCGCGCGGATGCTGAACACGGGGCTCGCCGCCGAGGCGACGCTGGCCAGCGTGGCGGAAGCGCTGCGGCGGGGGCTGGGCGCCAGCCAGGTCCAGCTCTGGCTGCGTGAACCGAATGCGACGACGCTGCGCGCTATCGGCGCCCCGATGCCCGCCGCCGGCCCGCGCACCAGCCGCTCGTTCGCGGTCCTGCCCGAGGCGGCGGCCGAGACGCTGCGACTCCCGCTGCTGCATGAAGGCGAGCGGCTCGGCATGCTGGAGGTGACACCCGTGCCGGCGCCGGATCTCGCGACGGGACTGCTCCCGGTCATCGCGGATATCCTGGCGCCGTTTCTGGCCTCGATCGAACTCTCGGAGGATCTGGCCTACGAGGTCGCACTGCGCTCGCGCGAGATCGAGGAGCAGCGCCGGTTCATCACACTCGTGATCGACTGCCTTCCGGTGGGACTGTACGTGGTGGATCGGGAGTATCGCATCCAGATCTGGAATCGGAAGCGGGAAATGGGGACCCAGGGCCTGCGGCGCGATGAAGTCGTGGGCCGGCCGGTCTTCGAGGTGCTGACCCGCCAGCCCGCCGGCCAGCTGCAGGAGGAATTCGACGAGGTGTTCGCCACCGGCGAGACCCGGCAGATGGAGCTGGAGGTCGCTGTCGGGGGCGAGCCCAAGTACTACCGCATCAGCAAGATCCCGATGCGGCAGGACGGCGAGACGATTTCTCACGTCATCACGATCGGCGAGGATGTCACGGAAGGGCATGTCGCGCAGCAGCGAATCCTGCAGAGCGAGAAGCTCGCCGGGATCGGCCAGCTTGCGGCAGGGATCATGCATGAAATCAACAATCCGCTCGCGACAATCGGGGCCTGCGTCGCGGCCCTGGAGAACCGGGTCGAGGACGATCTGCCGGCTGCCTCCCATGCCGCGATGCGGGAGTACCTCCAGATCATCGACAAGGAGGTGCAGCGCTGCGAGGCGATCGTGGATGGCCTGCTCGACTTCAGCCGTCCGAAAGGCAAGTCCAAAGGGCCGGTGAATGTCTCGGCGATTCTCGAGGACACCCTCTTCCTGCTGAAGCATCATGAGCGTTTCAAGCGGATCGAAGTCCACCGCGAGCTGGCGGATGATCTCCCCACGCTGACCGCCAACGGCGAGCAGCTCATCCAGGTCTTCATGGCCATCATGCTGAATGCGATGGACGCGATGGAGCAGGGTGGGGCGCTGACCGTGCGTTCCGGGCATGGGACCATCCACGAGGATGAGGTCGAGGTGGAGATCGAGGATACCGGCATCGGCATGCCGCGCTCGGAGCTGCCCAAGATCTTCGAGCCGTTCTACACCACGAAGTCCACCGGGCGCGGAACCGGCCTCGGTCTGTCGATCTGCTACGGCATCATCGCGGAGCATGGCGGTCGCATCACCGTCGACAGCCAGCCAGGGCGCGGGTCGGTTTTCCGGGTCTATTTCCCCGTGGCGCCCCGTTCGGGAGCCTGAGCCATGAAGATCCTGGTGGTGGAGGACGACCGGACCGTCGGACCCTACGTGGTCCGCGGCCTGGCGGAGCAGGGATTTCAGGTGGACCTGGTCGCGGACGGCAACGACGCCCTCGCGGCGGTGGCGCACTCGGCCTACGACCTGGTCATCCTCGACCTGCGCCTCCCCGGCATGAGCGGATTCGATGTGTTGCGGACGCTGCGAGACCGGGGCAACGCCGCGCCGGTCCTCGTCCTCACCGCGCAGGACGCGGTCGATTTCAAGGTCCAGGCGCTGCGGGCCGGGGCGGATGACTATGTCACCAAGCCATTCGCCTTCGAGGAGCTGCTGGCCCGGGTCGAGGCGCTGGGCCGCCGGCCCAAACAGCTCGCCCCCCGGGCGCTGCGGGTTGGCGATCTCGAGCTCGACCTCGGCACCCGCGAGGTGAGCCGCGCCGGTCGGCGGATCGAGCTGACACCCAAGGAATACGCCGTACTCGAGTACCTGATGCGCCACGTGGGCCGGGTCATGTCCCGGACGCTCATCACGGAGTATGCCTGGGACTATCATTTCGATCCCGGCACCAACATCGTGGATGTCGTGATCAACCGTCTGCGCAAGAAGGTCGATGCCGGGCAGGACCGCCGACTGATCCACACCGTGCGCGGGGTGGGGTACGTGATCAAGGAATAGCCGTCGGCCGTCAGTCATCAGCCATCAGCCATCAGCCATTTGCTCACCACTCTCCGCCTACTGCCTACTCCCCCCACTCTCCCATGTCCTCCATCCGCCGCCGCCTCACGCTCTGGTACGCCGTCGCCCTGCTGGCGTCGGTCGGTGCCTTTGGTGGTGCGCTGTACCTCGAGCGGCAGCGCTCCAGCCTGCGGGAGCTGGATGAGCGACTGGAGCTGGAAGGGAATCTCGCGGCGCAGTACTTCATCAGCACCCAGCGGCAGCTCGGGCGTACCCTCAGTCCCGGCGAAACGCCGACGCTCGTCATCAGCGCGGCAGGGGGCTATCTCGACGGCATCCGGGATTACGTCGTCGTTTTCGATCCCGACCGGTTCCAGATCTACCGCAACGTGGCCGCCAAGCAGTTCGGCGTGACGGCGCTGTCGCAGGTGCTCGCGGCATCGAGCCAGCCCGGGCCCGGCGCCGTGCGCACCGGGGTCGTGGCCATCGAAGGGGAGAGCCGGTCATTCCGGTATGCGCAGGTTCCGTTGCCGGGCGTCTGGGATGCCACCGCGTCGATCTTCGTCGCGGCGCCGATCGGAGCGGTCCCGTTCGGCGCGGGCCAGCTGCTGCAGGCCATGCTGGTGATCGCGCCGGTGATCCTGCTCGGCAGTTTCGGACTGGGATACGTCCTGGTGGACGCGAGCCTGCGCCCGCTCGATCGGATCATCGATGAACTGGAGGCGATCACCGATGGCCGCAGTCTGCACCGGCGGGTGGCGGTGCCGGTGTCCGCCGATGAGCTGGCCCGTCTCGGGAGCACCATGAACCGCATGCTCGCTCGGCTGGAGGAGAGCTTCGGCAGCCTGCGCCGCTTCACGGCGGACGCCAGTCACGAGATGAAGACGCCGCTCATGGTGCTGCGGGCCGGGGTGGAGCGGAGCATGACCCAACCGGGCACGCCGACCGAGGCGCTGCAGTCGCTGGAAGAAGTGCTTGAGGAAATCCACCGCGTGAGCGAGATGGTCGACAACCTGCTGACGCTGGCCCGCGCCGACGAAGGCAGCGCCAGCCTCGCAACCGAACCCTGTGACTTACGCGATCTCGTGAGCGAGGCCTCGGAGACCGCCGGGATCCTTGCCGAAGAGCTGCGCATCACCGTGCGGACCGAGTTGCCGGAGGAGAGCGTGGTCGTCCCGGTCGACCGGAGCCGCATCCGCCAGCTCCTCCTCAACCTGGTCACCAATGCCATCAAGTTCACCCCGCCGGGTGGCAAGGTCAGTCTGGCCCTGGTGGATCAGGGCGACACGGCCACGCTCATCGTGGGCGATAACGGGATCGGGATTCCGCTGGGCGACCTGCCGCACATCTTCGACCGGTTCTACCGGGTCGACACCGCCCGTTCTCGTACCGGGCGCAGGCCCGGCACCGGGCTGGGGCTGGCCATCACGCGGTGGATCGCCGAGGCGCATGGCGGCAGCATCTCGGTGCAGAGCCGGCCGGGCCGGGGAGCGGTGTTCACGGTGAGCCTGCCAAAGGTGGCCGATGCGCGGGCCGCGCAGGACCTGTCCGCCACCGGGATTGGCGGGGTTGAGGAGTGAAACGCATCGCGCAACGAGCCCTCTAGCGCACTGTTCGTTCGCCGGTATATTGGCCCCCCTTCGGCAGTCTGTGTTCCTGGGCGCAGGCGTCATCGTCCAGGTCCGCTAATCGGCTTGTCATCGATTTGTCATCTGCGCGGCGATTCCCTGCAATGGCCGCCCGGTAGGTTGTTCCCTCGCCCTGCCTCGGAGGCTGCACTCCGTGTTCGAAAACCTGATCGAGTCCAACCACAAGCGTAAAGCATCACTCACCCAGTCCGTGCTCTCCTTTGCCCTGCACGCCGGTGTCATCTTCGGCGCGGTCAAGGCAACGCAGGGTGTGGCCGAGGGAGTGCGGGACATCATGGTTGATACCACGATGATCTTCTTGAAGCCACCAGAGGCGCCGCCGCCGCCGCCGGAGCCGCCACCGGAGAACGTGGTGGTGAGCGCCAATCCGCCGCCGCAGGGGTTCCAGGTGATCACGCCGCCGGACAACATCCCGACGGAGATTCCTCCGGTCAACCTGAACGAGCGGTTCGACCCGAAGGATTTCACTGGCAAGGGCATCGAGGGCGGTATCGCGAGCGGTATCGTCGGCGGGACTGGCCCGGTGCCCACGATCGAGGGCGAGGTCTTTCTTGCCGCGGAGGTGGAGGACCGTCCGGAGGTCGTCGATCAGGCGAAGTGCCAGCCGAAGTATCCGCCCGTCATGCAGTCGGCTGGCATACCCGGCAAGGTGGTGATGCAGTTCGTGGTGAATACCGATGGGCGGGTCGGGGGCGATATCAAGATCATCAGCTCCACCCACAAGGCGTTCGAGGTCCCGGCCCGGGATGCGATTGCCGGTTGCGCCTTCCGGCCGGGCAAGTCACGCGGGCAGCCGGTCCGGGTCTTGGTACAGCAGGGCATGACGTTCAAACTCGGGTCGTAATCACTTCAGTCCGCCGGGTCCCGCGCCGCGGACCCGGCTTCATCTCCACGGAGGTTCTTCGGTCATGAGTCACGGTCTCGATCTACTGAAGCTGTTTGAGGCGGCTGGCCTCTTCGCGCGGGGCGTCATCTTCGTGCTGTTCGTGATGTCGATGTGGTCGCTGACGGTGTCGATCACCAAGATTATCATGATCTCCAAGAGCCAGGCGGCGACCAAGAAGTTCGCGCCCGAGTTCAGCCGCGCGGTCCAGGAGGAGAACCTCGAGAAGGCGATCATGCTGGCCGAAAAGAACCAGAAGAGCCATGTCGCGAAGGTGCTGGGCGGGGCGCTGGGCGAGGTCAAGCCGCTGATTCAGGACCGCGCCACGATCACCTCCGCCGACATCAATTCGGCCGAGCGCGCCGTCGAGCGCCAGATGCTGATCATGCTGTCCGAGTTCAAGCGCGGCATGGGTGTGCTCGCCACGGTCGGTTCCACCGCGCCGTTCGTCGGCCTGCTCGGCACCACGATGGGTATCGTGACGGCGTTCACCGGCATGGCGGCCGCGGGCGCTTCCGGCGGTCTGGCGGGCATCTCGGCCGGTATCGCCGAGGCCCTGATCACGACGGCGTTCGGTCTCTTCGTGGCCATTCCGGCGGTGTGGTTCTACAACTACTTCACCACCAAGATCGAGTACCTGACGGTCGAAATGACCTACTCGTCCAAGGAACTCATCGACTACCTCATCAAGAGCGTCGGTAGCGAGTTCGGCCGGTCGATCTTCACCAAGGAATTCCAGGCACAGAAAGCGGTGACCGGCCATGGGCATGTCGCAGGGTAACGCTGGCAGGACGAACGTCAAAGCGGAGCCGAACGTCATTCCGATGATCGATATCATGCTGGTGCTGCTGATCATCTTCATGATCGTCACCCCGCTGATCGCGGCCGGCTTCAAGGCGACGTTGCCCAAAGGCAAGAACCTCGATTCCCGCCCGGAAGGGGAAGGCGAGATCATTCTGGGCATCGACGCGAGCGGGAACTACTTCCTCGACGGCAAGGGTCCGGTCGACCCGGTCGCCCTGGAAGAGCAGCTCAAGGCGATGTACGCCGCCCGGACGGAGGACAAGATCCTCTACTTCAAGGCGGACAACATGCTCAAGTACGGGCGGATTCAGGATGCAGTGGAGATGGCCCGCCGCTCCGGCGTTCGCGTCATGGCGGCCATCTCCGAGCCGAAGGCGACCGGTCTGTTCGTCGAACCGACGAAGGAGAACTAGCCATGGCCGGTGGATCATCTTCAGAGCCCGGCGAAGTCAGCGCCGAGCCCAACGTCATCCCGATGATCGACATCATGCTGGTGATGCTCATCATCTTCATGGTGTCCCAGCCGCTCTCCCGCATGGCCCTGGATATCCAGGTGCCCCCGCAGGAGACGGCCACGAAGTCGACGGCCGCCTCGAACCAGATCGTGCTCGAACTGCTCAACGATGGCAGCTACGCCATCAACACCCAGCCGGTGCCGAAGGAACAGCTCGACACCCAGATCCACGCGATCTTCGATACCCGGCCGGCCAAGCTGATGTTCGTCAAGTCGGATCCTGATCGGATCTACCAGGACGTCATCGAGGCGATGGATATCGCCCGCGGTGCCGGGGTGCAGGTGATCGGATTTACCCCGGCCCCACCGGCGGCACAGTAGGCCCGCGGCTGCGCTGCGGCAGTACATGCCGCTTTCCCGGGGGGCCATCATGGCGATGGTCCCCCGGGCTATTTTCCGGTGCGGCCGGCGTCCCCGGTGCGGCATGCGACGAGACCGCGCGTCTCCTGACCGATGCACTGGATGCCTGACCCGACGCCCCAGCCCCGCTACGCCTTCGTCCTCCGCGACAGGTCGCGCCCGTCCCAACGGGCGGGTCTTGTGCTCGCCATCCTGCTGCATCTGGTGCTGTTCGCGCTGCTGGTCCGCCCCATCCATCGGGAGATTACCGCACTGCTGGAGCTGGGCAGGATCACGGCCAATCGCGGCGGTGGGGGCGGTGGCGGTGG
>JAWXBX010000303.1:0-24611 GCA_034440415.1 Gemmatimonadota bacterium | reverse complement strand
GGTCAATGGGAGGGCCGGGCCGGGGATCAGGGCGTGAGGGCGAGCTCGACAAGATCGTACAGTTCATCGACCAGCGGGATCACGCTCTCGGGTGGGGTCTGGGCGGTGAGGGCCAGCCGCAGTTCGCGGCGCACCTCCCCGGCACGCTGGCGCGCAGACTGACCCCGGTAGCAGAGCGCCTCGATATCAACGGTGCCGGCGTCGAGCTCGGTCGCTGCCGCGGGCTCCGTTGCGGGGATGGCGACGACCGCCGCCGCGAGTGCCACCACCTCGACCGTTTCGACCACCGTCACGGTCGCCACCATCGCTGGCACCAAAACTTCGGTCGGCACCAGCAGGCCGTCTCCCTGCACCAGCGATTCGAATTGACTCCAGCTGGCGGCGAGATCCCACTCGCCATTGTCCGCCGGAACGGCGGGGGTGCTTCCCACCGACGTGAGGGGCTCAGCCTCCTCGTCCGGCGCGAGCGACTCGATAGGCACGACATCGTCGTCGAGGTCGGCGGCGATCGGCGGGGCCGTGGGCACGGGCGCGAGCGATTCGATCGGGACGATCGGTTCCTCGTGCGCAGGCGCCGCTGGGCTGATCGGCGCGACGGCGGCCGATGCTCCAAGCAGGTCGAGCCCGGCAATCAGTGCATCAAACGATCCGCCAAGCATGGCAGCGTCGGTCGTTTCGGTGAAGCCGCGCAACCGGCCACCGGCTTCGCGGATGAGGCTCGAGAAGCGGGCGGGATCGGCCGCCGCCGCACCGCGGGTGACCGCGCCGCGGGCCGAGGTGGCAAAGGCCTCGACGGCGATATCGAGACCAGCGGGAAGCCCGCTTCCCAGCGTGCGGAGGTCGGTGATGACGACGTGCAGGCGGAGGTCGCGCTGAGCGTCTGATGTCGCCTCGGCGATCTCGTCCGCGATCTGGCACAGGTGCTCACCCCGGGAGACGACGGCCGTCGTACCGAGCGACGCGGCGATCGGTCCGCGAGGCGCGACGCCGCGCTGAACCACGCCATCTTCGCCCGCAAAAAAGAGATTCTCGATCGGGACGACCGGCGCGACATCCGCGACCGGCGCGAGCAGCAGGGTGGCGAAGCGGCGGAACTCCGGAGCGTCAGGATCGGGCCGGCCCCGGTCTGCGATATCCCGTGCGCCGCGGGTGAGCGCGAGGGCCGCCGCGCCAAGGCGCTCGCCGCCATCGGCGGGGGTGAGCTCGAGGCGCCCGACCGCGCTGACCGTTTCCTCGATGCCATCGAGGAGGTCGTGCAGGGGCGGGTAGTCGGCCAGCGCCGCGAGTCCGCGCAGGGGCTGCATCCGGCGGAGCACGGCGGTAAGGAGATCGGTGCCCGCCTGTCCGTTGCCGAGCGACCGCGCCGCCTGGTCGATCGCGCTGCCGAGCGCGGCGGATTCCCGCGCGAGAAAGGCGCGGATCCCGGTTTCATTCGCCACCGGGACGACCGCTGGCAGGCCCTTGGCCCCTCCGGCGGCAGAATGTTCAAGCAGCAGGGCGAGGCGCTCGGCGCGGGCGGTGTCCTCCGGAGTCCAGCTCCGCACCCGATCGACCAGGGTCCGGAGCACGTCGATGGCGTCGCGGGTGAGAGGACCCGCATCGTGTTCCCACGGGCGGCGTCCGTCGCGATACGCGCGCACCAGCTGCTCGAGCCCGCTGGCGGCCCGGGCAATGGCCGGCTGGTTGGCCATGAGCGCGCTGCCCCGCAGCGCGCGGGTGAAACGCACCAGCTCGTCGGCGCCGGGCGCGGCGGTTCCTCCGGCCAGCGCGGCCAGCCGGTCGAGGTACTCTCCCGCCTCGAGAATGAAGAAGTCGTCGACGCCCAGCGGTTGAGTCATGCGTGCCGGAAGAGGAAACGGTTGTCGTTGCTGGAGACTAGTTTAGGCCGCACCGGTGCCGCGGTCAAATCGAGTGGCGTGCGGCATCGACCAGCTGACGCATCTCGCCGACGGCGCGCTCCATCCCGATCATCGTCGCCCGGCTCACGATACTGTGCCCGATGTTGAGTTCTTCCACCTCGGGAATCATCGCCACCGGCGCGACGTTGCGCCGGGTCAGGCCGTGCCCCACATGCACCGCGAGCCCGGACTGCTGCGCCTGCCGCGCCGCGGCCTGCAGCTCCGCCAGTGGCCCGCTCGCCTCGGGCCATGCGTTGGCGTAGCGCCCGGTGTGGAATTCCACCGCCGGGACATCGAGATCGACCGCCTGGCGAACCCGCTCGGCGGTCGGGTCGATGAACAGGCTCACCCGGATTCCGGCCTCGGCAAGCCGTCGAATCGCGGTGACCAACCGGACTGGATCACGGCTGAGGTCAAGCCCGCCCTCGGTGGTGACCTCCTCCCGCCGCTCGGGGACCAGCGTCGCCTGGAAGGGCCGCAGCCGGCAGGCCAGCTCGAGAATCTCCTGGCTCAACGCCAGTTCCAGGTTCAGGACGGTGCGCACCGCGCGCGACAGTCGCTCGATGTCGGTGTCCTGGATATGGCGACGATCCTCCCGCAGGTGGGCCGTGATTCCGTCGGCGCCGGCAGCCTCCGCGAGCGCCGCCGCCTCGACCGGATCCGGTTCATCGGTCCGGCGCGCCTGCCGCACGGTCGCGATGTGATCGATGTTGACGTATAGTCGCGCGCGGTGCATTGCCCGGCCCCAAGCCTCCGTGTAAGTTGACTCGTCTCTCGACTCAGCACAGCTGGAGGATCACGTGGTACTGCGCCCAGGCTCGCTCCTGCTGCTCCTGCTCGCCGCCTGCGGCGGCGGCCAGGCTTCCTCGGCCGCGCCGGCGGATCTCGCGACAACCGGCGAAGGCGCGGTCCGCGCATTCCTGCAGGCCGTCGCCGACAGCAATATCACCCGGATGGCCCGTTACTGGGGTTCCTCCAAGGGACCGGCCGCCACCACGGGCCAGCCAGTGGGCTACGCCCAGCGTCTGACCGTCACCCAGCTGTTCCTGCGGAACTCGCCCTACAAGGTGATGAGCACCGATCCGGTGACCGGAGATGCCAAGCGGCTGCAGGTGAACCTCAGCTTCGACCGCACCGACAACGACGGTTCCACCTGCGTGCGTACCGCCCCATTCATCGTGGTGAATACCGGGAAGACCGGCTGGATCGTGACCTCGGTCGACCTCACCCTGGTCGGGACCCCGGGTCATGCATGTACCGCTCCCAAGCGGGCCAACTGAGCCGGGGGACTATTCCGTCAATTCGATGAGGATGCCCGCGGTGCTCTTCGGGTGGATGAACGCGATCCGATGCCCGCCGGCGCCCCGGCGCGGCACCTCGTCGATCAGCCGGTAGCCCGCGGTCCGGCAGGCGAGCAGGGCGGCATCGAGGTCGGCCACCCGGTAGCAGACATGATGAATGCCGGGACCCCGCCGGGCGAGGAACTTCGCGATCGGACTGTCGGGCGATAACGGTTCCAGCAATTCGACGTCGGTGTCGCCCAGAGGTAACGAGACGACCCGGGCCCCGTCGGCCGCTTCGGGCAGTCCGGGGGTCAGCCCCAGGACATCACGGTAGAACGGCAACGCCTCCTCGATACTCTCGACGGCGATGCCGATATGAGCGATAACAGTAGGTGAAATCACGGCAGACCGGGCGGCCGGATGCTCGGCCGCTCCCTGTGGCAGATGTCAGTATTCACCGGCGCGGCGGACGCCGCGCCACGGCAAGATATCTCGAAAGGACCGGGACCGCATGGCCAGCAGTAACGTCGTACACCTCACCGACGCCAGCTTCGCATCCGAGGTCGAGCAGGCCAAGGGGCTGGCCATCGTCGATTTCTGGGCCGTCTGGTGCGGCCCCTGTCAGGCGATTGCTCCGGTGATCGACCAGCTGGCCGATCAGTACGCGGGCAAGGTGAAGATCGCCAAGCTCGACACCGACTCGAACCAGGGAACCGCCGTCCGGTTCAACGTGCGCTCGATCCCCACCATCATGCTGTTCAAGGATGGCAAGCATGTTGATACGGTGATCGGCGCCGACCCGCGGATCAAGACCATCCTCGAAGGAAAGATCACCCAGCACCTGGGGTAACCACCGGGCAACGGGGAACAGAGAACGGGGGCTCCTCGCAGGGAGCCCCTGTTGCATTGCCGAGCACGGGGTCCAGCACCGCGCGGCCTCCCGTTCCCCGGTCCCGGTTCCCCGTCCTCCCGCCGCACTTACCTTATATCCATGCCTGCCACCCTGTTCGTCGTCGCAACACCGCTCGGGCACCTGGGGGATCTCTCCCACCGGGCGATCGAGACGCTGCGCCAGGTCCCCGTGGTGGCGGCCGAGGACACCCGGCGGATTCGTGGCCTGCTTACCCATTTGGATGCCCATCCGCCCCAGGTGCTCAGCTTTCACGCCCACTCCCCGGAGCGGCGCCAGGCGGTGCTGCTCGAGTTGCTCGCCGAGGGGAAGGACGTCGCGCTGGTCACCGATGCAGGGACACCGGGAGTCAGCGACCCGGGGCCGTCACTCGTGGCGGCGGCGCGCGACGCCGGGCATGTCATTGTCCCGATTCCCGGTCCGAGCGCGGTGACCGTCGCCCTTTCTGCCAGCGGTCTTCCGGCCGACCGGTACCTGTTCCTCGGCTTTCTGCCACGCAAAGGCCGGGAGCGGGAGCGGCTGCTCCAGCAGGCGGCGGACGCCGCCTGGACCGTGGTGCTGTTTGAATCGCCGCACCGGCTCGGCGCGCTGCTGACCGATCTGGTGTCCCTTGCGGGGGCCGAACGCGTCGTGGTGGTAGCGCGGGAATTGACCAAGCTGCATGAGGAATTCCGGAGCGGAACCCTGGGGGAGCTGGCGCCGTACTACGAGGAGTCGCCGCCCCGGGGCGAGATCACGGTGGTGCTCGCTGGCCGCGGCGACGTTCCGGAACCAACACTGGATGTCGTGGACGTGACCAGTCGCGCGGCTGGGCTGCTTGCGACCGGGCTCACCCGCAAGGAAGTCGTGCAGCGCCTGATCGCAGAGATGGGATTGCCGCGCAACGAAGCCTACCGGATCGTTACCGCCCTGCCATGAGTCCACGCCTCCTCCTCCTTCCCCTGATGCTGGTGCTCGCCGTACCGCTGCCGGCTCAGCGCCCGGCGCCGGTGGCGACGATGACCATCGGCCGGCTGCACTACGATGGTGGGGGCGACTGGTACGCCAATCCGTCGAGCCTGCCCAATCTGTTGAAGGCCATTGCGACCCGAACAGTGTTGCGCGTGGGCCCCCGGGAGAAGGTGGTCCAGCTCGGTGATGATGACCTGTGGAGCGTTACCTACCTTCACATGACCGGCCATGGGAACGTGCGCTTCAGCGACGGGGAGCTGACGACGCTGCGCCGCTGGCTGCTGGCGGGGGGATTCCTGCATGCGAGCGACAACTACGGAATGGACGAGTCCTTCCGGCGGGAAATGGCCCGGCTCTTCCCCGAGCGCCTATTGGAAGAGGTTCCCCTCACCCACCCGGTGTACCACCTGGTCTACGACTTCCCCCGGGGTCTGCCCAAGATCCACGAGCACGACGGAAAGCCAGCGCAGGGGCTCGGGATCTTCATCGATGGGCGTCTCGCCGTGTTCTACGACTATCAGTCGGACCTGGGCGACGGCTGGGAAGATGCAGAGGTGCATCATGACGCGGCGGAGAAGCACGAGGCGGCACTCAGGATGGGTGTGAACCTCTTTGCGTACGCGGTCGGCTACGGGGGGGCACCATGAGCCGGACCGCCAGCCTGCTGCACTCCTTTCTTGGTGGGTTCCGCCGGCTGGATCTGTTCGCGTGGGTGGCCGGTGCCGCCGGCGCGCTTGCGCTGCTCTTTGGCGGTGCGGCGTGGGGCGCCCGACTCGGGTGGTTCGATCAGCCTTGGTGGGTGCTCGTCACGTGGGCGATCGGCATCATCGGCTTTGCCGCCCTCGCCGCCCTGTATCGCCGCGGGCAGCTGCGCCTCTCGGCGGGCTGGCTGGCGGCAGAGCTCGAAGCGCTCGGCTTCCGCCGCGGGGCGCTTGGTGGTCTCCTCGAGGCGCCGGCGTCAGGCACGAGTCCCGTGCTCCTCGAGATGGCGGATCAACGGCAAGCGGCCACCCTCTCCAAGCAGGCTCCGCCACTGCTCACGTCGGTGCGAGCCCCGTTCCGGCGGCGCGCGTTCAAGGGCGGAGCCACACTGCTCGCAGGGGCGGCGTTGCTGCTCTCTGCCCGCCCCACGCACGGTCATCCCGCGCTGCTGTGGCATCCGGTGGAAGCCTGGTCGGCCACCGTCGCCCCGCTGACGGTCGTGCTTTCCGCGGATGAGGTGAAGCGCGGAGAGCTGGTGCAGGTCCAGGCCACTGCCCGCGGCCGGAGTCACGCGATCCTCTGGGTGCGTGCCCCCGGGGAGTCGTGGCGCGGGACGGGCCTCGTCCTCGATTCCCTCGGCCGTACCAGCACGACGCTCGGGCCGCTGGAGAACGATCTGTTCATCCGGCTCACCAGCGGCGGCCGCAGCTCCGACACGCTCCAGGTGCGAGTCCTCGTGCCGGCCTTCCTCGGCGCCCTCGCCGTCACCGCCCGCTACCCGCGCTACCTGGCGCTCGAGGATGAGACGGTACCGACGGATGGCGATACCATCATCGTGCCGGAAGGCACTGTGATGGAAACAACCGGCGAGGCCACGACTCCCCTCATGTCGGCGGCCTGGCGGGCCGGTACGAGCCGCGCCGCCCTGGTGGTCGAGGGCAGTCGGTTCCGCGGTCGATTCACTCCGGCGGGCAGCCGGGACTGGACGCTCACTCTCGCCACCGTGGGTGATGTCCCCCTCGCGGGCGACACGATCCACATCCCCATCCGCACGGTCGCCGACAGCGCGCCGAGGGTCGATGTGCCGGTGCCCGGCGCCGATACGATCATTCCCCTCACGCTGCGTGTGCCGCTCGTCATTGATGCCCAGGATGATCACGGACTCACGCGGGTGCTGGTCGAGAGCCGGCGGATCAGCCGGCTCGGTTTCGAAGATCCGGCCCGGGTGGAAACTGTCGAACTCCCCGGTTCCACCCCCGATCGGGCGGTGCTGCCATGGCAGCTCGACCTCAACGGGCGCGGCCTTGTGCCGGGCGACTCGGTGCGGTTCATCGTGCGCGCGGTGGACAACGCCCCGGCGGCGCACACCGGACGCTCGCGGGAGTATGCGCTCCGGCTGCCGACCTTGAGTGAAGTGCGCGAGGCGGCGCGGCAGTCGGCCAGCGAGATCGGACAACGGCTGGACAGCATCGCGGCGGCGAGCCGCAAGCTGGAGCGGCAGACGGAGGACCTCGCCCAGGAGCGTCCCCGCCAGGGTGCGCAGCAGAATGGCGGAACGGAGGAGTCACTCAGCTTCGAGAATGCCAAGCGCGCCGAAGCGGTCGCGGACGCGCAGCAGGAGCTCCAGAAACAGGCCGAACTGACCCAGCAGATGATCGAGTCGCTGCGCCAGAATGCGGAAGCGGCCGGTCTCAGCGATCCGGCGTGGCAGGCGCGGCTGGAAGAGGTGCAGAAGCTGCTGGAACGCGCCCTGACCCCGGAGCTCAGGGAGCGACTCGCGGAGCTGCAGCAGGCGCTGAAGGATCTCGATCCCGAACGGACCCGCGAGGCACTCGAAAAGCTGGCCGAGGCCCAGCAGCAGATGCGCGAGGCGCTCGAGCAGAGCCGCGAGCTGTTCAAGCGCGCCGCACTCGAGGGCGACATGGCCAATCTGCAGGCGGAAGCGAAGGATCTGGCCCAGGCGGAGCGGCAGTGGGCTCAGCAGGTGCCGGCGATCGACACCGCGCGTGCGGCGCGGGAGCAGGAGAGTCTGGCGCGGCGGGCCGATTCCCTTGGCGCTGCCCTGGAGCAGCTCTCGGAGGATCTCGGCGCCGCCAATCCGGAGCAGCAGGAGGCGGTGGCACAGGCGGCGGAACAGACACGGCAGGCCGCGCAGAAGATGCACCAGGCCGGCAAGAGCGCGAGCCAGGGGAAGCGGGCCGAGGCGAAGCAGCAGGGCGAAGAGGCATCGAAACAGCTCGAGCCGTTGAGCGATGAGCTTGCGCAGCAGCGCGATGCGATGGCCGAGCGGATGCGCAATGAGGTGATGGAAGCACTCGACCGCGCGCTGGGCGATATCGGGCGGCTGGCGGAGCGCCAGCTGGCCGTCAGCGAGGCGATGCGGCGGGGTGATACCTCTCCCCAGGTCAGGTCGGAGCAGGGTGCCATCGAGGAAGGCGTCGAGCGGGTGCTGGAGCAGACCAAGGAGACGGCAGGGAAGAATGCGCTGGTGTCCAATCAGTCGAGTGTGGCGCTGGCCACCGGGCGCGACAAGATGCGGCTGGCGCGCGAGGCCCTGGCCAATGCCGCGCCCAATGCCCGCGAAGCGGGCCGGCAGTCGGGCGAGGCGGTTGATGCCCTCAATGCCGCCGCGTACACCCTGCTGCGGAGCCGGGGACAGGTGGAGGGGTCTGGGTCGGGGTCGGGCATGCAGGAGGCGATGGAGCAGATGGCCCAGATGGCGGCCCAGCAGGGGCAGGTGGGGCAGCAGTCGGGCGGTCTGCTGCCCATGATGGGTCAGGGCGGGAGCGCGATGCAGGAGCAGCTGCGCCAGTTAGGCGCCCAGCAGCGGGCGCTGGCCGAACGACTCGACCGGATGCGGGCCGGCGGGCAGATTCCCGGCGCGGCCGATCTGGCGCAGGAAGCGAAAGAACTCGCGCGGTCACTGGAAGCGGGACGGCTCGATCGCCAGACGGTCGAGCGGCAGGAGCGGCTGTTCCGGCGCATGCTGGATGCGGGGCGGACCCTGCAGGGCCAGGAAGAGGACGAGAAGCAGGAGCGGCAGAGCACCGCAGGCAACGAGGACAGCCTGCGGCTGCCCCCGGCCCTCCGGACCGGTCTCGATCCCGGCGACGCCCTGCGCCGGGTGCCATCGTGGGAGGAGCTGCAGCAGCTGACGCCGGATGAGCGGCGGCAGGTGGTCGAGTATTTCAGACGCCTGGCGGAACATCCGGGAAACGGAGTCGACACCAAGCCATGATGAGCTCGACGCGGTGGCGTGTCCCGTTCCCCGTTCCCCGTTCCCTCCTGCCGCTGCTGACGGTCCTTGTTCCCGCGCTGTTGTCTGCCCAGGACCCGCTCTCCCGCGCCTTTGACCTGGAGCGGCGTGGCAGCTTTGCGCAGGCCGCCGAGATCTACCGGGGCGTCCTGCAGAAGGAGCCGGGTGAGGTGACCGCATTGCTTGGCCTCGAGCGGTCGCTCACACCGATCAATCGGCTGCCGGAGCTGTTGCCCGTCGTCCGGGCGGCGATCGTGGCGAATCCCTCCGCAGCGCCGGTCTACAGCATCGGGCTGCGGGCCTATGCCGCCGCCAATCTGCTGGACAGTCTGCCGCACCTGGTGGATCTCTGGGCCCGGGCCGCGCCGGGCGATGAGTCGCCCTTCCGCGAATGGGCCGCTTCCGCACTGCAACGGCGGGATCGGCCGATGGCGCGGCGAGCGTACCAGATGGGCCGCGAACGTCTGGGCAAGCCAGATGCGCTTGCGGCCGAGCTGGCGCAGCTGGCCACGGCCGAAGAAGACTGGCCGGCGGCGGCACATGAATGGGTCGGCGCGGTCCGGCAGCTGCAAGGCTACCGGTCCTCCGCCACGACCGCGCTGGCCATGGCACCCGCCGCCGCGCGGCCCGTCATTCTCGCGTCGCTGGCGATGGAAGGCGGACCCGATGCGGCGCGGATCGGCGTGGACTTGCGGGCGCGCTGGGGAGACCCGGTCGGCGCTTTCGAGACCCTGCTCGGCATCCTGCCGAAGCCGTTGCCACAACAGCTCGATGTCCTGCAGGCGTTTCTGGAACTCACCCGGCTCCAGAGCAGCCCGACCTATCTGCTGGCGCAGGCTCGCACGCTGGAAGCCCTGGCCGATCGCTGGACCAATCCGCCTCAGCGGGCGCGCTTCAGACTGGACGCGGCACGGGCCTATGCCACCGCGGGGCAGCCCGATCCGGCCCGCCGGGTCCTCGGCCAGATCGCAGCCGATCCGGCGAGCGGACCGGCGGTCGCCGCAGGAGCGACGACGACGCTGATCGAACTACTGGTAGGTGATGGCAAGGCCGATGAAGCAGCCGGGCAACTGGAGAAGTACCGGAGTACCGTGGCGGTGGATGACTATCTGCGCCTGCGGCGCGCGGTCGCGTTGCGCTGGGCCCAATCCGGTGCCGTCGCCCGGGCCGAGCAGATGCTTCAGTCCGATTCGACGATCGAGGCCCTGGCGGTGCGCGGCCGGATCCGGCTGTACGCCGGCGACCTCAAGGGCGCGTCCGACTGCTGGCGCGAAGCGGGACCGTTCGCCGGCACGCGGGAGGAAGCCACTGATCGCTCCATCTGGCTGGCCCTGCTCCAGCCGATCCAGCCCGACACCCTCGTGTCGTTCGGGCTGGCGCTGCAACTCCTCGATCGGGGCGATACGCTCAAGGCGGCCCAGTCATTCGAACGGATTGCGGCCGGCCTGCCGCCCACCGGAGGCGGCGCCGACCTGCACCTTCTGGCCGGTCGGCTGCAGGCGGCGGCGGGGCAGGTGGCGGAAGCCGAACGTCTGTTCCGCACAGCAGTCGTGAAAGAGATGCCCGGGACCGCCGCTGCTGCGCTGCTTGAACTTGGCCGGCTGCAACTCGCGACCGAGCGCCGTGCCGAAGCCACGCGGACACTGGAAGAGATGATTCTTGATTACCCCACCAGCGCCCTCGTGCCGCAGGCCCGTCGGCTGCTGGATCAGAGCCGCAACGCGGTCCCGCGGATATGAGGCGGCGCGACCTTCTCCGGGCATCATCCGCAACCCTGATGACGCTCGGCGCGTCCGGGGCCGGCGTCCTGCGAGGCGCGTGGCCGGCGTGGCTGGGGCTGGTCGATCGCACAGCCTCACCCTGGCTGCTGCTGCCAATGGACGACGGGCAGTCCGATCACCTCAAGGCCTACGGAGTCACCTTCCGGGTGCTGCAACGCGGCGGACGGGCGGAGTGGTTTCTCAATCATCGGGGTGGATCGTTCCTCGTGCCGGGCGACCAGGCCACCATCCGGGACGCGGCGCTGGCAGGCGTCAGCTCCGAGCCGGTAAGCGAGGGGCTGCTGATCGACCTGCGGGCGCAGTTGAAGCAGGGCAATACCGATGCGGTACCGCTGGAGAAGCCCCCCAAGGTGGCGGTCTATGCTCCGCCCAATGCCTCGCCGTGGGATGACGCGGTCACCATGGTGCTGAACTATGCCGGCATCGAGTTCGACAAGGTGTGGGATGCCGAGGTCGGCAGCCAGGGGCTGAAGAAGTACGACTGGCTCCACCTGCATCACGAGGATTTCACCGGTCAGTACTCCAAGTTCTTCCTGAACTACTCCGGGGCTCCCTGGCTGGCCGAGATGGTGAAGCAGAACCAGAGGGTGGCCAAGGCGCTGGGCTATCCGAATGTGCCGGCGGAGAAGAAAGCCGTGGCCAACGAGATCCGCGCGTTCGTCGAGCGGGGCGGGTTTCTCTTCGCCATGTGTACCGCGACCGAGACGCTGGACCTGGCCCTGGCCGCGACGGGAGTCGATATCGCCGCGGCCTACGCCGATGGCACGCCGATTGACCCGGAGGCGGCCCGCAAGCTCGACTGGAGCCATGCCCTCGCCTTTCGGGACGCCCAGCTTGAGCTCTCACCCAACGTGCCGGCTTTCTCCGACATCGACGGACACCAGGTCAACAGTCTGGACCGGCGCCAGCCGCTCGGCGCCTTCAAGCTGTTCAACTTCAGCGCGACAATCGATCCGGTACCCACGATGCTGGTGCAGAAT
This sequence comes from Gemmatimonadota bacterium, assembly GCA_034440415.1. GTDB lineage: Bacteria > Gemmatimonadota > Gemmatimonadetes > Gemmatimonadales > GWC2-71-9 > JADJOM01. Next base: position 12,850 of record JAWXBX010000303.1, on the reverse strand, counting down.
CATCGCGATGTGATTCCCGACTTTTATGGACTGACCACCTCGTTCAACAAGCGGACGCTCAAGTCGTCGGTCACCATCCTGGCGGATGAACCGGGCGCACCATGGGCCAAGTACATCCACGGCGAGCTGGGGCAGGGGACCTGGACGTTTTACGGTGGGCACGATCCGGAGGACCCGCAACACCAGATCGGCGACCCGCCAACCGACCTCTCGCTGCACCCGCACTCGCCGGGCTACCGGCTGATCCTGAACAACGTGCTGTTCCCGGCGGCCAAGAAGCGCGAATTGAAGACCTGAACCGCCGCCGCTCGGCCCGAAGCAACACCGTAGTTACCTTTCGCCCTCCCTGACCCGGCAAACCGCGCCACCGTGATCGCTCCAGCGTCCCGCATCCCGCCCGACCTGCAGCAGCTCCTCGCCCGCGAGATCAGCGGGGCGGGGGGCCGTGAGGTCTCGTTCGTGGCCCAGGTCGATGGCGACGGGCGCCTCACCAGTGCGCGCGCGGTGGCTCGCGGGACCGTCGACCGTGTGCTGGCGCTGCCCGCCGTCGCGACCCGCGGCGAGATGCTGCTGCACAACCATCCCAGCGGTATGCTCGAGCCATCGATGGCGGATCTGTCTGTCGCCGCCCGGCTGCATGACGGCGGGATCGGGTTCGGCATCCTCAACAACGATGCGAGCGAGCTGTACGTCGTGGTCGAGGTGCCGCACGACCGGCGGGAGAAGCGGCTGGATGTTCTCGATGTCGTGGCACAGCTGGGCGAGGACGGCGCCGTCGCCCGCCAGCTGGGCCAGTACGAGGATCGGCCCAGCCAGCGCGACATGGCGGCGCATATCGCGGATGCCTACAACGATGGTGGCGTCCTCCTGCTGGAAGCCGGGACCGGTGTCGGCAAGTCGTTCGCCTACCTCGTGCCCGCGCTGGCGTGGGCCAAGGCCAACGGGGAGCGCACCGTCATCAGCACCAACACGATCAACCTGCAGGAGCAGCTGGTCGGCAAGGACCTGCCGATGCTGCGCGATGCGCTCGGGACGGCGGAGCACACCCCGACGTTCGCGTTGCTCAAGGGCTGGCGCAACTATCTCTGTCTCGCGCGACTGCACCAGGCCGTCGCGGGACAGCGTTCGCTGCTGGAGCCCGACAAGTACGACGAGCTCCAGTCGATCGCCGTGTGGGCCGGCCGGACCAGCGACGGCACGCTCGCCGACCTCGGCGTGAATCCCAGCCCCGAAGTGTGGGATGAAGTGAGCGCCGAGTCCGATCTCTGCCCCCGGCTGCAGTGCCCGCACTTCGACGGCTGCTTTCTCTTTGCCGCGCGGCGGCAGGCCGCCGAGGCGGACGTGGTGGTGGTGAACCATCACCTGCTGGCGGCGGACCTGCAGGTGCGGCGTTCATCGGAAAACTGGAAGGAAGCGGCCGTCCTGCCGCCCTACGACCGTCTGATCCTCGACGAGGCGCATCACCTCGAGGATGTCGCCGCCTCTCACCTCGGCGCGCAGGTCACCAGCCGCGGCATCCGGCGGCTGCTGGGGCGGTTCGAGCGGAATGGGCGGGGCCTGCTGCCCACGCTCGCCGCGGATCTCACCGCCACGGGCGATCTGCTGAGTCGGGCCAGCCTCGACCTGCTGCGCGAGCGGCTGCTGCCGGCCGTCGCGGACGGCCGTCGCGGTGCGGACCAGCTGCTGCTGCGGCTGCATGAGCGGTTGGAAAAGGAGCAGGGCGGCGTGCTGCGGATGGTGGACAGCTTCAAGGACGACACGGTCTGGGCCGAAGGGCTGTCGCGCGAGCTCGATTTTGCCCTGAGCTCGTTCCGGTCCATCCGGGATTACATCGAGACCATCGCCGACCGCATGGCGGGCAGCGAGGTGAGCGACCGCCGGGTCCAGCTGCTGGGTGAATTGCGCGGCGTCATGCGCCGGCTGGAGACCGTGTCGGATGGCCTGAACCAGTCCCTGCGGCCGGCCGCCGGCGGCCCGCCGACGGTGCGCTGGCTGCAGCGCTCGGGGACCAAGGGCCAGCAGCTCGCCCTGGCGGCAGTGCCGCTCGACCTGGCCCCGCTCCTTCGAGAGATGATCTTCGACCGGTTGAAGACCGTCACGCTCACCAGCGCGACGCTCGCTGCCAGCGGGGAATTCGAATTCCTCGAATCGCGCCTGGGGCTCGGGATCGCGCCAAACCCGGTGACGGTCAAGACGATTCTCCCCTCGCCGTTCGTCTACTCCGAGCAGTGCATCTTCGGCATCCCGAACGACATTCCCGATCCGCGGGAGGATGAGCCGGGCCACGCCGCGGCGGTGGTGCAGGTGGTCCACGACCTGGCCTGCGCCGCCGATGGCGGCATGTTCGTCCTCTTCACCAGCCATACGGCGCTCCGGCGCGCCGCGGTGGAGTTGCGCGCGACGGTCGGTGAGCGCTGGCCCATCCTGGCGCAGGGCGAGGCTCCGCGCGATGTGCTGCTGCGCCGGTTCCGCGACCTCGGCCGCGCCATTCTGCTGGGCACCGATTCCTTCTGGGAAGGAGTCGACGTCCCGGGGCGGGCGCTCCGGTCGCTGGTGCTCACGAAGCTACCTTTCAAGGTGCCGTCGGAACCCCTTACCGCCGCGCGGCTCGAGCGGCTGGCGGAGGCCGGCGATGACGGATTCATGCATTACCTGCTGCCCCATGCGGCACTCAAGCTCAAGCAGGGCTTCGGTCGGCTGATCCGCACCCGCACCGACCTCGGGGCCGTGGTGCTGCTGGACAAGCGGGTCGTCACCAAGCGCTACGGGCCGCTGGTGCTGAGCGGCCTTCCCCGTGCCGACCGGGTCATCGGCAGCTGGAGCGAGGTCCGCACCCGGATTGAGGATTTCTTCGCCCGTCACGGCATCGGAGCCAGCGTATGACAGCGATTCGCCCCGGCAAGATCATCGGCGTGGGCCGGAACTACCGCGCGCACGCCGAGGAACTCGGCAACCCCATGCCGGCGCAGCCGATCATCTTCTTCAAGCCGACCTCCGGGCTGATCGATCCCGGCATGCCGATTGTTCTGCCGGCCATGTCCCAGAAGGTCGAGGCGGAGGCGGAAATCGGCGTCGTCGTGCTGGAGCGACTGCGGCACATCACGGTGGAGCAGGCCGAGCGGGCGCGGATCGGCTTCACCTGTGTCAATGACGTCACTGCGCGGGATCTGCAGAAGGTCGATGGGCAATGGAGCCGGGCCAAGGGTTTCGACACCTTCTGCCCCATCGGGCCGCGGGTCGTCGAGGGACTCGACTGGCGCGCGCTCGAAGTCATCGGCCGGGTGAACGGTCGCGAAGTGCAGCGCGGGAAAGCCAGCGAGATGGCCTTTTCCATCCCCTTCCTGCTCAGCTTCATCTCCCAGGTGATGACCATCGAGCCCGGTGACGTGATCGCGACAGGGACGCCCGCCGGAACCACCGTCCTCGCCTCGGGCGACATCGTCGAGGTCGAGGTCCCTGGAGTCGGGGTCCTCACGAATCCGGTGGCATGAACTCGATGACTCAGCTCTCCTCCCGACTCGACAAGCTGCCCGGGTACCCACTCGCCAGCCTCCCGGGCCGCAAGCGGGAACTGCTGGCCGCCGGCGTCGACCTGATCGACCTCGGCGCCGGCGACGCGGATTATCCGCCGCCGGCGGAGGTGATCGAGCGGATGCAGCGGGCGACGGGTGAGACCCGCTTCAGCAAGTACGGCTTCCAGCAGGGGCTGGGGGACTACCGTCGCGCCACCTGCGACTGGATGCAGCGCCGGTTCGGCATCCGCTTCGATCCCGCCACGGAGGTCCTCCCGCTGATCGGGAGCAAGGAGGGGCTGTCCCATCTTCCCCTCGCCATCACCAATCCCGGCGATATCGTCATCTGCCCCGAGCCAGGCTATCAGGCCTACCTCGGCGGGACCATCCTGGCCGGTGCCGAGCCACTGCGCTATCCCCTGACGCCCAGGACCAGCTTTCTGGTCGATCTCGATGAACTCCCCGAGGCGACGCTGCGACGGACCAGACTGTTGTTCCTCAACTATCCCAACAACCCGACCGCCGCGACGGCGCCGATGGAGTATCTCGAGCGCACGGTGGCGACCTGCCGGCGCCACGGCATTGTCCTGGCCTACGACAATCCGTATTGCGATCTGACCTACGACGGGTACCGCGCTCCAAGCATCTTCGAGATTCCCGGTGCCCGCGATGTCGCCGTGGAATTCTTCTCTCTCAGCAAGAGCTTCTCGATGACCGGGTGGCGGATCGGTTGGGTGGCGGGTGCCAGCCGGTTCATCACCGCGCTGACCCGGGTCAAGTCCTATGTGGATACCGGCCCATGGCTGGCCATCCAGGATGCCGCGGCGTTCACGCTCGACAATGCCGATCGGCTCATCCCGCCCAACGTTGCGGAGCTCAAGGCCCGGCGCGATGCAGGGGTGGAGGCGCTCCGCAAGGCGGGCTTCACCGTCGCGGTGCCCCGGGCAGCGATGTACCTCTGGATCCCGCTGCCGGCGGGGTTGCCCTCCGCGGCCTTCGCCGATCGGGCGCTGGAGCAGGAGGGTGTGATCGTCCTGCCGGGGAGCGCCTTCGGCGCCGGCGGGGAAGGCTACTTCCGCGTGGCGCTCACGGTCGGGCCGGAGCGACTGCGCCAGGGCATTGCGCGGCTGGGCCAGAGTCTGGCGAGTTGCCTCGCCGCCGGAGCAGCGGGGCATGTGGCCTGAGCGGCCGCGGTGGTGGAGGGATCGTGGCCGGCTACGGGCGTTGCCCGCGCTGCTGGTCAGCGCGGCAGTGCACTCGCTGCTGTTCCTGGTGGTGATCCGGGGGTGGCTGCCCAACGTCGCGCCGCTGGTCCGACCGTTGCTCGTCGTCCCGCGCCTCCCCGAGCAGGAACGGACCGTCGTCATCCCGCTCTTCCGGCCCAGGGTCGAGCAGGGCCATGGTACGCTCCCACGTCCCCGCCCGCCGGAAAACCCGTTGCCCGTCGACACGGTGAGTCGGCGCGAACCGGAGCCGGAAATTGTCCTGCAACCCGATACCGCAGTCAAGCCACGCGTTCCAGCCGGACCGATCCGCCCCGGAGCCGGCGATGGCCGCCTCTGGGTGCGTCCCCTGCCGGTCCCACCGCAGGAACTCGCCCGGCGGCTCAGCAAGACGCATATCGAGCTGGTAGACAGCGCGGTCACCGCAATCGTGCAGGGCTATCTGGACTCGATCGCGCTGGAGCCTGGTGCGGACCAGGTGCAGCTGCCGGACTGGACCACCGAGGTGGAAGGTCGCAAGTTCGGGCTGGATTCCCGCAACATCTACGTCGCCGGGCTGAAGATTCCCGCCATCGTACTCGCCCTGCTGCCCTTGCCGCAGGCGGGCAACCAGCAGCGAGCGCTGGATCACACCGGGCAGTGGATCGCCGACGACCTGCGCCGCGCCGCCCAGCGAGCCAATACGCTGGATGAATTCAAGCGCGCGGTACAGGATCTGCGGGCGCGAAAGAAGGAAGAGAAGGCACTCGAGCGGGCCCAACGGGAGCGGCCGGACAGCAGCGGCACCGAACGCTGACCACCAACGGGAGCGGGGCGCGCATGGTACCGGTCATCAACCTCGCGGAAAAGCTCAGTCTATTCCACGATCAGTGGAGTCCCAAGATCGTCGCCGACGTCAATGACGCCCAGGTGAAGCTGGTCAAGGTCCAGGGGGAGTTCGTCTGGCACGCGCATGCCGACGAGGATGAACTCTTCCTGGTGTTGCGGGGTACGCTCCGCATCGAGCTGCGCGATGGCGACGTCCGGATTCGGCCCGGCGAGTTCGCCGTGATCCCGAAGGGAGTCGAGCATCGCCCGGTGGCGGAGGAGGAAGTCCACCTGCTGCTGGTGGAGCCGCGCGCCATTCGCCACACCGGCGATGTGATCGACGCCCGCACCGTCACCGAGTACGAACGCATCTGAGCCCGGCACCTCTGTCCTGACTGGAGCGGCACCCGCATGAAGCTGGTTGATACCGACGAGACCGTCGTGATTGTCACGGGATCCGATATTCGGTCCGAAGAGCGCGATCGGCCGACCGCCTACCGGCTGAAGCAGGAAATCGATCAGCGGAGCGATGGGCAGGTCTTCCGCCGCGCCGTGGTGGTGGGCGATGCCTGGTACATGCAGAACCGGATCTTTCACCTTAATCCGACGATCGCGGTGGGCGGCCCCGGCGTGAACGGCGTCGCGGCCGGTTTCTCGCAGAATGTTCCGGTGAGCTGGAGTCAGGATCAGCGCGCCTATGTGCAGACGGATTTCGAGGCCGATCCCAAGCGCGCCGTCCTGTGGGGGGTTGACGCGGAAAGCACGATGGTCGCGGTGCAGGCGTTCGTGTCGCAGGGATTTCTGGATGATCTGCTGCGGCGGATCTGGCGGTTTCGGGATGGGGTTCTGGTGTAGCAGGCGGGGCGTTCGCTGAGTCCGGTGGCGGGATGGGCGGCGTTGGGCGGTCGGCGATCGGAGGTCCGCCCACAACCCATCGCTTACGGCCCGCCGCCTACCGCCTACCGCCTATCGCCTCAAATGTCCCGTCCGCCTCGATCCGCGCCCCGGTAAGCGGGAAGTCGAGCTTCGTGATGCGCTGCAGGAGTGAGACGGCAGCGCCGGACGGATCGGGTTGCGGCCCGACCAGCGGCAGCTGCAGCAGTGGCGGCAGCCGGCCTCCGACGAAGCGACCGTCCCCGTCAAGATCGAGGACCAGCAGACTGGTGATCCCGAGCGGGCCATCCAGGTTGAAGCCCCGATAGGTCAGGAAGTTGCCCAGCGAGTAGACGATCGGTCGGCCGCGGTAGAACTCCACACCACGCAGCACATGCGGTCCATGGCCCACCACCGCATCCGCCCCGGCATCGATCACCCGGCGGGAAAACCTCCGCAGGTTCCCCCGCGGTTCCTTCCCCAGGTATTCCGGCCCCGCGCCGGTTCGGATGGCCGCCGCGCCTTCCTTCCCGCCGTGGAAGGTGACGATCAGGACGTCCACCAGCGGCCGGACCGAGTCGACGACCGCCGCACTGTGGGCCAGGTCCAGCAGGTTGTACGAATGCGGGTAGGTCGCGAAGCCCACCACCCCCACCAGCATCGTGACCCCGTCGCGCACCACCGGCGTGATCGCAATCGTCTCCAGCTGGCCATAGGGCGTCATGCCCAGGTCGCGGATCGTCGCTTCCGTGTGGCGGCGGGCATCGACCCCGTAATCGTTGGCGTGGTTATTGGCGAGGTTCAGGTGGGTGAAGCCCGCTTCGCGGAAACGGGGTGCCAGCCAGGTCGGCGTGGCAAAGGCGTAGCACTGGGTCGAACGCGGCGCGCACTTGCTGGATTCGCCGGAATCGGAGAGCACGCCCTCGAAATTGCCGATCACCAGGTCGCCGCGGAGCAGTGAATCCACCCCGCTGAACAGCCCGCGCCCGCTGTCGGGCGGGATCCCGTCGGGGAGGGTGCGGGTGCCGAGGTTGATGTCGCCGGTAAAGACGAGGCGGAGGGGAAAGGTGCCGTGGACCACTCCCTGCGCCTGGATGTCGGGCGCCAACGTGACCGCCAGCAGGCCGGCGATCAGCAGCGTGAGCCTGCTACTGCGCCGCGGCATGGATCCGGGCCAGGCTCTCGTCACGCCCGATGACCGCGAGCAGTTCATTCACCGGCTCCGAGACCGTTCCCCCTGTCAGGGCCACCCGGACTGGCTGCATCAGGTCGCCCAGTTTCTTCCCTTCGCGCTCGGCCAGCGCCTTGATGGCGGTCTCAAGATCGGCAGGATTCCATTGTGACGGCGCCAGCACGGAAAGGGCAGCGTGACCGATGAGGAGATTGGCGCTGAACGCAGCGCCGAGCTTGGTTGCGAGCTGGGTCCCCTTGGCATCGCGCACGATCCGGCTCGCGTCGAGTCGCACCCCGACCTGCGTGGCGATATCCAGCAGCGTCCGGGAGCGCGCCTTGACCGCGTCGATCAGCGGAATCAGGTCGCGCCCCGCCTCGGTCACTCCCATCTCGCGCAGGTGCAGGCGCACCGGTTCGAGCAGCTCCTCCGCCGGGCGGGCCGAGAGATACTGCCCGTTCATCCACTCCAGCTTGGCGACGTCGAACACCGCCGCCTTCTTCTGGATTCCCTCGAGAGAGAACAGCTCGATCATCTCTGCCTCGGGGAGGATCTCCCGGTCGCCACCAGGCGACCAGCCGAGGAGGGCAAGGAAGTTCCGCATCGCAAGCGGGAGGATGCCCTGGTGCTGGTAGTCACCCACCGCCGTGGCGCCGTGCCGCTTGGACAATTTCTTCCCGTCGGGGCCGAGGATCATCGGCACATGGGCGAAGATCGGGGTGGGCGTGTCGAGCGCCCGGTACAGCGCGATCTGTTTCGGTGTGTTGGAGATGTGGTCGTCACCACGTATCACGTGGGTGATGGCCATCTCGATGTCATCCGAGACCACGGCGAGGTTGTAGATCGGAGTGCCATCGCTGCGCAGGATGATGAAGTCGTCGAGGTCATGCCCCTGAAAGCTGATCCGGCCATGCACCGCGTCATCCCAGGCGATCTCGCCATCCGCCATCCGGAGGCGGATGCTCGACGGATCGCCCTGCTGGACCCGCGCAGCCGCCTCGGCGGGAGTCAGTCGACCACAGCGCCCGTCGTAGCGGAAGCTGGAGCCGGCCTTGATCGCCGTCTGCCGAGCGGTTTCGAGCTCCTCCCGGGTGCAGAAACAGCGATACGCCTTGTCCTGGGCCAGCAGCCCCTCGGCGTCAGCCTTGTGCCGCGGGCCGTACTGAGCCTGAAAGAACGGCCCTTCGTCGAAGCTGATACCGAGCCATTTCAGGCCATCGAGGATGACCTGCGTATGCGCCTCCGTGCTCCGCTCCTGGTCGGTGTCCTCGATCCGCAGGATGAAGCTGCCGCCGGTCTTCCGGGCGTAGAGCCAGTTGAGCAGCGCGGTACGCGCACCGCCGACATGCAGGTAGCCGGTTGGCGAAGGAGCGAATCGGACGCGGGGAGGCATAGGCGAGATGAGAGGTGGCAGGTGACAGGGGGCAGGGGGCAGCTGGCAGCCAGGAGGTGGTGCTGGTTCCGAAAATCAGCAAGGGGACCGCGTCAGGCCGGTCCCCCGCCACCTGCAACCTGAGAGCTCTGACCTCGAACGGAGCGGGAGGGATTCGAACCCTCGATAGAGCTTTTCAACCCTATGCCGGTTTAGCAAACCGGTGCCTTGAGCCACTCGGCCACCGCTCCAGCGAGACCCATTCTAGCGCTCCCTGTGGGCCCCGACAAGTCTCGGGGGAGCACGACCCTGGCGGCGCCGGCGAGGCGGAGATGCAGGCGCGGGCCATTGACCGGGCCGGTGCCGGGGGCGTGGGGCACAGTCCTTGGGCTGACCGGGGCAGTGGGCCTGCATGTGCGCCGCGTTACATCTCCAGACAGGGTCGAGGCCCATTGTGTCAGGCATGACCAACCCACTCGCGGTTTTCACCGCCTGCCTCGGCCTGCTCCTGCTCGCCTGCGCCCCGGCCGACGGCAACCCGGCCGGTTCGCTCCCGCCTGGGAGCGACCCCGACCTGGGCCCCGGTGCGAGCCTGCATGGTCGCCGCCCCTTTCCCGACGACAATCCCTGGAACATGACGGTGGACCAGGCGCCGGTCGCGGCCAATTCCGATATCCTGATCGCCAGCATCGGTGTCGGGACGGCGCTGCATCCCGATTTCGGGGCGGACTACAACGGCGGGCCGTTCGGCATTCCGTACGTTGTGGTCGACCACCAGACGGGCGGTGTAGCAGTGACGTTCGACTACGCCGACGAGAGTGATCCGGGACCCTACCCGATCCCGCCCGGGGCACCGATCGAAGGGGGCAGCAATGCCAGCGGGGACCGGCACGTCCTCGTGGTCGACCGCGAGAGCTGGAAACTGTACGAGCTATTCAGTGCCTATCCCGCCGGGAGCGGGTGGCAGGCCGGGTCCGGCGCCATCTTCGATCTCAACAGCAACGCACTCAGACCCGCTGGCTGGACCTCGGCCGACGCTGCGGGGCTACCAATCTTTCCCGGCCTGGTGCGCTACGATGAGGTGGTGGAGCAGGGGGAGATTCTCCACGCGCTCCGCTTCACCGCACGATTCACTCGCAGGGCCTACCTCAGTCCAGCGCGCCACTACGCCAGCAGCGACACCAGTTCCGGCCGGCCGCCCATGGGCCTCCGCGTTCGGTTGAAGGCGGGGTTTGACTTGAGGGGTTATCCCGTCTCCGCGCAGGTGATTCTGCAGGCGCTCAAGACCTACGGGATGATCCTGGCCGACAACGGCGGCGACTGGTTCCTGAGTGGCGCACCGGATGCCCGGTGGGATGACGGCGAGCTGAATAGCCTGAAGCAGCTGCGGGGCGGGGATTTCGAGGTGGTACAGACGGGACCGCTCACCCTCCCGTAGGCACCCGAGGCAGGTGCCCACGAAACCGATGGGTCAGATGCCAACAGCGGTGGGCAACGCCGCAAGCGCGCGGTCGAGCGCGATCGACAGGTCCTCGATCAGGTCTTCGGTGGCCTCGATGCCGACCGAGAGGCGCAGCAGCCCGTCGGTGATCCCCGCCGCCACCTGCTGCTCACGCGTCATCGACGCGTGGGTCATGGTCACCGGATGGGCGACCAGCGACTCCACTCCGCCCAGCGACTCCGCCAGCGTAAAGCAGCTCAGGCCATCCAGGAACGCCGGAATTGTGGTCTCTCCTCCCTCCAGCTCGAAACTCACCATCGCCCCGAAGCCATCCTGCTGCCGTGCCGCGAGGGCGTGGCCGGGATGACCGGGCAGGCCGGGATAGTGTACGGTGGAAACAGCAGGATGACTGGCAAGCAAGTTGGCAACCGCCGCCGCGTTTTCGAGATGCGAACGCATCCGCGAATGCAGCGTCCGGATGCCACGCAGCGTGAGGTAGGCATCGAACGGTGATCCGGTCACGCCCAGCACGTTGGCCAGTGCCGCGAGCTCCTCGGCCAGCGCCTGTTCACGCGCAACGACCGCTCCTCCGACCACGTCGCTATGGCCGTTCAGATATTTGGTCGTGGAGTGGACCACGAGGTCGGCGCCCAGTGTGAGCGGCCGCTGGAGTACCGGCGAGAGGAAAGTATTGTCCACGACGAGGAGCGCACCGGCCTGGCGTGACAGCGACACCGCGAGGGTGAGGTCGGTGATCCGAAGCAGCGGGTTGCTCGGCGTCTCGACCCACAGCATACGCGCAGGTCTGGCGAGGGCTGCGGTCAGTTCAGCTGCATCGCTCTGGTTGATGTATTCCACCGCGAAGTGGCCCCGGCCAGCCAGGGTGTCCAGCAGGCGCCGCGTGCCGCCGTAGCAGTCGTGGGGCGCCACCAGACGATCTGTCGGCTTGAGCAGGTGGAGGACCAGCAGGACGGCGGAGAGGCCGGTGGAGGTCACCACTGCGCCCGCGCCTTCCTCCAGCGCCGAGAGGGCCTCGCCCAGGGTGTCACGCGTCGGGTTGGCGGTGCGGCTGTAGTCATACTGCCGCTTCCCCTTGAAACCGGCAAAGGAAAAGGTCGAGGAGAGGTAGATCGGCGGGATCACGGCACCGTGCTGCAGGTCGGTGGCGACACCGGCGCGGACCGCGCGGGTGGCGGGCTCCAGGTCGCGGAGGCTCATGGGCATCCTTGGGCGGAACTGGAGCAGGGAAGACAATGCATCGGCGGACCTCCTGGAAATGAAAAAAGCCCCACGAACGGGCCGCCGGGCGCGCGTTTTAGCATTTATTTAACGTGGCTGCAATAGGCGGCAAATGACCACGAGCGCTTCAATTGTGACCTGAACGTACCGTCGCGCTCCAATTCCGTCAAGCATTCGGGAGATACTGGCCCGCGAGCGGCGTGGGTGAGATTCGAACTCACGGAACCCTTTCGGGTTCGGCGGTTTTCAAGACCGCTGCCTTAAACCACTCGGCCACCACGCCAGACTGAGTCCACACCGCGCCGCGGGAAATTAGGCGACGCCTCCTTTCCGCGCTATTGTCGAGATCTTCGCCGACGGGTCTCCTGCGGGCCGGCTGGTTCCCGTGCAACCGTTTCCCGTGTTACCGCATCCCACTGCGGTCGGGTGACAGGTCGCCCGGCGTCCGACTCCAGTCAGATTCATGCCTCAATCCGATTCTGAGACCCGGCAGGTGCTTCCGGTTGCATCGGCCATGGGCAGTTGCCGTTTCTCGGTCCGGTTCGCAGATTGATTTTGTTAGGTCGTCGAGCGCCGTGCGGCCAGGTTGATTCTTCTTCAGGAAGGGGAGCCCATGGGTTTCCTCAAGTCGCGCAGGTTCCTCCTCGTGGCCGGCATCCTGCTGATCGGGCTGCCGGGCGCATGGCTGTTCGCGCGGGACACGGCGGATGCCGGCACCGCGGTGACTGCCCGGGTGAAGCGGGGCGAGTTCAAGGTGACCGTCACGACCTCCGGCGAATTGCGTGCCCGCAAGTTTGTACAGATCACCGCACCGGCCGGCGCCCAGGAGGCCGAGATCTATCAGATGAAGATCTCGTCCATCGTTCCCGAAGGGACCCTGGTGAAGGCAGGCGATGTGGTCGCGGAGCTGGACCGGTCGGCGCTGGCGTCGAAAGTCGCCGAGGTGACGCTCGCCCTGCAGAAGGCGGAGGCGGTCTACGAGCAGGCCAGCCTCGACTCAACCCTGAACCTCTCCAAGGCCCGGGAAGAAATCCGCAGCATGGAGCTGGGGCTCGAGGAGAAGCGGCTCGCCAAGGAGCAGGCCGCGTTCGAGGCGCCCACCGTGAGGCGTCAGGCCGAGATCGATCTCGAGAAAGCGGAGCGGGCGCTGGCCCAGGCAAGGCTGGACTACACCACCAAGACCGAGCAGGCCCAGGCCAAGATGCGGGAGGT
>JAWXBX010000302.1:0-19664 GCA_034440415.1 Gemmatimonadota bacterium | reverse complement strand
GTAGGCGGTAGGCGGTAGGCGGTAGGCGGTAGGCGAATCGAAGCTCGCACCGCACAAAGCATTGCCAACGACCAACGGCCAATGGCCTTTGACTGACGGCTGACAGCTGACGGCTAAACGCTGACCGCTGACCGCTCTTTTCTCATGGAGTCCCAGTGACAGTTCTCCGCGTCCGCGCCTTTGCGCCGGGATCGGTCGGCAACATCGGCGTGGGTCTCGACATCATGGGACTGGCGCTGAATGGCCCTGGAGACGTGGTCGAGGCCGAACGGACCGCAGAGCCAGGGGTCGTCGTGCTCGATGCCGGCCACCCCGATCTTCCCACCGAGGCGGGGGCGAACACGGCGGCCCTCGCAGCCCAAGCTGCGCTTCGGCTGGCGGGCGCGACCAGTGTCGGCGTGGCCCTGCGGGTGATCAAGGGGCTCCCGCTCTCCGGCGGCCAGGGCGGGAGTGCCGCCTCCGCCGTGGCGGGCGCGGTGGCGACCAATGCGCTGTTCGCCCTCCACCTCACCGAGCAGCAGCTGCTGGAGAGCGCGCTGGCCGCCGAGGCCTGCGTCGCGGGATGGCACCTCGACAACATCCTGCCCTCGCTGATCGGCGGAATCGTCCTCATCCGCGATGCCCGGGCGTACGACTACCTGCGGCTGCCGATTCCGGCCGGCCTCCATGTCGTGATCGCGCACCCGGGCCAGCGGCTCCGGACCGCGGAGGGGCGCGCGGTGCTGCCGCGCGAGGTACCGCGTGACGTCGCGATGTACCAGGCGGCGCAGGTCGGAGCGATGGTCCTGGCATTCGCCACCGGCAACCTCGACCTGCTGCGCCGGGCCCAGGATGATCGCATCGCGGAGCCGGCCCGTGCGCCCCTCCTGTCCGGCTTCGCGGCCGCGAAAGCGGCCGCACTCGGCGCGGGGGCGCTGGGCTGCTCGATCTCCGGCAGCGGGCCGACGGCGTTCGCGTTCGCCGCGGACGAGCCGGCCGGCCAGCGGATCGCCGAGGCCATGACCGCTGGCTATGCCGGCGAAGGGGTCACGGCAACGGTACGGGTCACGACCGTGAGCGACGCCGGTGCACGCCTGCTGGAGGATCGCTGATGGCAACGGTGCAGGTCTGCGCCACCTGTGGCGACGTGTTGGGTGAGCTGGATCCGATGGTGCGGTGCGATTGCGGCGGCCTGCTGGAGATCCGGCACGATCCCCCAGTGGAGGACGGGGCGTCGCTGCGCCGGCTCTTCGAGGAGCGGTGGGGCCAGCGCAATGCGATCAACCTCTCCGGAGTCTGGCGCTACCGTGAGCTGGTCCTCCCCACCGCGGCCGAGCATGCCGTCACCCATCCCGAGGGGAACACGCCCCTGCTCCACCGCGAGCGGATCGGTCACTGGGCCGGCCTGCCCGAGCTCCAGCTCAAACACGAGGGACACAACCCCACCGGCTCTTTCAAGGACCGGGGCATGACCGTAGGGGTGACCCAGGCGAAGCGCATCGGGGCATCGGCGATCGCCTGCGCCTCGACCGGCAATACCTCCGCCGCGCTCGCGGCGTATGGCGCGCAGGCGGGGCTGCCAGCGCTGGTGTTCGTGCCGGCCGGCCAGGTCGCACTCGGCAAGCTGTCACAGTCGCTGGCCTACGGGGCCCGCACCCTGCTGGTCCGGGGCGATTTCGACACCTGCCTGCGGCTGGTGCAGGAGACCGCCACGCAATTGGGCGTCTATCTGCTCAACTCGATCAACCCATTCCGGCTCGAGGGTCAGAAGACGATCGTCCTCGAGCTGCTGCACCAGCTCTGCTGGTCGCCCCCCGACTGGATCGTGCTGCCGGCCGGCAACCTCGGCAATACCGCCGCGTTCGGAAAGGCGCTGGCGGAGGCGCACGCGGCGGGACTCATCGACCGGATCCCGCGCATCGCGGCGGTGCAGGCCGCCGGCGCTGCGCCCTTCGCCGCCGGCTATGCCGACGACTTCGCCAGCCGTACGACGGTCAAGGCGGAGACGATCGCCACCGCCATCAAGATCGGCGATCCCGCCTCGTGGGACCGGGGGGTGCGCACCATCCGGCAGACCCGCGGCGTGGTCACCTCGGTCACCGACGCCGAGATCATGGAGGCCAAGGCGGTGATCGACGCCTCCGGTGTGGGCTGCGAACCGGCGAGCGCCGCCAGCGTCGCCGGCGTGCGCCAACTCGTGACCCGGGGGATCATCGCGCGGAATGCCCGGGTGGTCGCCGTCCTCACGGGACATGTGCTCAAGGATCCCGGCGCGTTGATCACCTATCACCAGGAGATGGAGCCGCCGCCAGCGCACGCGAACCGACCGATCGAGATCGAGCCGGACATTCGGGAGGTGGAGCGGGTGCTGAGGAGAAGCTGACAGGTGGCAGGTGGCGGGACGTAGCTGGCAGGCGAAAGAATCTCAGCCATCAGCGTGGGGCGGGAACAGATCCGCCTCCACCTGATGGCTGTTCGCCAACGGCCAACGGCTAGTGGCTAACGACCCCTACCGACGCACTCGCTCGATCGCGGCGGCCAGATCGGCGTACGCCTTGGGATCGATCTCCTGAAACGGACTGGCGACGTAGGAGATCTTTCCACCCGGCGCCACCACGAAGAGGGTCCGGTTGTCGAGCCCGTACGCAGGTTCGAATGCGCCGTACGCCTTTCCCACCATGCCCTCCGGGTCACTCAGCAGGCGGAAGGGATACTTCCGGTCCTGGGCCCAGCGGGTCAGTTCCCCGGCCGTATCCACGCTGATTCCCAGCAGCACGACCTTCTCCCCATTGTGCAGCAGCGTCGCGTACTGATCACGGTACGCGTCCATTTGCACAGTTCACCCACTGGTCCGTGCCTTGTAGAAGAACGCGATGACGATGGTCTGGTCGCGGTACTCGCTCAGCCGGAACGGCTTGACGAGGGGACCATCCTTCGTGCCGCCGGTCAGGACGAATTCCGGCGCCACCGTGCCGACGGCCAGCGGCGTCGGATTCTGCGCCTCAAGCGGTGCAACCGCGAGCGCGAGGGCCGCGACGGCGGCGGGAACCAGCAGCGATCTTCGCATCGGACCTCCGGGATGAGTGCGCCTCACGACGGCCGCGCCATGACTTTCCACACGGTGCCGTTGCGCGCCGAACCAATATACAGCGAGCCGTCGGGTCCCATCGCGACACCGGAGGCCCGCAGGCTGGTGGGGCCCTCCTGCCCAGTGGCGAAGGTGATGGGCGGCCCGGTGGGCCGACCGGCGCGCATCGGCAGGAAGCTGATGCGATAGCCCTCCTGCGGCTGCGGCGCCCGGTTCCAGGAGCCGTGGAACGCGATGAACAGACCGCCCCGGTACGCCTCGGGGAACTGCGTGCCGGTGTAGAAGGCGAGCGCCATCGGCGCCCAGTGACCGGGGAAACCGAACAGCGCGGACTTCTTGCCGGCGCAGCGGCCGATCACCTTGCCATCGCCGCCGTATTCCGGGGCCAGGACCAGCTTGCCCTGCTGCTGGTCGTAGTAGCAATAGGGCCAGCCGAAATCGTCACCGGCCGAGACCTGCACCAGCTCCTCGCTCGGCAACTCGGCGCCCTGAACGTCGGTGTAGCCCCAGTTCTGGGCCAGCTGGTCCCGCCCGTGCGGCGCGGCGAAGAGCGTACCGTCGGCGGGGTTCACCGCAAGCGCGAGCGCGTTGCGCAGCCCGGTCGCATAGCGGGTGCCGTCACTCGGGCGCTGGTGCAGCCGCACACTGCTGAATCGCCATAGGCCGGCCCGCCGCTCCAGTTCGGTGCAGGGATCCCGGCCGGGCGAGCGGGCACCGCGATCGCGGGCCTGGCAGCTGTTGGTCTCGGAGCCGAAGTTGACGATGAGCGTGTCGCCTCCGAGGAAGACGAAGCTCTTCGCCGAATGCCCGCCGGTGGGGAGCCCCTCGACCAGGGTCTCCGCCGCGCCGGACGGTTGCAAGTCGCCCGCGCTCCAGCGCCAGCGGATGACCCGATCTGCGGGGGAGAAGTAGAGGTATCCGCCATGGAACCCGAGCCCCGTCCCACCCTGATCACCGAAGGTCCGGCGCTGGTCGGCCCGGCCATCCCCGTCGGTATCCCGCAGCGCGACGATGCCGTTGTCATCGAGGGAAACGAAGAGATCGCCATTGGCCGCGACAGTGAGATGGCGCAAGTCGCCGAGATGCTCGGCGACGCGGATGGCGCAAAACCCCTCTGGCAGCGTAAGTCCGCTCGTCCGGGTGCAGGTCGCCGGCGGGGAGGCGGGGCCAGCGGTTTGCCCGCGCGCCAGAGGGGAAATGAGGGCCGTGGTGAGGGTCAGCAGGACGAGTGCGGGACGAGGCATGACGGGCTCCGGCGGTGGTGGCAGAGGGGAAATAGCCCGGTC
Organism: Gemmatimonadota bacterium; assembly: GCA_034440415.1. Lineage (GTDB taxonomy): Bacteria > Gemmatimonadota > Gemmatimonadetes > Gemmatimonadales > GWC2-71-9 > JADJOM01. Next base: position 15,311 of record JAWXBX010000302.1, on the reverse strand, counting down.
GCGGGGGCTTCACAGAGGGGAAAACGCCATTTTCCCTCTTGCACGACTCGGGCAATGCCTTAGTTTGTGACGTGTTCGGCGCGGCACTCAGGATGCGCCGGAGCAAAATAACCACCCCAACGGAGGTATCCTGATGGCAGTCAAGAAGAAGGCTCCGAAGAAGAAGGCCGCGAAAAAGGCGACGAAGCGGAAGCCGAATGCGGCGTTTATGAAGCCGGTCATGCCGGACGCCAAGCTCGCCGAAGTGGTGGGTTCGAAGGGCCTGCCGCGCACCGAGCTCACCAAGAAGCTGTGGCAGTACATCAAGAAGAACGGGCTGCAGGACAAGAAGAACCGGCGCATGATCAACGCCGACGCCGCGCTCCTGGCCGTCTTCGGCGGCAAGAAGCAGGTCTCGATGTTCGAGATGACCAAGCTGGTCAGCAAGCACGTCAAGTAAGGCGCGTCGGGGTCGAGGACGACCCATCGCGGTACCTAGGGCGCTCCCGTCGGGGCGCCCTTCGCGTGTGCGTACGGGCCGCATGTATGCGGCCCCAACGCACGACGCGACGGGCGCCACTACACACCGGCGCCCGCCCCAACCATATTCTCCGCCCTATGGCCGGCGAATACATCTTCACGATGCGCGACCTCCGCAAGGTCGTGCCCCCCTCCCGCGAGATCCTCAAGGGGATCTATCTCTCGTTCTATCCCGGCGCCAAGATTGGCGTGCTCGGCTCCAACGGCGCCGGCAAGTCGACACTGCTGCGCATCATGGCGGGGGTGGACACGGACTTCATCGGCGAGGCCAAGCCGCTGGCCGGCACCCGCATCGGCTACCTGCCGCAGGAGCCGCAGCTCGACGCCGCGAAAGACGTGCGGGGCAATGTGGAGGAGGGCGTGCGCGAGACGCGCAAGCTGCTGGATGACTTCAATGCCATCTCGGAGAAGTTCGCCGAGCCGATGAGCGACGAGGAGATGACCAAGCTCCTCGACAAGCAGGGCCGGCTGCAGGACCAGATCGACCACCTCGGCGCCTGGGAGCTGGACCACAAGCTCGATATCGCCATGGACGCGCTCCGGCTCCCCCCTGGCGAGGCTGACGTCACCACGCTCTCCGGGGGCGAGCGCCGCCGGGTCGCCCTCTGCCGCCTGCTGCTCGAGCAGCCCGACATGCTGCTGCTCGACGAACCGACCAACCACCTCGACGCCGACTCGGTAGCGTGGCTGGAGCGGTACCTGGAGAGCTTCGCCGGCACCGTCGTGGCCATCACCCACGATCGCTACTTCCTCGACAACGTCGCCAAGTGGATCCTTGAGCTGGATCGCGGGGCCGGCATTCCGTGGGAGGGCAACTACTCGAGCTGGCTCGACCAGAAGCAGAAGCGGATGGCGACCGAGGAGAAGCAGGCCTCGGCCCGGCAGAAGACGCTGCAGCGGGAGCTCGAGTGGGTGCGGGCCAGCCCCAAGGCCCGCCAGGCCAAGAGCAAGGCCCGCCTGACACGCTACGAGGAGATGCGCGAGGAGGCCGAGCGGCAGAGCGAGGGCACGGTGGAAATCCTGATCCCCGTCCCCGAGCGGCTCGGCGATGAAGTCGTCGTCGCCAAGAACCTGAGCAAGGGCTACGGCGACCGGCTGCTGTTCGACACCCTGAATTTCGCGCTGCCGCGCGGCGGCATCGTCGGCGTGATCGGCCCCAACGGTGCCGGCAAGACGACCCTGTTCCGCATGATCACCGGGCAGGAGACCCCGGACAGCGGCCAGCTCATCGTGGGCAAGACCGTGAAGTACGCCTACGTCGATCAGAGTCGCGATTCCCTCGTGGGTGACAACACCGCCTATCAGGAAATCTCCGGCGGCGAGGACGAGATGCTGTTCGGCAGCCGCAAGGTGAATGCGCGGGCGTACTGTGCCAGCTTCAACTTCCGCGGCTCGGACCAGCAGAAGAAGGTGAAGGATCTCTCCGGCGGTGAGCGCAATCGGCTGCAGCTGGCCAAGGTGCTCAAGAGCGGCGGGAACCTGCTGCTCCTGGATGAACCGACCAACGACCTCGACGTCGACGTGCTGCGCGCGCTGGAAGATGCCCTGCTGGGCTTCGCCGGCTGCGCCGTCGTGATCAGCCACGACCGGTGGTTCCTCGACCGGATCGCGACCCACATCCTCGCCTTCGAGGGCAACAGCGAGATCGTCTGGTACGAGGGCAACTACCAGGAGTACGCCGCGGACCTCCGCAAGCGGAAGGGCGCCGACGCCGGCCAGCCGCACCGCATCAAGTACAAGCCGCTGCATCGCTAGGACGACACCACGGAACGAAGCCCGGTGTGAGGACGAACCTCCGGGCGGCGTCCGCCCTGTTTCCACCCCACTCCGGTGGCCCGATGCTGCCCCTGTTACACGCCGCCGCCACCTGGTTCATGACCGGCCTCATCTGGTTCGTGCAGGTGGTGCACTATCCGCTGATCCGACGGGTGGGCTCGGCCGGCTTCGTCGAGTACGAGGCGGCCCACACTCGCCGCACGACGCTCGTCGTCGGGCCACCGATGCTGGTGGAAGCCGCCTGTGCCCTGTGGATCGCGGTCGCACCGCCGACTGGCATCTCCCCCGGCGCTGGCTGGACCGGCGTTCTCCTCGTCGCCCTGATCTGGCTGTCCACTGCGCTGGTGCAGGTGCCCCAGCACACCCGGCTCAGCGCCGGCTTCGATGCGGGCGCGCACCGCCTCCTGGTCGGCGGGAACTGGTTCCGGACGGTGCTCTGGACGCTCCGCGCGGTGTTGGCGGCGTGGATGGTACTGCCCCGGTAGCCATCAGTCTCGAGCCGCCGGCCATCAGCTGCCGCGCGCCAGTCGGCTGTGCCCCGGACAGCTCAGGGCTGACGGCTCATATCCTCATTCCCTCGCCGTCGGGCCCGTAGTACCTTCCCGCAGCGAAACCCTCTACCGACTGTCCATGACTCTGCCACGCCCCCGTTTTCCCGACCTGCCCCCCCGGACCGGGGGGCTTGCCGCTCTTGCCACCAATCTCTGGTGGAGCTGGTCCCTCGAAGCCAGGGATCTCTTTCGGCGCATCGATGAGCCGCTCTGGCAGCTGACCAAACACAATCCGCTCGAGCTGCTGCGCCGGGTCGATCCGGCGCGCCTGGCCGACTGCGCCGATGATCCCGGCTTTCTCCTGCTCTATGACCGGGTGATGGACAGTTCCAACCGCATCCTCACCACACCGAACACCTGGTTCCAGAGCCGCCACCCCGACCTCACCCGCCCGGTGGCGTACTTCTGCGCCGAGTTCGGACTGCACAATTCGGTGCCGATCTACTCCGGCGGGCTGGGCATTCTTGCCGGCGATCACTGCAAGGCCGCCTCCGATCTGGGCGTCCCGCTGGTGGGCGTGGGGTTGTTGTATACCAAGGGCTACTTCGACCAGCGGCTCCGGATCGACGGCTGGCAGGAAGACAGCGACGTCCATTTTGATCTGGAAACGACGCCGCTGGAGCGAATCCCGAGCCCGACAGGCGACCCCTGGCTCACCACGGTGCGCACCTTCGGCCGACCGGTGCACATCGCCGCCTGGCGCATGCTGGTGGGCCGCATCCTGGTGTACCTGCTCGACACCAATCTGGAACAGAACGACCCGGCCGACCGCGACCTCTCGGCCAAGCTCTACGCCGGCGGCCCCGATATGCGGCTGCGGCAGGAGTGGCTGCTCGGTGTCGGCGGAGTGCGGGTGCTGCGCGCGCTCGGGATTGATCCCGCCGCGTGGCACGCCAATGAGGGGCACGCCGCGTTCATGCTGGTCGAGCGGCTGCGGGAACTGCTGGCGGCGGGCGTTCGTTATCCCGACGCCGTCGCCCAGGTGCGGGCTCGCAGCGTGTTCACCACCCACACGCCGGTGCCGGCCGGGCACGACCGCTTCAGCCCCGCCCAGGTGGAGGCCTGCGCCGCACCGGTCCTGGAGGAGATGGGACTCACGCCGGAGCAGTTCGTCGGCCTGGGCGCGCACCCCGAGGACGAGCACCCGCTCTACCACATGACCGCCACGGCACTCCGCCTTTCGGGCCGGGTGAACGGCGTTGCCCGCAAGCATGGCGAGGTCTCCCGCGAGCTGTGGCGGCCGCTGTGGCCCGGGCACAGCGCCGAGCAGGTGCCGATCGGCCACATCACCAACGGGGTGCACTTGCCGACCTGGATGTCGGGCGGCATGATCCGGATGCTCGACCGGCACCTGGGCGAGGGCTGGATGGAGCGGCGCGACCAGCCGGGGTTCTGGGAGGGCGTGCTGACACTGGACGACAGCGTGCTGTGGCGGGAACATGGCGAGGCCAAGTGGGGGCTGCTGAGCTACATCCGCGAGGACGCCCGGCGTCGCTGGGCCGAGCACTGGAAAGAGGCGGCCCACGTCGTCGGGGCCGGCATCCTGATCAGCCCCGATGCGCTGGTAATCGGCTTTGCCCGGCGCTTCGCGACCTACAAGCGGGCCTCGCTGCTGTTCAGCGACTTTGACCGGCTGCACGACCTGCTCACCAATCCCTGGCGGCCGGTGCAGTTGATCTTTGCGGGCAAGGCCCATCCCGAGGATGGACCCGGCAAGGAAGTGCTACAGCAGGTCTACGCCTTCACCCGCGATCCTCGCCTCGAGGGCCGGGTGGCGTTCATCGAGGACTACGAGATGCACCTGGCCCATCGGCTGGTGCAGGGCGCCGATCTCTGGCTCAATGTGCCGCGGGTCCCGCTCGAGGCGTGCGGCACCAGCGGAATGAAGGCGGGGCTGAATGCCGTGCCCCAGCTGAGCACCCTCGACGGCTGGTGGGCCGAGGGCTACACCGGCCAGAACGGCTGGGCAATCCCGCCGGTGCAGCCGGGGGAAGAGACCGATGCCGCCGACGCGAACCGGCTCTTCGCCCTCCTCGAAGATCAGGTCGTCCCGATGTATTACACCCGCGACGCCCGCGGCCTGCCGGTCGAATGGCTGCAGCGCATGAAGCAGGCGCTCAAAGTGTCGGGAGAGTGGTTCACCGCGCGCCGCATGGTGCAGGACTACGTGAACGACTACTACACGCCGGCGATGCGCGGCGAGGAGCCACACAGTGCCGCACCGGTCTGACATGCGGACGACGGGCGAACACCGCGGGGGTGACGCCGGGCTCGGCACCACCGAGGGCGCCCCCGTGGGCGTGGTGCACCTCGCGGCGGAGTATGGCTGGCTAGCCCGGACCGGTGGCCTCGCGGAAGCCGTCGCCGGACTCGCCGGCAGTCAGGCCGCCGCGGGCATTCCGTCGGCCGTCATCATCCCGCTGCACCGCTCGGTGCGCAGCGCCGCGCCGGGACTTGAACGGGTGGCCGGGCCGTTCCAGGTCCAGGTGGGCCCACGGTTGGAGGAAGCCCGGCTCTTCCGGATTCCCTCCGGGCCGGGCGAGGCCAAGGTCTATTGCATCGAGCATCCGTACTTCGACCGCGCCGGTCTCTATGGCGAGTTGGGCATGGACTACCCCGACAACCTGCAGCGCTGGGCGTTCTTCTGCCGAGCCGCGCTCGAGGTGCTGCCCAAAGTCACCCGCTCGCCGTGCGTACTGCACTGCCACGACTGGCACACCGCGCTGGCCCCGGTCTACCTCCGGGTGTATCACGGCAATCAGCCCTTTGCCCGCGGCATCCGCACCGTGCTCACGGTGCACAACGCCGGATTTCAGGGTCACTTCAGTGCCGACGGGATGCCGGAGATCGGGCTGCCATGGCAGCTCTACACCTGGCAGGGGCTGGAATGGCACGACAAGCTGAACCTGCTCAAGGGCGGCCTCAAGTTCGCCGACTCGGTCACGACCGTCAGCCCGACCCACGCGCATGAACTGCGCACACCGGTCGGCGGCTTCGGGCTTGACGATGTCTTCATCGCGCTTGGCGACCGGTTCGCCGGTATCGTGAACGGGATCGACATGGAGGAATGGAACCCGGCCACCGACGACATGATCACGGCCAAGTATTCGATGGCGCAGCTCGCCGGCAAGGCCCGCTGCAAGGCGACGCTGCAGCGGAGCTTCGGATTGCCGCAGCGGCGGAAGATCCCGCTCTTCGCGATGACCGCCCGGATGACACACCAGAAGGGGCTGGAGCTGATCACGGGCGACTACACCCTCTTCATGCTCGAGGCCCAGTTCATCTTCCTCGGCACCGGTGAGCCGAAGTACGAGGCGATGCTCAAGATGTACGAAGCACGCTGGCCCGGCCGGATCAGTGTGTACCTCGGCTTCTCGCAACGACTGGAGCACCGGCTGATGGCCGGCGCCGATATCTACCTCATGCCCTCGCTCTATGAGCCCTGCGGCCTGGCCCAGCTCCGCGCCGAGCGGTATGGCACCATCCCGCTCGCCCGCAGGGTCGGCGGCCTCGCCGACACGATCGAAGACGGGGCGACCGGCTTCCTCTTCGACGAGTACAGCTCGGAGGATCTGCTGCGGGTGTCCCGCCACGTCATGGATCGCTACCATGATGCGCGAGCCTGGGAGACCATGATGCGCAATGCGATGCAGAAGGACTTCTCCTGGTCCCGCTCAAGCGAGAAGTATCTCGCCGTCTACCGCCGCATCCTGGCCGCCCCCGCCGTGGCCTGAGAGAGACAGCCCACCATGGATTTCGTCCTCGCGCTGCACAGTCACCTCCCCTGGGTCCTGAATCACGGCCGCTGGCCCCACGGGAGCGACTGGATCACCGAAGCGGCCATCGACACCTATCTCCCGCTGCTCCTTACTCTGGAGCGGCTGGAGCGCGAGGGCGTGCCCGCCCCGGTGACGCTCGGCATCACCCCGGTGCTCGCCAACCAGCTCTGCAGTCCGGACTTCAGCGACGAGCTCGAGGCGTATTTCGCCCAGCGGCTCGAGGCCTGTGACACCGGCCCCGCCTCGCTGCGGACCACTGGCGATGAACATCTCATTCCACTGGTCGAGCACTGGCGCACCCATCTCCTCGCGCTGCGCGACCGCTTCCGTGAGGCACACGGTGACCTCACCCGTCCGTTCCGCCGGCTGGAAGAGGCAGGCCGGCTGGAGCTGATCTCCTGCGCGGCCACCCACGGATTCCTCCCGCTGCTGGCGCGCGATGAAAGCATCCAGCTCCAGCTGCGCCTGGGACGGAGCGAGCACCGCCGCATCTTCGGCAAGGATCCCGTGGGGTTGTGGCTGCCGGAGTGCGCCTATCGCCCGGCGGGGCCGTGGGCCCCGCTGCCGGAAGCGCCGGCGAGCCCGATGCGCCGGGGCATCGAGGACCATGTCGCGGAGGCTGGCTTCAAGTACTTCTTCGTGGACAGTCACCTGGCCGAGGCAGGCGGAGCGTTCAAGCTGTATGGGGCGGACTGGGGTGAGTGGCGCGCCGGTGGTGCGGCGGACCCCCATATCCCCGAGACACAGGAGCGGCGAGACGCCGAGCTGCCCACCACCAACTCTCCGTACCAGGCCTACCGCGTCGCCAGCGCCGACGGGTCGTCGCCCGTCGCGGCGTTCATCCGTGATCCTCTCGCCTCGCGGCAGGTGTGGAGCAAGCATGAGGGTTATCCCGGCGACGAGTGGTACCTCGATTTCCACAAGATCCGCTGGCCCGGGGGCCTCAAATACTGGCGAGTAAGCGCACCCGGCTCCGACCTCGGCGCCAAGCTGCCCTACGCACCGGAGCGGGCCCGCGAGCGGGCCAGAGATCACGCACACCACTTTGCCGGCCTGCTCGGCCGGATTGCGGCGGCACCTACTCGCCGCGCCACCGAGGACGTCGTCGCCGTGCCGTTCGACACCGAGCTGTTCGGCCACTGGTGGCACGAGGGCGTCGACTTCCTCGGCGATGTGTTCCGGGCGCTGCAGCACCAGTCGACCGTGGTACCGACGACCGGTGGCACCCATCTGAAGGCGGACCCGCCCACCCGCGGCGTCCACCTCACAAACGGAACGTGGGGCGCCAACGGCGATTCGAGCATGTGGCTGAATCCGGAGACGGCGTGGACCTGGCCGCGGCTGTGGAAGATCGAGGCATCGTTCTGGCGGGTCGCGCCGGCCGCGCTGGCCTCGACGGCCCACCACCTGGTGCTGGCACAGGCCGCGCGCGAGATGCTACTGGCCATGGCGTCCGACTGGCAGTTCATCATCACGACGGGGGCGGTCACCGACTACGCCGTGAAGCGCTTCACCGAGCACTGCACCGATGCCGAGTTCCTCATCTCCGCCCTCGAGCCCGGGGCGACGCACCTCGCGGCGGCCCAGACCCGGGCCGCGGAGATGTGGCGGCGGGACCATCTCTTTCCGGATGTGCTGACGACGGTGGCGGAAGTCGTGGGGAAGGTGGCCGTTAGCCGTCAGCCGTCAGCCGTCAGCCGGGGGACATCAGTGTCATCCTGAGGAAGCGGAGCGACCGAAGGATCTCTTGAGCTCGGGGCCGAAGTGAGAGTCTGGCTCCGTGGCAGCTCGATCCTTCGCTGCGCTCAGGAAGACAACAACAGGCTCCCGTTTCCCTTTCTCCCCACTCTCGAACCCACGCTTCAATCCCATGCCCTCCCGCTCCATCGTCATTCACGGTCACTTCTACCAGCCCCCACGGGAGGATCCCTGGCTCGACCTGGTGGCGGCGGAGCCGTCGGCCGCACCGTTCCACGACTGGAACGAGCGCATCGAGCAGGAGTGCTACCGCGCGGTGGCGGCGGCGCGCGTCCCGGGCATGGGGGGACGGATCGCGCGGATCGAGAATACCTACGAGTGGATCAGCTTCAATTTCGGCCCGACCTTGCTCGAATGGATGGAACATGCCGCTCCGGAGACGTACGCGGCGGTGCTGTTGGCCGACCGGCTGAGCGCCGCACGGCTGGGGCATGGCAACGCGATCGCGATGCCGTACCACCACGCCATCCTGCCGCTGTCCACCCGGCGCGAAAAGCTGACGGAGGTGGACTGGGGCATTGCGGATTTCCGGCGACGGTTCGGGCGGATGCCCGAGGGGATGTGGTTGCCGGAGACGGCGGTGGACGAGGAGACGCTCGACGTGCTGGCCGAGGCGGGCATCCGTTTCACCATCCTCGCGCCGCACCAGGTCGATCCGCTGCCTCCCGGCGGTCGTCCGGGTATCGTCACCACGACCAGCGGCCGTACGATTGTCGTGTGCGTGTACGATGGCGCCCTGGCCCATGACGTCGCGTTCGGACCGCTGGTGCGGGATGCCGAAGCGTGGACCGCCCGGCTCCTCGTGCCGGCGGTGGATCCCGCCTCGCCCGCCGTGCTCGTGTCGCTTGCGACCGACGGCGAGACCTGGGGCCATCACCACGCCTTTGGCGAGATGGCGCTCGCCAGCACTTTGAATCAGCTGCGCGACCGGCCCGGCATCCGGGTGGAGAACTTCGCCGCGTTCCTCGCGCGCGAGCCCGCGACCCATCCCGTCACGCTGGTGGCGCCCAGCTCATGGAGCTGCAGCCACGGCGTCGAGCGGTGGCGGAGCGACTGCGGCTGCCGGATCAACCAGAGCCAGCCCCCCAGTCAGGCCTGGCGGGCACCGCTGCGGGACGCGCTGGGCTGGCTCACCGCCGAGTGCCACGCGATCTACGACCGGGAGAGCCCGGCGGTCCTGCAGGATCCCGCCTCGGCGCTTGACGGTTACGGCGCCGTGATCGGTGCGGGGGCCGACGCGGTGCGGACCTATGTCGCGGAAGTCGCCCGGACGGACGCCGACGCCGCTGGCCGAGTCCGGGCGGCGGAGCTGCTGGAGCTGGAGCGCGGGGCACTCCGGTCGCTGACCTCGTGCGCCTGGTTCTTCGACGACCTGGGGGGCATCGAGACGCTGCAGGTGCTACGCTACGCGGCGTGGGCCATCTCGCTGAGTGGCGCCGGCGCTGGAGCGCTCGAAAGCGGGCTCACCGCCCGGCTCGCGCCGGCCCGCAGCAATCAGCGCAGCCTCGGCACGGGGAAGGATCTCTACCTTGGCATGGCCCGGCCGGTGACGCCGCACCAGACCCGCATCGCCGCGGGCCTGGCGGCCGCTCGGCGGCTCGCGCCTGAGGCGGCGACCACGCCGGCCTGGGCGATCGACGGTCCTGACCACCGGTTGCGGCTCACCAACCGCCGGACCGGACACGAGGAGCACCTCGCGCTCGTGCTCACCGAAGCCGAGCTCGATCTCTCGATCGTCGTGGCCTCGGCGCTCACGGAGGAACCGGTCACCCTGACGTTGGTGGAGCTGCCGGAGCGCCAGCGCGAGGCGGTCGGCGGGGCGCTGCGCGCACGCTGCCTGGAGATTCTGCTGGATGCGGAGGAACGGCTGGTGCTGGGCCGGGGCGATGCGCTCCGGCCGGTGGTCCGACATGCCCTGGTGCGGCGAGTCCGACTGCTGGCGAACGAGCAGAGTGAGGTGGCGGAGCGCGCGGTGGTCCTGCTGCTCACCATCCTCGAGCAACTCGGACAGACCGTGCCCTTCGAGGTGCAGACCCTCTTCTATCCGATCTGGCGGCGCTCCGCCGGTGCAGATCCGGGGATCACGGCGCTGGCGCGGTGCATGGGATTCGACGTGCGGACGAGTGGAGCGTACCCGCCCTAGTCCCGTGCGGCGCTCGCGGGGGCGCCGCGCTGCACCACCCAGTCGAGCCAGACCGGCCACGACAAGGGATCGGTGTGGAGCAGGCCGAGCGGGCCATCGTGCCGGACCATAACATGGTCGGCCCCGGGAAAGACCCGCCATTCGACCGGCCGCCCCTGTGCGGCGAGCGAGTCCAGGACGGCAACGGACTTCGCTGTTGGAACGCTGTTGTCTTCCTCGCCGAAGAGCCACAGCGACGGCATGCCGAGCGCTGCCAGCGTCGCACGAGGATCGAATCCCTCCGGAGCGGTCCGGGTGAGGCTGTCGTTGGACTCCTTCAGACTCAGGACTGCGGCGTTGTCGTGATCTCCGCGCAGGTGACTCCAGACGCCTTCCTCACCGGTCGATGTCGCAGGCCCTGACAGCAGCACCAGCCAGGCGATTGATGAGTCCTGGGCCGCAGCCAGCGGCCCGACCCATCCGCCCTGGCTGATCCCCACCAGCCCGATCCGGCGCCCGTCGATCTCCGCGCGCGAAGCCAGGAATTGCACGCCGGAGACGATGTCCCTCGCGAGCAGCTCGAGGTACGATTGCGCCGCGTTGTCCCGGACTTTGGACTCTCCCCCGCTCCCCCCGACCCCCCGCTTGTCGGGAACCAGCACCGCGATGCCGCGCCGGGCCAGACTGTCGGCCCACTGATCGTACAAGCCCCGGCGGAAGGGGGCCGAGCCGTGCACGATGACCGCGGCGGCAAATGGACCCGGTCCCGCGGGCAGATAGAGCGAACCCTCGACGTCGATATCGGCGCTGCGATAGTGCACCGTCTCCACTGTCGGGCCCACCGCGACGCGCCACCACGCCAGCAGGACGGCGAGCGCGCCGATGCCACCGAGTCCGAAGGCGATGGCCCGGCGTGGGCCGCCCGGCCAACGGCCAACCAGCGGCGAGATGGTGAGGAGTGCGGCAGCGAAAAGGCCGGCGTAGCCGACAAACCTGGTCGCTGGTGTGACGACCCCGCCGACGATCAGTCGCGCGAGTTCCAGCGGAGGGACGGGAAGCAGCAGCGTGAGCAGCAGAGCGATGCCGCCGGCCGTCAGCAGCAGGCGCGCGAGCCAGCGGCGGCTAGGTGTGGGAGGCGGAGTCGCGATTGTCGAGGGAGTCATCGGTCGCCGGAAACGAGCGGCGGGAAATCGAGACGTTGAGAGGATGTGGCTGACTCACCGCTGATGCCACCCGACACCAGGCTGGGACCGATTGAATCGATTGTATAGGGCATGGCACCCGGTACGCGCATGGTGCGAAGGGAGTTTCCGCCAACGGCCGGCGGGACCGGCTCAGCCGTGGTGGTAGTTCCGGGCGGCGGCGATGAAGGCGCGGAACAGATGCCGGGTGTGCGGATCAGTCATCTCGAACATCTCGGGATGCCACTGCACCCCGACCATGAAGTGGTCCGCGTCCCGCTCGACCGCTTCGACCAGCCCATCGGGGGCGACGGCGGCCGGAACCAGCTCCGAGGCGAGCTGCTTGATCCCCTGATGGTGCATGCTGTTGACCAGGATGTTTGACTTCTCCATGACGGCCAGCAGGCGGCTCCCCTTGGCGAGGGAGACCTCGTGGGCCAGATGATCGCGGTCGAAGCCAGCCGTCGGGAAATAGTCGTGCTTGATGGCCTCGGGCACCTGGGCAGCGATATCCTGATACAGCGTGCCGCCGAAGGCGACGTTCATCACCTGGATACCGCGGCAGAGACCGAGGATCGGCTTGCGGTCCTCGATGGCCCACCGGGTGAGCTGCAGCTCCACCCGGTCGCGGGCGGGGTCGAGGGCGCCGAGCTTCGGGTGCCGCTCCTCCCCGAAAGTAGCGGGGTCCATGTCCACCCCGCCGGGGATGAGGATGCCATCCAGCCGGTTGTAGATCTCACGCAACGTATCTTCGTCATCGTCCAGCAGCGGAATCATCCACGGGATCCCGCCCACAATCGTGGCCGCGAGGAAATACCGCTGATTCATCACCCAGGACTCCGGCAAGGCCGGCGGAATCCCGTCGATGGCGTGGAGGGTCTGGGTAGTGACCCCGATAACTGGACGTGGCAGCATGTCGCTCGACTATCGGCCGGAGCAGCCCGGCCCATGATGAAGTAATGATGAAGCGCCCGCTTCTTCCCTCGGCACAAACTGCGCCAAGGCCCTGGGAGTTCCCTCAGAGGACCCCTTCGGCGGTCTCCCGGACCAGCTGGTCCACCACATCGCGCAGGTTCCCGGTCCGCTTGAAGGTGGCGAGCTGCCGGTCGGCGCTGGTCCCCTCCTCCAGGATCTTGTAGGCGTACTCGATTTCCTTGCGGGTCCCCAGCTCGTCGATCACGTCACCCAGGAACCAGTCGAGCATCTCGCGGATCAGGACACGCGAGGGCTGCTCCATCCCCTTGCCGAAGTCGATCAGCTTGCCATCGAGCCCGTAGCGGCTTGCCCGCCATTTGTTCTCCTCGATGAACGCCACCGAGTACTGCCGGAAGGAGAGGTTGTCCCGCCGCAGCTTCCACAGCTTGGCAACGATGGCCTGGAAGATGGCGGCGATGCACACCGCTTCATCGACGCGGGTGCAGACGTCACAGACGCGGAACTCGAGCGTCGGGTAGCTCCAGCTGGGCCGCAGATCCCACCAGATCTTCGACGCATTGGGGATGCTGTTGGTGGCGACCAGCGTATTGACCACATCCTCGAACTCGCCCCACGACCCCAGGCTGCGGGGCACGCCGGTCCGCGGAAAGCTCCGGAAGACGATGCTGCGGTATGATTTCAGCCCGGTCTGCCGGCCCATCCAGAAGGGCGAGCTGGTCGACAGCGCCAGCACGTGCGGCAGGAAGTAGCGCGAGACGTTCATCGCATCGATCAGGAACTCCCGGTCCTCGATCCCGATGTGCACGTGCGTGCCGAAGATCAGCAGCGCCTGGGCCAGGTCCTGCAGGTCCTCCTTCACCCCCATGTAGCGCTCGAGCGGGGTGATCTCCTGATCCATCCACGAGGAGAAGGGGTGACTCCCCGCCGCCGCGACACAGAGGCCCTGCTTGGCGGCCAGCTCCATGACCAGTCGGCGGAGTCGCACCAGTTCCGCGCGGACCTCGCTCGGGTGGTGACAGACCTTGGTCCCGATCTCCACCATCGACTGGTGCAGCTCCGGCTTGATCTCGCCCATCATCATCGAGTCTTCCTTGAGGATCTCGGTGATGTAGGAGCGCAGCTCCCGGGTCTCGGGGTCGATGATCTGATACTCTTCTTCGACGCCGATGGTGAGACTGGGGGCTTTCATTGCTTCTCCTCGGAAATAGCCATCAGCCGTCAGCCATCGGCCGCCAGAAGCTGACAGCTGAAGGCTGATGGCTGATGGCTGACGGCAGCCAACTCACTCGCGTTCCTCGACGACGAAGCAGGGCACCGTGCTTCCCCCGCCCGCTGTCACGTTCAGCAGCGCGGCGGTCGACAGCCGGGTGAGGCAGCCATCCACCGCCGAGCCGTTGAGCACGAACGGCGCGGTATCGAACATCCGGTCAATGAAGTGGATCGAGCCCTCGGCCCACGTCGGGTAGGCCTCGCTGGGGATCGCGACGCGCTCCTGCACGATATGCGGCGTACTGATGGCGTGCTTCAATGCGGCCGCCCACCCCGCGTCATCCACGGTCCAGCCCAGGATCACCCCAGCCCCGCCGTAGTCGTCGTTGGGCTTGAGCACCAGCCGTTCGCGGTTGGCGGCGATAAAGGGCACCAAATCCACCCGCGTTCCGGCCCGTTCCGTCGACCGTTCCTCCACCACCCGGGTCCACGGGACAAATTCGGCAATCGCCTCCCGCTCCCCTGCCGGGAACAGCGTGGCGTTGCGTTCGTCCGACAGCACCGCGAGGCTCGCCTTCTTGTGCAGCAGCTTGCAGCGGAACGGATTGACCATGCATACGGCGCGCTCGCGCACTGCGCGCACCATCGGGTGGTCGAGCCCTTCCCGCTCCACCAGCTCGTTGATCAGCACCCGCTTGTAGATCAGGTCGATCTCGCCCCCCGGCCCCCGCAGCCGCCCGCCGCTGTATTCCAGCTCCCGTGGATCGACAATGACGGTGGGGCAGCCGAGCGACTCGAAGTACGCCTTGAAGATCTGGAATTCCACGTACGTCGGCACGTCGTTCCAGTCGACGATGGCGATGCGGGGGCGCTGCCAGCGGCCGGAGAACTCGCGCCAGGCATCGAGGATGATTGTCGCGACGCCGGGCCGCGCTGGCAGCGGCTGGACCCGGAAGCGCTGACGGAAGGCGCGCATGACGGGCAGCACCGCGAACGCCTCGCTCAGCAGGTCGTTGAACCCGGCCCCAGCCGGCGTTTCGGCGTTGTACTCGGTGAGGGCGAGGGTGTCGGTGGCATCCACCGTGAAGCAGTCGAGCCGCCCATGCGGACTCGGGCTGGAGTAGCCCGGGTCGGCGAGCACCAGCTGCTCTTCCCAATCGGTGAGCCGGAACTGGGTCCGGAGCAGCGGATCGGACATCGCGGCGCGGTGCGCCCGGCCGAACGCCGACATGAGCCGGCCGATGCGCCGCTCCATCCGGGTAAGCCAAGGCGCCGTGACGAAGCGGGGCCGGAGCACGGTGCAGAGGGGCCGGTCACCGAAGACCAGGTTTCGGCGCCGCAGCTCCTCCTCGAGCATCACATGGGATGCCTCGGCCAGCTCACGGTTGCCGAGCAGCTCGTGATAGAGATCGACGGGGTTGGTCATGGCGCTGTGCCTGGGTGCGCCGCCGGTTGCAGTGGCCGCATATATGCGGCCACT
>JAWXBX010000301.1:0-2670 GCA_034440415.1 Gemmatimonadota bacterium | reverse complement strand
GTCGACATGCACGTGCAGCGGCTGCGCTCCAAGCTGGGCGAGTCCGGCGACCTGATCGAGACGGTGCGCGGCTTCGGCTATCGCTTCCGCGGCGCTGAGCGCGGGAGTCGACGGGCATGACGTTCGCCGGGCGCCTGGTGCTGGGCACGCTGCTCGTCATCGTCGTCACGATCATCGTGCTGGTGTGGACCGCGGAGGCCGTGCTCCGCCGGGATCTCGAGAGAGACATCCGGGCGAGCCTGGAGCGGGAAGCACGCCTGGCCCTGCAGGCGCTGCCGACGGACTCGCTGGCGTGGCAGGCGACCGCGGAGCAGATGGCGCAGACGACCGGGCTCCGGATCACGATCATCGACAGCAGTGGCCGGGTGCGGGCGGAGAGCGCGGAACCCGCGGGCACCGTGCCGAACATCGAGAATCACCTCGCGCGCCCCGAAGTGCAGATGGCCTTGCGCGGCACCGCGGGTTCTGATCGACGGGTAAGCGCGACGATCGGGCAACCGCTGCTGTACGTCGCCGTGCCGGGCGGACCTGGCGTGCTGCGGGTCGCCTCGCCGCTCAGCCAGGTGGATTCGATCGTCCATCGGGCGCAGCGCTCGGTCTTTGGCGCAGCCGGCGTGGCCCTGCTGCTGGGCGCCATCCTGGCGCTCTTCGCCGCTCGTTCGATCGCGCGGCCCCTCACCGATATCACGCAGGCCGCCCGCGCGATCGCCCAGGGAGCGGTGCCGCGCTTCCCCCGCTCGGACATCCCGGATATCGACAGCCTGCTGCGGGCACTGCGGGACATGCACGAACAACTCGACCAGCGGTTCGGCGAGCTGCGCCGGGAACGGGCCGAGAGCGCCGCGCTGGTCGAGGCGATGGTGGAAGGGGTCATTGCCGCTGACGGTCGCGGGCGCATCGTCACGGCGAACGGGGCGGCGCGCCGACTGCTGGGCTACGAGCCGGACGACCCGCTGCCGGTGCTGGGCCAGCTGTTCCGCGCCAAGGCAGCGCGCGAGATGGTCGACCAGCTGCAGAAGGGCGCGACCGCCGAGTCGCGGGAACTCGACCTCGACGGCCAGACGGTGCTGCTCTCGGGCCGGCCGCTGCCTCGCGATGGCGCGCTCCTCGTCCTGCACGACGTCTCCGAACTGCGCCGGCTGGAGACCGTTCGACGCGACTTTGTCGCCAATGTCTCGCACGAACTCAAGACGCCGCTCACCTCGATCTCGGGCTACGCGGAAACCCTGGTGGGGGAACCGGTCGACCCGGAGACCACCCGACGGTTCCTGAGCGTCATCCTCACCAACGCCCGTCGGATGCAGCGCCTGGTGGACGGCCTGCTGGATCTTTCGCGCATCGAGTCCGGTGGCTGGCAACCGCTGCCAGAGGCACTCGATGCGGGATCGGTCGCGCGGGAGACCTGGGCGCTGCTGGCGGAACGGGCAGCGCAGCGGAGTGTGCGTTTCGAAACCGCCATCGCACCGGATGCGACCCAGATCCATGCCGATCCCGACGCGCTCCGGCAGGTCCTCACCATCTGTGCGACAACGCGCTCCGCTATACGCCGGCAGGCGGCACGATCACACTGCGCACCGCCGCGGAGGAGGGGGGGGTGACCATCGCGGTGCGGGATACCGGCAGCGGCATTCCCAGCGATCATCTCTCCCGGATCTTCGAGCGGTTTTACCGGGCCGACGCCGCCCGGGCCCGCGAAGAGGGAGGGACCGGCCTCGGCCTCGCGATCGTCAAGCACCTGGTGGAAGCCCATGACGGCCGGGTCAGCGCGGCGAGTCAGGTGGGCAAGGGGACCGAGATCAGCTGCTGGTTTCCGGCGGGCCCGGCACTGGAGGACATCGAATCGTGACGTCCGCATTGCGGTATCGTGATAGCGCGGCGCGATCCTTCCCTGCACCTGGATGGGGAGGTTCACCTGCGGCTGCTGCTGCGACGTCTCACGGTTCACGACCAGCGCATGATCTCGGCGCTCGCCCGGCGGGAGGCCCCGCGGTGGGTTGACCGTTTCCTCCGGCTGGTCACTCATGCCGGCGGCGCCACGGCGACGACCGGCCTCGCGCTCCTGCTGTTGCTGCTGCCTGACACACGCCACCTCGGCCTCCAAGCCCTGGTGGCGAATTGTCTTTCCCACCTCGCGGTACAGCTGCTCAAGCGCACCGTCGTCCGGGCCCGGCCCTCGGTCCTGCTGCCGCACATCGCCGCGCTGGCCGAGCCGCCGGATCACTTCTCCTTCCCCTCCGGCCATGCCTGTGCCGCCGCCGCCGTGGTGACCCCGATCCTGCTCACCGCGCCGACCGCCGCGGTGCCGCTGGTATGTATTGCGCTGATGGTCGGCGCCTCCCGGGTCTACCTCCGGGTCCACTATGTCACTGATGTCGTGGTCGGCCAGATGCTGGGGACGGTGGCCGGCATCGTGGCGCACGTCAGCCTGGCGTAGGCCGCTTCCAGCTGGTTCAGTTCCACCGCCCAGTCCCGACCCACCGCAAAGGCGCGCGCTGCCTGGCCCATCGCGTTGCGCTGCTGGTCGTCCTGGATCAACCCCACGATCGCATCGGCGAACCGGGGGGCGTCACCCGCGGTAATCAGGTGACCGGTAATACCGTCACGGACGTTTCCAGGAATCCCGCCCGCGCGCGCACCGATGACCGGTACGCCCGACGCGAGCGCTTCAAG
>JAWXBX010000300.1:0-3353 GCA_034440415.1 Gemmatimonadota bacterium | reverse complement strand
GGCGGGCCGGAGCCGCGACACCAGCATAAGCAGGTGGATGCCCAGCAGGACTACCATGCAGATGGTCACGTTCACCACCACCTCGGTCATGTGATCGGCGATGGGCGCCTCGACCGCCTTGATCATCACTGCGACGGTGAGCATGTAGATCAGTACGCTCGCTTCACTCCGCGGCACCCGCTGGAACCAGGCATACACCGTCCGATAGAGCCAGCCAGCCACGCATCCGCCGATCAGGACGCCCGGCCACCAGAAATTGAGATAGAGCTCGCCGATCATGCTGGGAGAGGCGGAGACATTCGGCGGGAAGTATGCACTTTGCCGCAGATAGGTCGCCCAGAACTCGATCGCATATGTCAGCGGCTTTTCGTGCCACAGCGCCCGGGGGACCCACCACCAGGACAGCCCGGCAAAGGTCCGCCCAAGCTCGAGCGGCCGACCGTGATCGACTCCATCCAGAATCACCAGGAAGCTGTCTGCCCCGAAGGAGCGCTGAAAGAGTCCAGCGATAATGAGATACGGTTCGGACGGTAGCGACTTGATGAGGTGCCAGATTTCCGCCGGTGACTGCCCGTACCTGTACGCCCCCATGATCGGCACCAATAGCAGGCCACCACATGCCGCGACAACCAGCGAACGGACGGTGACCGGCCGTCGGAGATAGTGTACCGCGCCTACGAGAAGCACCAGCGTGTTGGCGACGATGATCTTGGTGGGCAGCAGGGTGAACACGACAAGGGAGATCAGCAGCGCATATCCGCAGGCGGCCAACAGGGGGATTCGTGGCGCCCGACGGGCGTTGTACAGGACCGCGAGATAGGCGCCAACCAGAGCAAAGCGCAGCAGAAATGAAACGCCAGAAAGTCCGCCGCCGCGGGATGTGGCCAGGTAGCTTCCCTCAGCAATAGCGGCGCCGAGTCGACCGCGCAGGAACACAGCTGCCGGCAAACTGGCGAGCAGGGAAGCCACCAATGCAATCGACACTCCGAAACGGGAGAGAGGACGCCAGCGGGGCGCCGGCAGGGCGTTGGCGACCAGCGCTCCGACCCGGGAGTAATACGCCGCCATGAAGGCAGCAAGGAACATCCCGGTGTAGCCGAAGACCCAGGCCATCAGGTTGCGGAATTCGGGGGAACTGGCCCGATACCGCGGACCGAGGATCGGACCGCCGTAGTGAAGGTCCACCCAGCCGCGGATCAGCATGGTGAATATGGTGTAGGCGACGAAGCCGTTAATCGGCTCCAGCGGATCGAAATCCCCGCGCCGCGCGCCCCGCACGAACGGATATGCCGCGATGACCGCTGATCCAAGCCCGGCAGCCACGACGGCATCACCAACCGCCGCTCCGCCTGCCAACACCAGGGCCAGGACCAGTCCGCAACGCACCGGCAACGCCATGGAAATGCCTGGCGGAGCCGGACTCATGAGGGCGTCGCTCGAGCCATCAGCAGCCCGATCTTCTCGCGATGCCCCGGATCCACCAGCGCCAGCCACGCATACCAGGCATACACGAGGAGAAGCAGACCCGTCAGTGCCATGCGGACCAGGACACCCGCGGGCACCATCCAGGTCACGGCCGCTCCGCACAGCAGGACCAGCACCGAGACCAGCAATCCGCGGTTGAGCCGTGCCAAGGCATCAGCCGGCAAGGTGACGTAGCCGCCCCGGCTGGTCACGGCGAAAAGGACAGCAGTCTCAAGTGCAATCCGCCCGCTCCAGACCCATGCCGCGCCGGTGATGCCCCATCGCGTGATGCAAAACGCTGACATGAGCAGGTAGACCGGCAATTGATAGATCCGGATGCGTGCCGGGATGCCGGGCCGCCCCGTCGCCTGCAGGTAGGTGAGCGGGATGCGCGCCAGCGAGTCGAGGAAGACACCGATGGTAGAGATCTGCAGGACCAGCGTCGCCCGTTCGGCAAACGCCGCGCCCATCCAGAGACCCATCAGCGGCCCAGCGAAGGCCTCGAGCACGACGACCAGCGGAACGAAGAGGATCACGAGGTAGAGGGTGCTATCCGCGTAGAGTCTGCCAGAGCGGGTATCAGCCCCGCTCGCCGCTATGGTGAAGATCGGGAACAGCGCGGAGGCGACGCTCGCCGGGATGATCCACAGCCGGGTGCTCGCGTCGTTGGGGACGGAGTAGTAAGTCAGCGCCTCCACTGAGGCGAGCGCGCTGATGAGGAAGCGCTCCCCGTCGATGAGCAGCAGGCCGGCCAGGTTGGTGGCCATCACCAGCCCGCCGAAGGAGAAGAGCGGGCGGGTGAGCGAGAGATCGAGGCGTGGCGTGCGGGCGGAGGGGAACTCACGCAGACAGAGGGCGAGGTACACCAGCCCCGCCGCGAGACGCGCGACCACGAACAGGCCGATGATCGCAGGCAGGGCGAGGCCCGCCGCGGCGCCCACCAGGGGCAGCAGGAAGGTGAGCGTGTTGGACGGTACCTTCACGGCATTGACGAGGTCGAAGCGCTGGGCCGCCTCCAGCGCCCCGCGTACCGCGATCATGAAGAGCAGGACAGGGGCGAGCAGCGCGGCCACCCGCAGCGTGGCACGTCCCTCGATGACCAGCGCCGGGGAGCCCACCAGCAGCCGCTCCGTCACCAGCGGGAGTCCGAGGTAGAAGAGAAGTCCGACCAGTATTCCCAGCCCGACATGAAAGAGCAGGCAGGTCCACAGCACCGCCCCGGCGGAGTCCTTCCGCGCCGGATCGTGCACCGCCGACGCCATGAAGCGAGTCGTGGCGCGTCCCAGCCCGAAATCGAAGTAGTTGAAATAGTCGTGAACCACGAGGATCAGGGCGAGCAGCCCGTAGCGCTCGATCCCGAGCCGCGCCACCGTGGGTGGCAGCGCGAAGAACGCGACCACCAGCGGCGCGATGTACCCAAAGATGTTCCACAGCGTGTGGCGGGCGACCCGGCGATGGGAGACTGCGCCGTGTGGCGACATGCGTCGGGGTTAGCGCGGCGTCCGCGACAGCCGGGGCAGCAGGCTTGTCAGGCGGGCGTATCCAGCCGGGTCCTCGGCGCGGAGCCGGGCGAGAAATTCAGTGCCCAGCGCGAAGGCGATGCCGCAGACCACCCCGACCACCAGGGTCATGATCCCGTACAGCCCCGGACGCGGGAACGAGCGCTGCTGCACCGGCACCGCAGGGTCGATCACCGTGATGCCCGGCGTATCGTTGACCTCGTCGATCCGCGCCTTTTCGAATTCCCGGCTCAGCGTCAGGTAGAGCTCCTGCTGCACATCCACCCGGCGACGCAACTGTCCCTCCTGGAAGGTCAGCTCCGGCGATTGCTGCCAGCTCCGATTCCGCTCGTAGAACGACTTCAGCACCAGTTCGGCGTTCTGCAGATC
>JAWXBX010000299.1:0-5213 GCA_034440415.1 Gemmatimonadota bacterium | reverse complement strand
GGCGGTTGGGCGGTTGGGCGGTTGGGGGCTTCGGCGGCAAGGCGGCTCCAACCCATCCCGGTTTGCGCTACCCGCTTCCGAGCTGCACCTTGCTCAGATCATGGGCCTGCGCGATCAGCTGGCTGGCTTCCGGCCGGCAAAAACCGAATACCATTGGGATCCCTGCTGTTTCTGCGGACAGCCGATCCGGACCAGCGACACCGAGCCGAGTCTGGCTCGAATACGGTTCGGGGGTGCGGGAGCAGCTGATGGCGGAGTACTTCTGCCATACCGCCTGCTTCCAGTCGCGACTCGATCCCTCGCCGCGCCGCACCGCCAGCACTGAGATTTACCGGAGCCCTGACGGGACGATCACCAACGCCGCCGACCTCGTGGCCGACCAGGTCGCCGGCCAGCGGGTGCTATGCCCCGGCTGCCGGGAGATGATCTTTGCGAGCTGGCCGGAGGGGTGGGACGCTCACGCGACACACAAGTGCTCCGGCGTGTCCCCTGACGGCACCAGGGCCCGCAAGGCGGAGTTCAAGCGCCGGTTCGCCGGACTGTTCCGATCGTAACGAAGGAGATCCCGTGACCCGCCCCGCCCGTTCCATGCAGGTCTTCGGATTCTACCTGGGCCTGCTCGGCCTGGGGCTGACGATCATTCCAAACCTGTTGCTCACGCTGTTCGGCTTCAGCACCACGGCCGAGCCTTGGATCAGGGTCCTCGGCTTTGTAGTGGTCATCCTGGCGCACTACTATCTTGCGGCGGCGTACGCGGGTGATCGACTGTTCATGCGGTCCACGATCATCCCCCGGCTGCTTGCGCTGCCGGTCTTTGCCATTTTCGTCTGGGCTGCGTGGGCCCCGGCAAATCTCCTGCTCTTTGCCCTGCCCGATGTGATCGGCGCCCTGTGGACTCGGCAGGCACTCAGCGGCGAGGCGGACTGAGCGGAGGGCGCGCCCGTCGAATCCTGGATTGCCCAACTGCTCACGGTGGTCGCATTGAATCCGAGGACAATGTCCACAGCTCGCGCATCAAAGCTGCTTGCGCTACTCGCGCTCGCCGCCTGCGGGGGCGCGCCCTCCCCCGACAAGCCTCAGGCGCCCGCGACGATCACTCACGCCGTCAAGGAATCCGACCTGACCTCAATCGCGCTCACGCCGGAGGCGGAACAGCGGATCGGCATAGTGACGGTGGCGGTCGAGCGGCGCCGGGTCCCTCTTACCCGCAGCGTCGGCGGCGAAGTGATCGTCCGACCAGGAAACCTTGCCATGATCGTGGCTCCGCGCGCCGGTACGGTCCGCGGCGCCGGTCACAATGCGCTGCCGGCGGCCGGGTCGCGGGTGCGTGGCGGCTCCGCCGTTGCGGAACTGCTGCCGTTGCCCGCGGAAAGCGACCTCTTCGGTGCGCCCCAGGACGTGGCCATCGCGAGAGCACGGGCGGACAATGCCCGGCTCAGGGCCGACCGGGCTGAGGAGTTGCTCCGGCAGCGTGCCGGCACCATCGAAGCGGTGGAGGACGCCCGCGCGACGCACGCCGAGGCAGACGCTGCGCTTCGGGCGGCGGAGGCGCGAGTCTCGGTCAGCAGCGGCGGAGAGGCCGACGCCGTGGCGCCGATGACGCTGACCGCGCCGTTCGATGGCGTGGTGCAGGATCTCGCGGTGGCCGCGGGCCAGCGAGTGACCGCCGGAACCAGAGTGCTGGACATCGCGGCCACCGACCCGCTGTGGGTGCGGGTACCGCTGTTCGCGGGGGATGTGCACGAGACCGACCCGGCTCGCGGTGCCACGATCCGCGGAGTGAGCGAGAGCGGGTCCAGCGCTGGCCGACGCGCGCGCCCGATCCGCGGGCCGCAGTCCGCCGATGCAGTCGCGGCCTCGGTGGATCTGTACTTCGAGCTGGCCAATCCCGACAACGCGTTCCGGCCCGGCGAGCGAGTGGCGGTGCTGCTGTCGCTCCGAGGCGGCAGCGAGGGGCTGGTGGTGCCGTGGAGCGCGATCGTACGGGACCTGCACGGAGGCAGCTGGGTTTACGAACGCACCGCGGCGGGCCGCTACACCCGGCAGCGGGTGGAGGTGGCCTACGTAACCGGTGAGGACGCGGTGCTGGCCCGCGGCCCAGGGCCGGGCGCCATGATCGTGCGGACCGGCGCGGCGGAACTGTTCAGCACCGAGTTCGGGCCGGCCAAATGATGCGCTGGCTGATCGCCACCGCGCTGACTCATCGCGTGGTGGTTGTCGCGCTTGCTGTGCTGCTGGTGCTGCTCGCTCCTGGCGTGCTCCGGGACACCCCGTTCGACGTATTTCCCGAGTTCGCCCCGCCATTGGTGGAAATCCAGACCGAAGCACCTGGCCTCTCCACGGAGGAGGTCGAGCAGCTGGTCACGATCCCGATCGAAAACGGACTGCTCGGCACCAGCTGGGTGCGGACCATCCGCTCCAAGTCGGTCCTCGGACTCTCCTCGGTGGTCCTGCTGTTCCCACCGGGCACCGATCTGCTGCGCGCCCGACAGCTGGTGCAGGAGCGGGTCGCCGCCGTCGCACCCACCCTGCCGGCGGTGGCGCAGGCGCCGGTCATCCTCTCACCGCTCTCATCCACCAGCCGGGCGCTGAAGATCGGCGTCTCCTCTCCAACGCTCGATCAGACCGCGCTTACCACCCTCGCGAAATGGACCATCCGGCCCCGGCTCATGGGGGTTCCGGGCGTAGCCAACGTGGCCATCTGGGGTCAGCGCGACCGTCAGCTCCAGGTGCTGGTGGATCCTGACCGGCTGCGAGCCAGCGGGATCACACTGGACCAGGTGGAACGGGCCGCCCGGGACGGGGCCAGCCTCTCCGGCGGCGGCTTCGTGGATACCCCCAACCAGCGCTTCGCCGTAAGTCATCGCACGCCGCTGAGGAACGCAGCCGACCTGAGCCGGATGGTGGTCAGCTGGCGTCAGGGCGTCGCGGTCACCCTGGGCGACGTCGCGGAGGTCACCGAGGGTCACCCGCCGCCGATCGGCGACGCGATCATCAACGACGGTCCCGGTCTGCTCCTCATCGTGGAGAAGCAGCCGTGGGGCAACACCCTCGAGGTGACGCGCGGAGTGGATGCCGCCCTCGCCGAGCTGGCCCCGGCACTCGCAGGAGTGGAAATCGACGCGACGATCTTCCGCCCCGCGACATTCATCGAAATGTCGCTGCACAACCTCGGACGCGCGCTGCTGATCGGCTGCGTGCTGGTGGTGCTGGTGCTCACGCTGTTCCTGCAGGACTGGCGCACCGGCTTCATCAGCCTGACGGCGATTCCGCTCTCACTGCTTGGCGCGGCGCTGATCCTCCGCTGGCGTGGCGGAACCGTCGACACGATGGTGCTTGCCGGGCTGGTGATCGCGTTGGGGGAAGTGGTGGACGACGCGATCATCGACGTGGAGAATATCGCCCGCCGGCTGCGGCAGAACCGGCTGCTGCAGGCCCCACGCAAGGCCTTCGCGGTGGTGCTCGACGCCTCGCTCGAGGTGCGGAGCGCCGTCGTCTTCGGCAGCCTGCTGGTGGTGCTCGTCTTCCTGCCGGTGTTCCTCCTCCCCGGGCTGGCCGGCTCGTTCTTCCGGCCGCTCGCGCTGGCGTATATCCTGGCCATCGCAGCATCGCTGCTGGTGGCGCTGATCATCACGCCCGCCCTGGCCTTGCTGCTGCTTCCCGACACGCCACTCCATGAGCGCGAGCCGCCGTTCGCCCGGTGGCTCCACGCCCGGTACCGGGCCGTCCTGCCCCGGCTGGTTGACCGGCCCACCATGGCACTCCGGATCGGCGCCGGGGCCACGATCGTCGCCCTGATGGTCTGGCCGTTCCTCGGCGAGGAATTCCTGCCCCGCTTCAAGGAATACGACTTCCTGATGCACTGGGTGGAGAAGCCGGGCACGTCGATCGAGGCGATGAGCCGGATCACCCTGCAGGCCAGCCGGGAACTCAGGACAATTCCTGGAGTGCGCAACTTCGGATCCCACATCGGCCGGGCGGAGGTGGCGGACGAGGTCGTGGGACCCAACTTCACCGAACTGTGGATCAGCATCGAACCGGACGTTGACTACGATGCCACCGTCGCCAGGGTGCAGGAAGTGGTCGACGGGTATCCCGGCCTGTATCGCGATCTGCTGACCTACCTTCGCGAGCGGATCAAGGAGGTACTCACCGGCACCAGCGCCACAGTGGTGGTGCGGGTCTCGGGGCCGAATCTCGACAGCCTCCGGACCATCGCCGCCGTGGTGCGGGACAGCCTGGCCACGATCAAAGGCGTGGTGGATCTCAAGCTGCAGCCGCAGGTGCTGGTCCCGCAGATCGAGATCCGGTTCCGACCCGAAGCCGCCGCCCGGTTCGGCGTGACTCCCGCCCTGGTGCAGCACACCGTGAGCACACTGGTCAAGGGGGCCCGTGTCGGGGAGTTCTATGAAGACCAGAAGGCGTTCGGCGTGGCGGTGTGGGGCGTGCCCGCCATCCGCCAGAACCCCGATGCCCTGGGCAGGTTGATGATCGACACCCCCTCCGGCGGCAGCGTGCCGCTGGCGACGGTAGCCGATGTGGTCATCGCTCCCACGCTCAACGAGATCACCCGGGAGGGCGCCACCCGGAAGCTCGATGTCACCTGCAATGTTCGGGGCCGGGATCTCGGCGCCGTGGCGCGGGATGTTCAGGCCAGGCTGGCGCTCATCAACTTCCCCAGCGAGCATCACGCGGCGGTGCTGGGCGAGTACGCCGAGCGCACCGCGGCCAGCCGGCGCCTCCTGGCGATGGCCGGGCTGGTACTGATCGGCGTCCTGCTGCTCCTGTATACCGACTTCCAGTCACCCCGGCTCACGCTGCTGGTATTCGCATCCCTGCCGTTCGCGCTCATCGGCGGGGTGGTCGCGGTACTCCTCACCGGCGGAGTGCTCTCGCTGGGCTCGCTGGTCGGGTTTGTGACGGTGCTTGGCATCGCGGGGCGGAACGGCATCATGCTGCTCAGTCACTACCGGCACCTCGAGCAGGGTGAAGGGGTCGGGTTCGGACGGGAGCTGGTGCTGCGCGGCGCGGAGGAGCGGCTCACCCCGATTGTGATGACCGCCATGGTCACCGCCCTGGCACTCGTGCCGATCGTGCTGGGCGGCAATCGCCCGGGGCACGAGATCGAGCATCCGATGGCGGTGGTGATCCTGGGGGGGCTGGTCACCTCGACGGCGCTGAACCTGTTCCTGATGCCGGCACTGTATCTGAGG
>JAWXBX010000298.1:0-2859 GCA_034440415.1 Gemmatimonadota bacterium | reverse complement strand
GAACGGGAGGAATGCCCTGAACCAGACCCAGCGCAATCACGTGGTACCTCCCGGCATCCGCTCCTCGTCGCGGTGCCTGGCCAGCAGCCGCTCGGTGAAGTCTATCCGTTCCCCCATTTCGGACAGCTCGGCCCGCAGCCGCTCGATCTCCTCGTACAGCACGGGATCCGGCGCCGGATCTTCAGCGCCGCCACGGATCCGCTCGGCAAACGCCCGCCCGATGGGGCTGAAGGAGATGGCCGTCAGCGTCCCTCCACCGAAGATGAGCACGATCGCCAGAATCCCTTCCCAGTCCATCTCAGGCCTCGCCCGAACTCTCGACCCGCCCGCGGGAGAGCAGGCGCTCGGTGAATTCAACCCGTTCCTGCGTCTCGGTCAGCTGCTGGCTGAAGTACTCGACCTGGTCCCGCAGCGCCCCTACCTCCCCCAGCAGCTCGGAGTCCATCGAGCCGTGCCGCCCCTGAATCCGGCGGGCCAGCGCCTGACCAATCTCGCTCCGCGCCACCTGCACGATACACCAGAAGAACAGCCCGCTGGTGATGACCCCGGTCAGCATGCCGAAGACCGCAATGACATTCTCGTTCATTCGGCGATCCCCTGGGCCCGGGGCAACCGCTCGGGCGTGCGCTGCTGCGCCAGCAGCCGCTCGCTGAAATCGATCCGCTCCTGCGCCTCGTTGAGCTGCTGCTGCATGGCGTCGACGTGATCCCGCAGGGCCGAGACCTCCTGCTCCAGCGCCGGATCGGGTCGCCCGGTCCTGGCATTGGCCTGTACCCGAATGCCGTGGACGATGCCCCAAACGATCAGCCCGGTGACGATGATCCCGGTGATCATCCCCCCGATGGCGACGATCGCGTCAGCCGGGTTCATCGCTCCATCCCGGGCAGCTTTTCGGGCGAACGGCCCTGCGCCAGCAGGCGCTCGGTAAAGTCGAGTCGCTCATGCGTCTCCGCCAGCTCCAGCCGCACCTGTTCCAGCTCCTGCCGCAGCTCGGCGACTTCCCCGCGCCACTCCCCGGCATCGGGATTCTTGCCCGAGGCAGCGGCCTTGATTGCGTGCGCGATCGCCTTGCCAATCTCGCCCCGCGAGATGAAAACCAGCCCGATCATCACGAAAAACGTAATGGGAATGAAGACCTCGGCTGCGCCCATCCTTCAGTCCTGCCTCTTTAAGTAGTTGTTTCGGCTGACCCGGCCCCGGATCGGTGGGGCTCGTACGCGAGCATGTTGCAGGATGTTTCAGGTGGCGACGCCCGGATCAACCGCCGCCCTTCTTGAGCTGCACCAGGCGGTCCTTCGCGAGCTTTCGGCCGGTCGGCGTCGCGGCCAGGCCACCCCCGGCCGTTTCGCGGTACCGGACATCCATTGTCCGGCCGATCTCGCCCATGGTGTCGATCACCTCATCGACCGGGATCGGGAAGCGGACACCGGCCAGCGCCATTTCGATGCCGGCGAGCGCCATCGCGGCACCGGTCGCATTCCGATAGACACAGGGCACCTCGACCAGCCCGCCGAGCGGATCGCAGACCAGCCCGAGGGTGCCCTGCATCGTGAGGGCGACGGCGTGCATCGCGGCGCTGGGACTTCCGCCCAGCAGTTCGACACCCGCGGCCGCCGCCATGCCGGCCGCCGCGCCGGTCTCCGCCTGACAGCCGCCTTCAGCGCCGGACAGCGACGCGCGGCTCGCGACCACCGCGCCGACCAGTCCCGCCGTCGCCAGGGCGCGCACCAGGTCCGCGTCGGAAAAGGCATGATGCTTCGCCAGGCCGAGCATGACGCCGGGGAGGACGCCGGCGCCACCGGCGGTCGGGGCGGCGACGATGACCCCCATCGCGGCATTGACTTCCTGCACCGCCAGCGCGGCCGCGAGCGCGTCGGTGAAGACCGTGCCCTTGAGCGGCCCGACGGCGTGGGCCAGCATGATGGCATCACCGCCGACGAGGCCCGAGACGCTGCGCAAGTCGCCCTGCAGCCCGCGCTCGACCGCGCCACGCATGACGTTGAGCGCCCGCAGCAGGGCGGCCTCGACATCCGCCCGGCTGTGCAGCCCCCTCTCCGCCTCGGTGCGCAACGCGAGTTCCCCGAGCGAGATCCCCTCACGCTCGGCCTGTTCCACCGCTTCCAGCAGTGCATCGAACATCAGGCGATCCTGGGAATGGCGTGAAGGCTGCTGACGGCGGGAATCGCGCGGAGCGCTTCGAGCGCGGCGGCGCTGACCGGCTGGTCCAGCTCGTAGATATGGATGGCCTCGCCGCCCTTCCGCCGGCGCGAGACCCGCAGCGTGGCGATGTTGTCGCCCTGCCGGGCCAGGATCGTGGTGACGGCGGCCACGATGCCCGGGACATCCTGGGCGACGAACACCAGCGCGGGAAAGGCGCCGGTCACCTCGACAGCAAAGCCATTCACGCTGGTGATCACCACCCGGCCGGCGCCAATGGACGAGCCTATTACGACGGT
Source organism: Gemmatimonadota bacterium (assembly GCA_034440415.1). GTDB lineage: Bacteria > Gemmatimonadota > Gemmatimonadetes > Gemmatimonadales > GWC2-71-9 > JADJOM01. The sequence goes on along the minus strand of JAWXBX010000298.1, from coordinate 403 downwards.
CTGCTGGCCATCCCGGCTCAGGGTGATTCGCGCCGTGTTCGGGTGATGCTCACCCCGCAACTTGGTATTGCTGAAGCTGATGGCAAGTCCTGCCTTCTCTGCCAGCTCCAGACTCTCCCGCAACCGCTCGTCATCCGGGAAAAAGCCGAGCAGGCCACCAGCAATGGCGCGGTCGGTGCCGTGCCCCACGCCGGTGCGGGCGAACGAGCCGTGGAGTTCGACTTTCGCCGTCTGGGGCGCTCCATCAAGTAGTCCGCGCGCAAAGAGGCCGATCCGGCAGGCCCCCGCGGTGTGCGAGGACGACGGGCCGACCATGACGGGACCGATGATATCGAGGAGGGAGATCATGCTGGAAGTTACGGGAACGTGGCAGTGGGGAACAGGGAAGCGGGAACTCGGGGAG